>NZ_SPKJ01000099.1 GCF_009866965.1 Propylenella binzhouense | reverse complement strand
ACCAGCGCCGGTTCGGCCCCTTGGGCACCGGCGCCGACGAGGCGCCGTCGGCGAGCCTGCTCGCCCACCGGCTCGTGAAGCGGGCGGCCGTGCGCGCCGCCGCGCCGAGCATCGGCGAGGCCGTGCTCATCGGCGGCCTGGTCTGCCACCCCGAGATTGCGGCGGATCGGCTGGAGCGCCTGGCGGAGCTGAGGTTCGGCACCGCGGAGCTCGACGCCCTCGCCGGCGCCCTCGCCACCGCGCTCGGAGAGGCGCCGGAGACCCGCTTCGGCGCGCTGCGCGAACGGATCGAGCGCGAGGGGCACGGCGCCGCGCTCGCCGCCGTGCTCGACAAGCTCCGCGCGAGCGGCCTCGGTGAAGTCGGACCGGCAGGCGATCCGGACCGTGCCGCTCTCATCTGGGATGATGCGGCCCACTTGCGCGAGCGGGCCGCCATTCTATCTATCGAGCGTCAAGCAGCTGCTATGGCGCTCGCGCACGAGACGAGTGACTTCCATCTCGATCGGCTGCGCGATATCCAGGAGCAGGATGTGCGCAATCTCCATCCGGACAGTCAAGAGGAGCCGGGGGAGATCGGCATCGTGCACCCGTTCAAGAGGCCGTGATCCGGCGCTGAGACGAGAAGCGAGCCCGGAATGCCGGGCCGACGGACGATTGCAGGCGGAAGCGCGCAGGGCGTGGTTAATCGGCCCTTCAGGGCCTTTCGCCAGAATCGGCCGCAATTGTGGCAAGTGGATTCGGGCCGCGGCGCGCGCGGCCACGGAGACGTGAGACGTATGGCAGCGAACGCACCGAACACCGTCGAGACGAAGGATCAGACCCCGGAGGCGCCGAGCCAGGACGGACCGCTTCTCGATCTCTCCGACGCCGCCGTCAAGCGGATGATCAAGGAGGCGAAGAAGCGCGGCTACGTCACCGTCGACGAGCTGAACGCCGTCCTGCCTTCCGAGGAGGTCACCTCCGAGCAGATCGAGGACACCATGTCGATGCTCTCCGACATGGGCATCAATGTGGTGGAATCGGACGAGGCCGAAGAGGCCGAGCCCGAGCCGGCGGAGGACGACGGCGAGGACGAGGAGGCGCGCGACCTCGTCGAGGCGGGCAGCACCGCGGTCGCCAAGAAGACCAAGACCCGCGAGCCGACCGACCGCACCGACGATCCGGTGCGGATGTACCTGCGCGAGATGGGCTCGGTCGAGCTCCTCTCCCGCGAAGGCGAGATCGCCATCGCGAAGCGCATCGAGGCCGGCCGCGAGGCGATGATCGCGGGTCTCTGCGAGAGCCCCCTCACCTTCCAGGCCATCATCATCTGGCGCGACGAGCTGAACAACGGCGACCTGCTGCTGCGCGACATCATCGACCTCGAGGCGACCTATTCCGGCCCCGACGCCGACCGGACCGTCGAGCCGGCGGAATCCGACGAGATCGAGCAGCCGCCGATGGCCGAGAAGGAAGGCGACGGCGAGGACGAGGACGATTACGAATCGAACGTCTCGCTCGCGGCCATGGAGGCGGAGATCAAGCCGAAGGTCGTGGAGACCTTCGACCGGATCGCCGACGCCTATCGCCGGCTCCGCAAGCTGCAGGACCAGATGGTCCAGGAGGCGCTGCAGAACCGCACCCTCTCGCCCAACGAGGAGAAGCGCTACCGCAAGCTCCGCGACGAGGTGATCGCGGACGTGAAGAGCCTCTCGCTCAACCAGAACCGGATCGATTCGCTCGTCGAGCAGCTCTACGACATCAACAAGCGGCTGATCTCGTTCGACGCGAAGCTGATGCGGCTCGGCGAGAGCTACGGCGTCGACCGGCAGGAATTCCTCGCGCATTACCGCGGCAACGAGCTCGACCCGCAATGGACGCGCCGGGTCGCCCGGCTGACCTCCCCCGGCTGGCGCGACTTCTGCCAGGCCGAGCGCGACACGATCCAGACCATCCGGTCGGAGATCCACGAGCTCGCGGCGGCGACGGGCCTGCAGATCAAGGAGTTCCGCGACATCGTGCTCAAGGTCCAGAAGGGCGAGCGCGAGGCGCGGCAGGCGAAGAAGGAGATGGTCGAGGCGAACCTCCGGCTCGTCATCTCGATCGCGAAGAAGTACACGAACCGCGGCCTGCAGTTCCTTGATCTCATTCAGGAAGGCAATATCGGCCTGATGAAGGCGGTCGACAAGTTCGAGTATCGCCGCGGCTACAAGTTCTCGACCTACGCCACGTGGTGGATCCGGCAGGCGATCACGCGCTCGATCGCCGACCAGGCCCGCACCATCCGCATCCCGGTGCACATGATCGAGACGATCAACAAGATCGTCCGGACCTCGCGCCAGATGCTGCACGAGATCGGCCGCGAGCCGACGCCGGAGGAGCTTGCCGAGAAGCTGCAGATGCCGCTCGAGAAGGTCCGCAAGGTGCTGAAGATCGCCAAGGAGCCGATCAGCCTCGAGACGCCGATCGGCGACGAGGAGGACAGCCATCTCGGCGACTTCATCGAGGACAAGAACGCGATCCTGCCGATCGACGCCGCGATCCAGTCGAACCTCCGGGAGACGACGACGCGGGTGCTCGCCTCGCTCACCCCGCGCGAGGAGCGCGTGCTGCGCATGCGCTTCGGCATCGGCATGAACACCGACCATACGCTCGAGGAGGTCGGGCAGCAGTTCTCGGTCACCCGCGAGCGCATCCGGCAGATCGAGGCGAAGGCGCTCCGGAAGCTCAAGCATCCGAGCCGTTCGCGGAAGCTGCGCAGCTTCCTCGACAGCTGATGTCGTTCCTGAGGCGCCTCTTCGGCGGCGGCGGCCCGAGCGAGCCGCCCGCCCCGCGCGTCGCGGCGGAGGAGAGCTACCGCGACTACACGATCCGCGCTACGCCGATCCCGGAAGGCGGCCAGTTCCGCCTGGCCGCCACCATCACCAAGGAGATCGACGGCGAGACGAAGGAGCACCATCTCGTCCGCGCCGACATTCTCGATTCGGAGGACGAGGCGGCGTCCTTCGCCATCCGCAAGGCGCGGCAGATGATCGACCAGATCGGCGACGGCATCTTCCGGAACTGAGCCCCTTCGAAGGTCGGCACGCTTCGGGCCGCCGTCCTTCAGCGCTCGACCGCCGGCATCCGCTTGCGCCGCCGGAACGGGAGCAGCAGCAGCCAGGCGAAAAGCGCGCCGGCGAGAAGGCCGAGCGCCGCCCACAGGAAGCCCGCCGCGGTCACCGGCACGGCCGGCTCGAAATCCGCCCAGGCGCCCTCCACCACCCGCGCATCGGGCGAGCGCAGCACGATCACGGGGCGCAGGGCGGGCGGCACGGCCTCCATGTCCTCGCGCTGGCGCATGAGGGTCTCGTAGCGGCGCACGACGCCCGCCATGGTCAGGCCGCGATCGCGCAGGAAGCCCGGCTCCGAGCCGTAGCTCCTAAGCGCCTCCTCGCGGGTCAGCCGGTTGCGGCCGGCATCGGCGTCGAGATCGGCGACGACCTGGCGGATCTCGTCGAGCGCGCCGCCGAGGCGCTGCCGGTACTGCTGCGCGAATTCGGGAAACTGCGAGGTCGCGAGGCCGCCGGCGAGCGCGGCGGCGAGGACGACCGCCCGCCTGATCACCGGCCGCCCTACCGCGCCGAGGCGGTGCGGGTGTCGCAGGCGTCGAGGTCGCCCGTCTCGTAGCCCTGGCGGAACCAGCGCACGCGCTGCGCCGACGAGCCGTGGGTGAAGCTGTCCGGCACGACATGGCCCTGGCCGCGCTTCTGGATCATGTCGTCGCCGATCTGCGAGGCGGCGTTGAGGGCCTCCTCGATGTCGCCTTCCTCGAGGATGCCCTTCTTGCCGGTGCGGTTGGCCCAGATGCCGGCGAAGCAGTCGGCCTGCAGCTCGACGAGGACGGACATCGCGTTCGCCTCCCGCTCGCTCGCCTGCGCCCGGGCGCGGGCGAACTCGGGCAGGATGCCGATCAGGTTCTGGACGTGGTGGCCGACCTCGTGGGCGAGCACGTAGGCCTCGGCGAAATCGCCCGGCGCGCGGAAGCGGCTGCGCAGCTCGTCGTAGAAGGCGAGGTCGAGATAGATCTTCTGGTCGTTCGGGCAGTAGAACGGCCCGACCGCGGCGTCCGCGAAGCCGCAGGCGGAGCGCACCTGGCCGGTGAACAGCACGAGCGTCGGATCGCGATAGGTGGCGCCGGCCTGGGCGAAGATCGCGTCCCAGGTGTCCTCGGTCTCGGCGAGCACCGTCGCCACGAAGGCGCGCGCCTCGTCGCTGCCCTCGCCCGCCGCCTCGCCGCCGGTCCGCGTGCCGGCCTGCCGCGTTTCGCCCGGCACGGAGATCGAGCCGCCGCCCTCCTGGAGGAGCTCCATCGGATTGACCCCGAAGACGAGCATCAGGACCACCACCAGGATGAGCATGCCGATGCCGCCGCCGCCCGCGCGCCGCACCATGCCGCCGCCGCGGCCATAGCCGATCGGGATCCGGAACCCGCCGCCGCCGCGGCCGCGCACGTCTTCGATGTTGCCGCTCTGGCGCCGCCCCTGCCAACGCATCCTCGCCTCCGTCTCCTCCGGGCACGTACAAGCAAGATAAGCTTCAAACCGGTCCGAGGTTTCAGCCGCCGCCCCACGGAAACCCCGTCCTGCGGCGAAACTAGGGACCGCGCCGCGCCGGTCCGCCCGTCCCGCCCAGGCTTCTCTCGATGCGCTCGAGCCGTTCCGCGGTCTCCGCCATCCGCATCCGGTCGAGCTTCTCGTGGAGCGCCGCGATCTCGATCTCGGCCTTGAGGTTCACCTCGTAATCGAGCGCCGCAGCAAGCCTATCCTTGGCCGCCTGCCGGTTCTGCGACATCATGATGACAGGAGCCTGAACGGCTGCGAGCAGCGAGAGAAGCAGGTTCAGGAAGACGAACGGATAGGGATCGAAGCCGGTGCCGAGCCTCGCCAGCAGCGCCGAATTGACGATCACCCACACCACGATGACCGCGCCGAACGCGATGATGAAGCGCCACGATCCGCCGATCGCGGCGACCCGGTCCGCCAGGCGCTCGCCGAAGGTGAGGCGCTGATCGAACTCGCGGTTGACGTTGCGGGAGACGGCGAGCCGCTTCGCCGCCCGCTCGAGGACGCGGCGCTCCCGCGCGGGGATGTCCTTCACGCCCATGTCGAGAAGCCTCTGCGCGAGGAGGCGAATCGCGTCTCCGTCCGTCATCTTCCGGTTTCTCCGCTCGACGAATGACCGTGGCCTACCGATATGAACGGCCGGACGGGGCCGTCGCAATCGCGCTGCGCACGCGCCGCGCCGGCATTTCCCGCGGAACGGCAGCCGCGCGGATGGTGTCGACGCGGGGCCGGAAGCGCTCTTCCGGCGGCTCCGAGCAGGGTTTGCACCTTCGGGGTTTTCTCCTATAAGGCGCGCCTAGCCCTATTCTACTCCACGGCAATCCGGCCTGGCGCTGCCGCGCCCGGGGTGCCCCGACGCGCGAGCGCTCATGCCGAAACGCACCGACATCTCCTCGATCCTCATCATCGGCGCCGGCCCGATCATCATCGGCCAGGCCTGCGAGTTCGATTATTCCGGCACGCAGGCCTGCAAGGCCCTGCGGGCGGAAGGCTACCGCATCATCCTTGTGAACTCCAATCCGGCCACGATCATGACGGACCCGGAGATGGCGGACGCCACCTATGTGGAGCCGATCACGCCGGAGATCGTGGCGCAGATCATCGAGAAGGAGCGTCCGGACGCGCTGCTGCCCACCATGGGCGGCCAGACCGCGCTCAATTGCGCGCTGTCGCTCAACAAGATGGGCGTGCTGGAGCAGTTCGGGGTCGAGATGATCGGCGCGCGGGCCGAGGTGATCGACAAGGCGGAAGACCGCGAGCAGTTTCGCGAGGCGATGACGAAGATCGGGCTCGCCACCCCGCGCTCGGCCCTCGCCCATTCGCTGCCCGAAGCGCTTGCCGGGCTTGAGCAGATCGGCCTGCCCGCGATCATCCGGCCCTCCTTCACGCTCGGCGGCACGGGCGGCGGCATCGCCTATAACCGCGAGGAGTTCCTCGAGATCATCGAGCGCGGGCTCGACGCCTCGCCCACGAGCGAGGTGCTGATCGAGGAATCCGTCCTCGGCTGGAAAGAGTACGAGATGGAGGTCGTCCGGGACCGCGACGACAATTGCATCATCATCTGCTCGATCGAGAACATCGACCCGATGGGCATCCATACGGGCGATTCCATCACCGTCGCGCCGGCCCTGACCCTCACCGACAAGGAATATCAGTGCATGCGCGACGCCTCGATCGCCGTGCTGCGGGAGATCGGGGTCGAGACCGGCGGCTCGAACGTGCAGTTCGCCATCAACCCGGCCGACGGCCGCATGGTCGTGATCGAGATGAATCCGCGCGTCTCGCGCTCCTCCGCCCTCGCCTCCAAGGCGACCGGCTTCCCGATCGCCAAGGTCGCGGCGAGGCTCGCCATCGGCTACACGCTCGACGAGCTCGAGAACGACATCACCGGCGGCGCCACCCCCGCCGCCTTCGAGCCGACGATCGACTACGTCGTCACCAAGATCCCGCGCTTCGCGTTCGAGAAGTTCCCCGGGGCGGAGCCGACGCTCACCACCTCGATGAAGTCCGTCGGCGAGGTGATGGCGATGGGCCGCACCTTCCAGGAATCGCTCCAGAAGGCGCTCCGGGGGCTGGAGACCGGGCTGAGCGGGGTCGACGAGATCGAGATCGCGGGGCTCGGCCAGGGCGACGACAAGAACGCCATCCGCGCCGCCCTCGCCGCGCCGCGGCCCGACCGGCTCCTCACCGTGGCGCAGGCGCTCCGCCTCGGCACCTCCGTCGAGGAGGTGAACGGCGCCTGCCATATCGACCCCTGGTTCATCCGGGAGATCGCCGGCATCGTGGAAGCGGAGGCGCGCGTGCGGGAGCACGGGCTGCCCCCGACGCCGGGGCTCATGCGGAAGCTGAAGGCGATGGGCTTCTCCGACGCGCGGCTCGCGAAGCTCTCGGGGGCGAGCGAAGCGGACGTGCGCGCCCACCGCGGGCGTCTCGGCGTCCACCCGGTCTTCAAGCGGGTCGACACCTGCGCCGCGGAGTTCGCGTCGCCGACGGCCTACATGTATTCCACCTACGAGGCGCCCTTTACCGGAACCCCGCAGGACGAGGCGGCGCCTTCCGACCGCAGGAAGATCATCATTCTCGGCGGCGGGCCGAACCGAATCGGCCAGGGCATCGAGTTCGACTATTGCTGCTGCCACGCGGCCTTCGCGCTCGCCGACGCCGGCTACGAGTCGATCATGGTGAACTGCAATCCGGAGACCGTCTCGACGGATTACGACACCTCCGACCGGCTCTATTTCGAGCCGCTGACGGCGGAGGACGTGCTCGAGATCATCCGCACCGAACAGTCGAACGGGACCGTGCACGGCGTGATCGTGCAGTTCGGCGGGCAGACGCCGCTGAAGCTCGCCGGCGCGCTGCAGGAGGCGCAGGTGCCGATCCTCGGCACGTCTCCGGACGCGATCGACCTCGCCGAGGATCGCGACCGCTTCAAGACGCTTCTCGAGCGGCTCGGGCTGCGCCAGCCGAACAACGGCATCGCCCGCTCGGCCGCGGAGGCGCGCGCGATCGCCGAACGGATCGGCTATCCGGTCGTCATCCGGCCCTCCTACGTGCTCGGCGGACGGGCGATGGAGATCGTGCGCGAACCGGCGCAGCTCGAGCGCTACATGACGGACGCCGTGGTCGTCTCCGGCACCTCGCCCGTCCTCATCGACAGCTATCTCGCCGACGCGATCGAGGTCGACGTCGACGCGCTCGCGGACGGCACGGACGTCTTCGTCTGCGGCATCATGGAGCATATCGAGGAGGCCGGCATCCATTCCGGCGATTCGGCCTGCTCGCTGCCGCCGCATTCGCTTTCCCCCGCGATCATCGCGGAGCTCGAGCGGCAGACCGAGCTCCTGGCGCGGGGCCTCGCCGTGGGCGGCCTGATGAACGTCCAGTACGCCGTCAAGGACGGCGAGATCTACGTGCTCGAGGTCAACCCGCGCGCATCGCGCACGGTACCCTTCGTCGCCAAGACGATCGGCCTGCCGATCGCGAAGATCGCGGCCCGCGTCATGGCGGGCGAGCCGCTCGCGGGATTCGGGCTGAAGCCTCCGCGCTTCGACCACATCGCGGTGAAGGAAGCGGTCTTCCCGTTCGCGCGCTTCCCCGGCGTCGATACCGTCCTCGGCCCGGAAATGCGCTCGACCGGCGAGGTGATGGGGCTCGACAGGTCCTTCCCGATCGCCTTCGCCAAGAGCCAGCTCGGCTCCGGCACGCAGGTGCCGACCGGCGGCACCGTCTTCGTGTCGGTCCGCGACGGCGACAAGCCGAAGATCGTGGAGCCGGTCCGCAAGCTGGCGCAGCTCGGCTTCCGCATCATCGCGACGGCAGGCACGCAGCGCTATCTCGCCGCCCAGGGCATCGCCTGCGACAAGGTCAACAAGGTCCTTGAAGGGCGTCCGCATATCGTTGATGCTATCAAGAACGGCGAGGTGCAGCTGGTCTTCAACACCACGGAAGGCCTGCAGGCTCTCGCCGACAGCCGTTCGCTCAGGCGTGCGGCCCTGCTGCACAAGGTCCCCTACTACACGACCTTGGCCGGTGCGGTTGCGGCCGCCCTCGGGATCGAGGCGCTGTTGAACGGCAGACTTGAGGTGAAGCCGCTGCAATCCTACTTCGCGGCGGCCTGACAAGGCTTCGGGCCCCCCGCATGAAGGTGCAGGGGCGCCTTCTTATTGTCTGCCCGCCGCGTGCGGGTCTGGAGGTTGAGAATGGAAAAGGTTCCGATGACCGCCAACGGCTACGCCCAGCTCGAGGCCGAGCTGAAGCGGCTCACGGCAGAGGAACGTCCGCGCATCATCCAGGCGATCTCGGAAGCGCGCTCGCATGGCGATCTCTCGGAGAACGCGGAATATCACGCTGCCAAGGAGCAGCAGAGCCTGAACGAGGGCCGGATCGCGGAGATCGAGGACAAGCTCTCCCGCGCAGAGGTCATCGACGTCTCGAAGCTCTCCGGCGACACGGTCAAGTTCGGCGCCAAGGTCACCCTCCTCGACGAGGACACCGAGGAGGAGAAGGTGTACCGCATCGTCGGCGACGTCGAGGCCGACGTGAAGGCCGGCCGGATCTCCATCTCGTCCCCGATCGCGCGCGCGCTCATCGGCAAGGCGAAGGGAGACACGGTGGAAGTGGCCGCGCCGGGCGGGGCCCGCTCCTACGAGATCGTCAACGTCAGCTTCGCCTGACCGGAGGCAGCGCCCGGACCATGATCGATCTCTATACCTGGACCACGCCGAACGGCCGCAAGGTCTCCATCGCGCTTGAGGAGATGGAGCTCCCGTACGAGGTCCATCCGGTCGACATCGGCAACGAGGAGCAGTTCCGCCCGGAATTCCTGGCGATCTCGCCGAACAACAAGATCCCGGCGATCGTCGACCGCGACACCGGGATCAGCCTGATGGAATCGGGCGCGATCCTGCTCTACCTGGCGGAGAAGACCGGCCGCTTCATGCCGGCCGACCCGGCGCTGCGCTGGCAGGTCATGGAATGGCTGATGTGGCAGATGGGCGGGTTCGGTCCGATGCTCGGACAGACGCACCATTTCCTCCACTACAACCGCGGCAAGGCGCCCTATGCGGAGGAGCGCTACGCCAAGGAGGCCGTGCGGCTCTACCAGGTGCTCGACACGCGGCTCACCGGCCGCGACTACGTCGCCGGCGACTATTCGATCGCCGACATGGCGATCTGGCCGTGGGCCGCCCGCTTCGAATGGCAGGGCATCGAGCTCGGGCGGTTTCCGCGGGTGCGGGACTGGTACCTGAGGATCGTCGAACGCCCGGCCGTGCAGAAGGGCTACCAGGTGCCCAAGAACGTGGGCGCCATCCCCATGCCGGCCGCGCTCGCGGTCTGAACCCGCGCATGCGGCGGGTCCGGCGCAGCGGCGTGCCGGACCGCAGCGCCGCCGGCCGGGCTCAGCCCGCGTAGCTGCCGGCGCCCGCCGTCTCCTCTTCCGCCCGTGGCCGCCAGTAGCGGGCGCGAAGCCACGGCGCCATCACCCAGGCGATCGGTGCGGCCAGGACCAGGCTCGCCACGATGACCGCCGGGATGAGGTACTTCCAGGCCTCCGCCCAGGCCGGCACCGACAGCACCGCGATCACCCCGGCGCCGAAGAGAACCGCGTTCACCATCCCGTAGATCAGCATCGCAATCCGAAATCGGGTCGACATCGAAAGCTCCTGCGTTCGATCCGGGGATGGAACGCGCGGGACGCGGCATCGGCTCCCTGGCCGCCGACCTGCCTTGTTCCGGCGCCTGCCGCCGTCCCGCTCCGGCACCCTGCCGCTCGTTCCGCTCCAAGGCCCCGCCGCTTGCCCTGTCGTCCTGCCCGGGCTCGCGACCCGGGCATCCGGCGGCGCCCGGTCCGCTTGGGCCGTTCTGTGGATCGCCGGATCAAGTCCGGCGATGACGACGGAGGGGGCGGCGGTGACGACGGAAAGGATGCCCCGAGAGGGATGCCCCGGGGGTGCGCGGACGGGGAGGATGCCCCCGGGGGGGGCGCGGCCAGGCTCCCCGGCCGGGCTCCGGGGGCTCGCCCTGGATCGCCGGATCAAGTCCGGCGATGACGACGGAGAGAGAGGGCGATGACGACGGGGAGGATGCCTCGGGGTGCGCCGACGGGGAGGATGCCCCCGGGGGGCGATGACGACGGAGAGAGAGGGCGATGACGAAGGAGGGGGCGGCGATCACGACGGGGAGGCCGATGCTCCCTGCGCCTGCCCGCCTCAATCCGGGCGCCAGCCGATCCCGACATGCCCCGGCAGGCCCGCCACCCGTTCGACCCACCGCGTCACGCCCGGATAGTCGGAGAGGACGAAGCCGCCCTCGCCCGCCATGTGGGTGTAGGCGTAGAGGGCGATATCGGCCACGCTGAAGCGGTCGCCGGCGAGCCAGTCCGCCTCCCGGAGCCGCCGCTCCATCACCGCGAGCGCATGGCGGCCGTCTTCGAGGAGCTCGCGGAGCCGTTCCGGCGTCGCCTCCCCGGCGCGCTCCGGATAGGTCAGGAGCGAGCGCCGGACCGCGACCGCCGGCTCGTGGCTGTACTGCTCGAAGAACATCCATTCATAGGCCTTGGCGCGGTCGAACGGATCCCCGGGCAGGAGCGCCGTCCCCTCCGCGAGGTGAAGGAGGATCGCGCCGGATTCGGCGAGATACCGTCCGTCGTCGAACGCGAGGAGCGGCACCTTGCCGATCGGGTTGAGGCCGAGAAACGGCGCCTGCCGCGTCACGCCCGAATTCGCGTCGACGTCGACGATCCGGAACGGGTGCCCGAGATGAGCGAGGAGCAGGCGCACCTTGTAGCAATTGCCGGAATCCTGCTGCGAAAAAAGGGTCAGCATGAAGCGGCCTCCGCGATTTGCGCGAGCGCCTCCCGCCGGATCGCCAGCGCCTGCGGGTCGAGCACGGGTTCCACGTCGGCGAGCGTGACGACGCTTCCCGCCGCGACGTCGCGGACGAGCCGCACGTCCTTCGCGAGGCCGATCGGCAGCGCGGAGGCGGCGGCGCTCGCCTCCGCCGGCGCGAGGCGGCCCCAGACCGTGAAGCCGCCCTCGCCGTCGAGCCGCTCGCCGGCAGCGAGGTTCCGCTTCGCGACCGCCGTGACGTCGCCGCGGAAGAGGCGCGGAGAGCCGGTCGGCTCGCCGCGGAGCGCGACGGAGAGGACCGAAACCCCGAGTTCGAGGCCGATCAGATGGTAGGGCCGGTACATCGCCGCATAGCGGCCGCTGTCGTCGGTCCTCAGCCCGTACTGGCGGAAGCAGGCGGCGGCATAGTCGTTCGGCGCCTCGAACACCGTGTAGACGCCCCAGCGGAGGTCGCGGAAGACCGGGCGGCCGTCCCGCTCGAGCGAGGACACGACCTCGACCGTCCCGGCCGCCTCGAGCGATCCGCCCGCCGCCTTCGGCCGCATCAGATGCGGCAGGTCGTCGACGCCGCAGGGCGGGAAGGCGAGCCCTGAAGCGGGAACCGCGAGATCGCAGGCATTCGCGACCGCGGCCATCTCGATCGCGGACTTCGTGCCGTCGAGGAACGAGTTGAACATCTGGCTGTTCATGCCGGCGGCACGCGCCTCCGCGGCGGTCAGCCCGTAATGGGTCCAGACCGTGTCGGGCGTCGAGGCGTGGTAGGCCGGCAGATATTTGGTGCCCTTGCCGGCCGCCACGATCGCGAAGCCGCAGGCGCGCGCCCAGTCGACCTGCTCGGCGACGAGCGCCGGCTGGTCGCCATAGGCGAGCGAATAGACGAGCCCGGCGGCAGCCGCCCGCCTGGCGAGCGCGGGACCGGCGAGCGCGTCCGCCTCGACGTTCACCATGACGAGATGGCGGCCCTCGTCGATCGCGGCGAGCGCGTGGCGGATGCCGGCGACCGGATCGCCGGTCGCCTCGACGACGATCTCGACGCCCTCGGCGGCGATCGCCGCTGCCGCATCGTCGGTGACGGTCACCGCGCCGATCCGCGCGTCGTCCCAACCGATTTCGCGGAGCCGCGCCCGGGCGCGGGCCGGATCGAGGTCGGCGATCGCGGCGATCCGGATCGCCGGCGTCGCGGGCAGCTGCGCCAGGAACATCGATGCGAACTTGCCGGCGCCGACCAGCGCCACGCCGATCGGCCCGCGCGTCTCGAGCCGCCGCGCCGCGAGCGACCACAGATTCATGTGCGCCTCCTCCCGCCGGCACCGGAGCGCCTGCGCCCTTGCGCCTGCACCCTTGCGCCTGGGTGGCGTCGGAACTAGGGTCCGCCGCCGCTCACCCTGCTAAACGAGCCTTCCGGAGTCTCCCGATGAGTTTTCTTGCCGCCCATCTTTCGCGGGTCAAGCCTTCCGCCACGCTCGCCGTGACGCAGAAGGCGCGCGACATCCGGGCGACCGGGCGCAAGGTGATGGACCTCAGCGCCGGCGAGCCGGACTTCGACACGCCGGACAACATCAAGCAGGCCGCGATCGACGCGATCAGGCGCGGCGAGACCAAGTATCCGCCCGTTCCGGGCATCGTGCCGCTGCGCGAGGCGATCGCCGCCAAGTTCCGCAAGGAGAACAATCTCGACTACCGGCCGGAGCAGGTGATCGTCGGCACCGGCGGCAAGCAGATCCTCTACAACGCCTTCGCCGCGACGCTCAATCCCGGCGACGAGGTGCTGATCCCGGCGCCCTACTGGGTGAGCTACCCGGAGATGGTGGCGCTCAACCGGGGCGAGGCGCGGTCGGTCGAATGCCCCATCGAGACCGGCTTCCGGCTGACCCCGGAGGCGCTCGAGGCCGCCATCACGCCGAAGACGAAGTGGCTCATCTTCAACGCGCCGTCCAACCCGTCGGGCGCCGCCTACTCGGCCGAGCAGCTGCGCGCGCTCGCCGACGTCCTGCTCAGGCATCCGCAGGTCTGGATCCTCACGGACGACATGTACGAGCACCTGCTCTACACCGACGAGCCGTTCGCGACGATCGCCGAGGTCGAGCCGCGCCTCTACGACCGCACGCTCACCATGAACGGCGTCTCCAAGACCTATGCGATGACCGGCTGGCGGATCGGCTATGCCGCCGGTCCGGACGTCCTCATCAAGGCGATGACCATGATCCAGGGCCAGCAGACCTCCGGCGCCTGCACGATCGCGCAATGGGCCGCGGTGGAGGCGCTCACCGGGCCGCAGGATTTCGTCGCGTTCAGCCGCAAGGCGTTCCAGGAGCGGCGCGACCTGGTGGTGTCGATGCTGAACCAGGCGAGCGGCCTCGACTGCCCGCTTCCGGAGGGCGCGTTCTACGTCTACCCGTCCTGCGCCGGCACGATCGGCAAGCGCGCCCCGTCCGGCCGCACGATCGCGAACGACGAGGACTTCGTGACGGAGCTTCTCGAGGCCGAAGCGGTCGCGGTCGTCCACGGCGCCGCATTCGGGCTTGGCCCGAATTTCCGGATCTCCTATGCGACCTCGACGGAGGTGCTGGAGGAATCCTGCGCGCGCATCCAGCGCTTCTGCAACGCGCTCTCCTGAGCGGGCTCCGGGTCCGGCGCGCCGCCTCTCACCAAAGCGCGCCGATCCGCGACACCGGAATGCAAATGAAAACGGCGGGGTCCTGCCCCGCCGTTTCCGATTCCGATACGCGCCGGTCTATTCTTCGGCGACCTGCAGGTTGACGGCCTGGGGCCCGCGGCCCCGCCGGTCGTCCTGAGTCTCGAAAGAGAGCTTCGCGCCCTCCGCAACCTGGGGCAGACCCGAGCGCTCCATCGCGGAGATATGGACGAAGACGTCCTTGCCGCCGCCGTCCGGCGTGATGAAGCCGAAGCCGCGATCGGCGTTGAAGAACTTCAGCGTTCCCGTCTGCCGGGGGCCGCGCGGCGCCTCGCTGCGGTCCTGGAAGGAGCGGCCACCGCCGCCACCGCCGTAGCCTCCGCCACCACCGCCGCCGAAGCCGCCGCCACCGCCGCTGCGATATCCGCCGCCGCCACCGCCGCGATAGCCGCCGCCACCGCCTTCGCGGTCGCCGCCACCACGGTAGCCG
>NZ_SPKJ01000098.1 GCF_009866965.1 Propylenella binzhouense | reverse complement strand
CCCGGCAGGGCGTCCGAGGCCGCCGCGGCCCGGCCGCTTTCGTCGCCTGGGTCGGCCGCGCTCCGGCCGCCCGCCTCGCCCGCGTCGGGCCTTGCCTCGTCCGCCGCGACCGCCTTCTCCTCGCCCCCCATCTCGCGGCCGGCGCGGTGCCAGTGCTCGTCGTGGCGCCCTTCGGGGCGCCCCTCCTCCTCCCAGATCCGGTAGGCACGCTCCCGGATGCGATCCTCGTCCTTCTCGGCCATTCGAACCTCCGTTGCCGGGACATTGTCTGCGGGCCGCACGGCCGCGGCCCGAAACTCGCCCGGGGGCGTGAAACGAGGATGACGGCAGGTCCGATCCGTCGCCGCGCGGCGACGTACCATCGGCAGGCTTCCGCTCAGGCGGCGAACTCGTCCCGGCGGTAGCCCTGGAGGAAGAGGAGCGCGCTGAGATCGCCGTGGTCGATCGCCGCATCGGCCTCGGCGCGGAGCGCCGGCTTGGCGTGATAGGCGACGCCGAGGCCCGCGGCGCGCACCATGCCGAGATCGTTGGCGCCGTCGCCGACGGCGATGACGTCGGCGAGGCCGATGCCGAGCTCGGCGGCGAGCTCGCGCAGCGTCGCCTCCTTCGCCTCGCGCCCGAGGATCGGCTCCGCGACATGGCCGGTGAAGATTTCGCCGTCGAGGATCAGCGTGTTGGCGCGGTTCACGTGGAAGCCGAGCCGCTCGGCGATGGGCCCGGTGAAGACCGTGAAGCCGCCCGAGACGAGGGCGGTGTGCGCGCCCGCCTTCCGCATGGTCTGGACGAGGGTCCGGCCGCCGGGATTGAGCGTGATGCGCTCGGCGAGCACCCGCTCCACGACATTGCGGGAGAGGCCGGCGAGCAGCGAGACGCGTTCCCGGAGCGCCGGCTCGAAGGCGATCTCGCCGCGCATGGCGCGTTCCGTGATCGCCGCCACGTGGCTCCCGACGCCGACGACGTCGGCAAGCTCGTCGATGCATTCCTGGCCGATCAGGGTGGAATCCATGTCGGCGAGGAGGAGCTTCTTGCGCCGGTTCTCCGCCGGCAGGACGGCGAGGTCGACCGGCGCGCCGGCGAGCGCGCGGCGGGCGGCATCGAGGATCGTCGCGCGCTCGCCGGCGACCCCGATGTCGCAGGCCTCGCCGGGCGAGAGCCAGTCGGCTGCGTCCGCCGCCGGTCCGAGCGCGGCGCGGACGCGGTCGACGAGATCGCCCGAAAGGGGCGCCTTCGCTTTGGCGGCGATGATGGTTAGGACGAGGGCCATGGATCCGCGGCGGGACGTCGATTTCGAGGAGGCGCTCGGAAAGCGCGCCGTGCTGATAGCGGGACCGACCGCGAGCGGCAAGTCGGCGCTTGCGCTCGCGCTCGCCGGGGCGGCGTCGGAGAGCGGCCGGCCCGCGCTCGTCGTCAATGCCGATTCCATGCAGGTCTACGCCGATCTCCGCGTGCTCTCCGCCCGCCCCTCCGCGGCGGACGAGGCGCGCGTGCCGCACCGGCTCTACGGACATGTCTCCGGGGCGGAGGCCTATTCCGCCGGCCGCTGGCTCGCCGATGTCGGACCCGTTCTGCGCGAAGCCGAAGCCGGCGGGGCGCTGCCGATCCTCGTCGGCGGCACCGGGCTCTACTTCAGGGCGCTCGCCGGCGGCCTCTCCGAAATCCCGGCCGTGCCGGAGCCGGTCCGGCGGCGCTGGCGGAGCGCGCTCGCGGAGGCGGGGCCCGCGGCCCTTTACGGGCTCCTCGCGGCGCGCGATCCGGAAATGGCGGCGCGGCTGCGGCCGAGCGACCCGCAGCGGATCGTCCGGGCGCTCGAGGTGCTGGAGGCGACCGGCCGCTCGCTCGCCGCCTTCCAGGCGGGCGGCGGCGAACCCCTCCTCGCCGGCGAAGGCGTCGCGCGCTTCGTCCTCGAGCCGGACCGCGCCGTGCTCCGGTGCCGGATCGGCGCGCGCGTCGAGGCGATGCTCGCCGGCGGCGCCGTGGAGGAGGTCGCTTCCCTCCTCGCGCGCCGGCTCCCGCCCGAACTGCCGGTCATGAAGGCGATCGGCGTGCGCGAGATCGGCGCGCTCCTCGCCGGCTCGCTCGCGCGGCCGGAGGCCGCGGAGGCGATGAACGTCGCGACCCGGCAATACGCCAAGCGGCAGGCGACCTGGTTCCGGAACCAGATGCCCGGATGGCGGCGCGTCCGGCCGGCGTGAGGCGGGCAGGCCCCGGAAAGCCGTTTCCCGCGGCGCCGGATCGGCATAGGATGCAAATATTCGAATAAGAGAATGGAGGAAATCGCCGTGACGTCAGCCAAGGACTGCCTGCTTGTCGCCACCTTGATGTTTTCCGCCGCCCCGGTGCTGTCGGCCGGCCCGGCGCTCGCGGGCGATGGAACGCACCATCTCGCTTTGCAGATCAGCGACAAGGATCCGCAGAAGATGAACACGGTGCTGAACGTGGCGGCGAACGTCTCGCAATATTATTCCGCCAAGGGCGAGGAGGTCGAAATCCAGGTCGTCGCATTCAACCAGGGCCTCCACATGCTCCGCGAGGACACCTCGCCGGTGAAGGAGCGCCTGAAATCCTTCGCCCAGAGCATGCCGAACGTGACCTTCGACGCATGCAACAACACGCGCGAGGCGATGGCGCGGCAGGAAGGCGGGGCGATACCGCTCGTCGCGAATGCGAAGGTCGTGCCCTCGGGGGCGGTCACGCTGATCGAGCTCGACGAGGCGGGCTGGTCGGTGCTGAGGCCGTAGGCAGGAAATCGCGCGGCCGGCCTTGACCCGGCGGGCCGGCCGCCATAGAAGAGCGGCCATGTCTCATATCGAGCTTATCGTATCGTCGCGCACTGCCGGGGTGGCCTTGTAGCCGCCGCGAACGGTAGTGCGCATCCAAGGGTCCCGCCGGGGCCCTTTTTTTATGCCCTGCGCCGTCGCGCGCGAAGAAGGCGAGCCTGGGTCGAACCGGAGTGGAAGCGATGTCGGAACAAATGACCGGTGCGGAAATGGTCATCAGGGCCCTGATCGACCAGGGCGTGGAGCACATCTTCGGCTATCCGGGCGGCGCGGTACTTCCGATCTACGACGAGCTCTTCCAGCAGGACAAGGTCAGGCACATCCTGGTCCGGCACGAGCAGGGCGCCGGCCATGCGGCGGAGGGCTACGCGCGCTCGACCGGCCGGCCCGGCGTCGTGCTGGTCACCTCCGGACCGGGCGCGACCAACATGGTCACCCCGCTCACCGACGCGATGATGGATTCGATCCCGCTCGTCTGCATCACCGGGCAGGTGCCGACCCATCTCATCGGCAACGATGCGTTCCAGGAATGCGACACGGTCGGCATCACGCGTCCCTGCACCAAGCACAACTGGCTGGTGAAGGACGTCAACGACCTCGCGCGGATCCTCCACGAGGCCTTCTACGTCGCCGCGACCGGGCGGCCCGGCCCGGTCGTCGTCGACGTGCCGAAGGACGTGCAGTTCGCGACCGGCACCTATGTCGGCCCGGAGGAGGCGCGCAGGACGCGCCGGCACACCGGCTACCAGCCGCCGCGGCAGGGCGATCCGGAGCAGATCCGGCGCGCCGTGCGGCTGATGCGGCAGGCGCGCCGCCCCGTCCTCTATACCGGCGGCGGGGTCGTCAATTCCGGCCCGGAGGCCGCGAAGCTGCTGCGCGAGCTGGTGGCGTTGACCGGCTATCCGATCACCTCGACCCTGATGGGGCTCGGCGCCTATCCCGCTTCGGGCAGGAACTGGCTCGGCATGCTCGGCATGCACGGCACCTACGAGGCCAACATGGCGATGCACGATTGCGACCTGATGGTCGCGATCGGCGCGCGCTTCGACGACCGCATCACCGGCCGCACGGACGCCTTCTCGCCGGGCTCGCGCAAGATCCATGTCGATGTCGACGCGTCCTCCATCAACAAGAACATCCGGGTCGACGTGCCGGTCGTGGGCGACGTCGCCCATGTGCTGAGGGCGATGATCGCGGCGCTCCGCGAGGACGAGCCGGCGAAGCCGGACGCGCTCGCCCCCTGGTGGAACCAGATCGCGCGCTGGCGGGCCCGCAACTCGCTCGCCTTCCGGCCCTCGAAGAGCGTGATCATGCCGCAATTCGCGATCCAGCGGCTGCACGCGCTGACGAAGGACCGCGACACCTACATCACGACCGAGGTCGGACAGCACCAGATGTGGGCGGCGCAGTTCTACGGCTTCGAGGAGCCGAACCGGTGGATGACCTCCGGCGGCCTCGGCACCATGGGCTACGGCCTGCCCGCCGCGCTCGGCGTGCAGGCGGCGCATCCGGAGAGCCTCGTCATCGACATCGCCGGCGACGCCTCGGTGCTCATGAACATGCAGGAGATGTCGTCGGCCATCCAGCACGAGCTGCCGATCAAGGTGTTCATCCTGAACAACCAGTACATGGGCATGGTCAGGCAGTGGCAGCAGCTGCTCCACGGCAACCGGCTGTCGCATTCCTATACCGAGGCGTTGCCGGATTTCGTGAAGCTCGCCGAGGCCTATGGCGGCGTCGGCATCCGCGCCGAGAAGCCGGCCGAGCTCGACGACGCCATCATGGCGATGATCGAGACGCGCAAGCCGGTGATCTTCGACTGCAGGGTGGCGAACCTCGAGAACTGCTTCCCGATGATCCCGTCGGGCAAGGCGCACAACGAGATGCTCCTGCCCCTGGAGGCGAACGACGAGGCCGCCCTTGCGCAATCCTTCGCCGCCGGCAAGGAGCTGGTCTAGGGCGGACAAGCTCGCGCGCGTTCGCGAACTTCGACAGGGAGTTCGCGCGACGGGCCGGCGCACTTGCGGACCTGCCCCCTGTCCGATTGCCTTGGTCCCGGCGCCGCTATCGACGGAGATTTGAAGATGAATGACACGATGACCGCGAAGCCCGCCCCCACCCCGCCGGCCTCCGCCTACTTCATCGAGGAGCGGCGCGATCCGAGCGAGACGCACACGCTCGCCGTGCTCGTCGACAACGAGCCGGGCGTGCTGGCGCGCGTGATCGGCCTGTTCTCCGGGCGCGGCTACAACATCGAGAGCCTCACGGTCTCGGAGACGGAGCATGCCAAGCATCTCTCCCGCATCACGATCGTGACCACCGGCACGCCGCCGGTTCTCGAACAGATCCGCAACCAGCTCGACCGGCTGGTGCCGGTGCACCGGGTGACCGACCTCACGATGGTGGCGCGCGGCCGCGGCCAGGAGAAGCCGCTCGAGCGCGAGCTTGCGCTCATCAAGGTGCGCGGCAGCGGCGAGCACCGGATCGAGGCGCTCCGGCTCGCCACCGCCTTCAAGGCGGAGGTGGTCGATGCGACGACCGAGCATTTCGTGTTCCAGCTCACCGGCCCGAGCAGCGAGATCGAGCAGTTCGTGGCGATCCTGCAGCCGCTCGGGCTCGTCGAGGTGTGCCGGACCGGCGTGGCGGCCATGAATCGCGGGCCGGATCCGATGTAGCGCCATGTCGCCCGAAATCTTCGCCGCGCTCCTCGTCTTCGCCTTCGTCGCGTCGATCACGCCCGGCCCGAACAATCTCATGCTGCTCGCCTCCGGCGTGAACTTCGGCTTCCGCAGGACGCTGCCGCACATGCTGGGGATCGGCGTCGGCTTCTTCGTCCTGCTGCTCGCCGTCGGCTTCGGTCTCGGCGCGATCCTGGAGCGCATGCCCGCGCTCTACACGGCGCTGAAATTCGCCGGCGGGGCCTATCTCCTCTACATCGCCTACCGGGTTGCGACCTCCCGCTCGATCGGGAGCACCGTCGCCGCCGCGCGTCCCATGCGCTTCCTGGAGGCGGCCGCCTTCCAGTGGGTCAATCCGAAGGCGTGGGTCATCGCGATCGGCGGCATGGCCGCCTACACGAACCCGGAGCGCTATGCCGAAAGCGTGCTTCTCGTCGGCGTCGCCTTCGCGCTCGTCAACCTGCCGAGCGTGTCCACCTGGGCGGCGTTCGGGGCGGGGCTCCGCACCTGGCTCTCCAATCCGGTGCGGCTGCGGTGGTTCAACGCCGCGATGGGCGCGCTGCTCGCGCTTTCGCTCTGGCCGATGCTGCGCTAGCGGCCTCGCTTCCCTCTCCGTCGTCATCGCCGGACTTGATCCGGCGATCCATGGACGCCCGATCCGGTCAGTTCGGCTGGACGCGGCTTCCGCGCGCCGGCACGTGCCAGACGTCCTCGGCATATTCCCGGATCGTCCGGTCGGAGGAGAACCAGCCCATGTTCGCGGTGTTGAGCACGCTCGAGCGCCACCAGCGGCGCGGATTGCGCCACGCCTCGTCGACCATCCGCTGGGCGAGGTAGTAGCTGTCGAAATCGGCGGCGACCAGGAAGCGGTCGTGATGCTTCACGATGCCGACGAGATGGGCGTAGCGGTCGCGGTCGCCGCCGGAAAAGGCGCCGCCGGCCACAGCGTCGAGCACTTCGGCGAGCATCGGCGAGGCGGCGATGTCGCCCATCGCATCGAGGCCCCGGCGGTGCCGCTCGGCGACCTCGTTGGCGCGCAGGCCGAAGATGAAGATGTTGTCGTCGCCGACATGCTCGCGGATCTCGATATTGGCGCCGTCGAGCGTGCCGATCGTGAGCGCGCCGTTGAGGGCGAACTTCATGTTGCCGGTGCCGGAGGCCTCCATGCCGGCGGTCGAGATCTGCTCGGAAAGGTCCGCGGCCGGGATGATCGCCTCCGCCAGGCTCACATTGTAGTTGGGCAGGAAGACCACCTTCAAGAGGTCGCGCACCGAGGGGTCGTTATTGACGATCGCGGCGACGTCGTGGGCGAGCCGGATGATCGTCTTCGCCTCGCTGTAGCTCGCCGCCGCCTTGCCGGCGAAGATCTTCACGCGCGGGAACCAGTTGCGGGTCGGCTGCGCGCGGATCGCGTCGTAGAGGGCGATCGTCTCCAAGATGTTGAGGAGCTGGCGCTTGTATTCGTGGATGCGCTTCACGTGCACGTCGAAGAGCGCGTGCGGGTTGACGCGGATGTCGAGCCGCTCGCGGATGACGCGCGCGAGCGCCACCTTGTTGGCGAGCCGCACCTCGGAGAGCCGCTCGTGGAACGCATTGTCGCCGGCGAGCGCGGCCGCGCGCGCGATCGCCGCCGGCTCGTCCATCAGCTCCTCGCCGCAGGCCTCGCACAGCAGCGCGGTGAGCCCCGGATTGGCCTGGTGCAGCCAGCGGCGGAAGGTGATGCCGTTCGTCTTGTTGACGACCCGCCCCGGAAACAGCCGGTGCAGGTCGCCGAACACGGTCTCCTTCATCAGCTCGGTATGGAGCGCCGAGACGCCGTTCACGCGGTGCGAGCCGAGAAAGGCGAGGTGGCCCATGCGGACGCGGCGGCCGTGGTTCTCGTCGATCATCGAGACCGAGGCGAGCAGCCGCTCGTCGCCCGGATGGGCCTGGCGCACCGCCTCCAGGTGATGCGCGTTGATGAGGTAGATGATCTGCATGTGCCGGGGCAGCAGCCGCTCGAAGAGCGGGATCGGCCAGGTCTCGAGCGCCTCCGGCAGCAGCGTGTGGTTGGTGTAGGAGAAGGTGGCGCGGGTGATGTCCCAGGCCTGGTCCCAGCCGACATGCTCGAGGTCGACGAGGATCCGCATCAGCTCGGCGACGGCGATGCTCGGATGCGTGTCGTTGAGCTGGATCGACGCCTTGTCCGGGAGCGAGCGGATGTCGCCATAGGTGCGGATGTGGCGGCGGACGAGGTCCTGCAGCGAGGCCGACACGAAGAAATATTCCTGCCGGAGCCTCAGCTCCTGGCCGGCGGCGGTGGCGTCGCTCGGATAGAGCACCTTAGAGATCGCCTCGGCGCGGACCTGCTCGGTCAGCGCGCCGACATGGTCGCCGCTGTTGAAGGCGTCGAGCCGCAGCGGGTCGACGGCGCGGGCCGACCACAGGCGAAGCGGATTGACGTGCTCGCCGCGCCAGCCGACGACCGGCACGTCATAGGCGACCGCCTCGATCGTCTCCGCCGGCTGCCAGATCGCGACGCGGGCGCCGCCGGCGGTGCTCGCCGCCTGCACAGAGCCGCCGAAATGGATGTCGTAGATGACCTCCGGGCGCTCGAACTCCCATGGATTGCCGAAGGAGAGCCAGGTCTCCGGATATTCCTGCTGGACGCCGCCCTTGATCACCTGGCGGAAGAGGCCGTGGTCGTAGCGTATGCCGTAGCCG
The DNA here is from genome assembly GCF_009866965.1 of Propylenella binzhouense. GTDB lineage: Bacteria > Pseudomonadota > Alphaproteobacteria > Rhizobiales > Afifellaceae > Propylenella > Propylenella binzhouense. The sequence goes on along the minus strand of NZ_SPKJ01000098.1, from coordinate 6,559 downwards.
TAGGCCGGGATGCCGAGCGTCGCCATGCTCTCCACCAGGCAGGCGGCGAGCCGGCCGAGACCGCCATTGCCGAGCGCCGCGTCCGGCTCCGCCGCCTTCAGCTCGTCGAGATCCATGCCGAGATCGCCGAGCGCGGCGCGGAACGTCTCCGTCAGGCCGAGATTGTGCAGGACGTCGCCGAGCAGGCGCCCGAGCAGGAATTCCAGCGAGAGATAGTAGACGCGCTTGCTGTTCCCCTTGCGGATCGCCCGGTTCGCCTCGATCCAGCTGTGCACGATGCGGTCGCGCGCGGCGAGCGAGGCGGCCATGTACCAGTCGCGCGGGCTGGCGGTCGCCGGGTTCTTGCCGACCGAGAGCGCGAGCTTGGCGAGAATGGTCTCGCGGATCGGCGCGATTTCATCTTCCTTCGCGGGCCGGGCGAACAGCGCCTTCGGAAGGGCGATCGACTGCGGGCCTCTGTCGGCGTCACGCTTCAACATGGAAGAATCTCGCGGAATCGAATGTGTCTGCACCGGTTGGGGCCGCGCGGCAGGCCGCCCGGATCGGCTCCTGCCGAAAAAAGTCAGGGTCAGCCCTTCTCCATTCTCCGCCTAGTGCCATTTGGCAACAGTTGCGGAGGATTTTGCGGATTTTTTGCAGCATTGCCGGCGCGTCTTCAACCGGCCTCGTCGGGACTGGGTTAATTGCGGCGGAAGCCGCCGGTTGCGCCGCCCGGCGCGGAAGGAAGGCTCACGACTTCTTGCGCACCCGGTAGGTCTGCGAATCCGGGTCGTATTCGAGCGTCTCGGCCGCCGGCCTCTGCTTCTCGGCGTCGCGCACCTCGCGGTCGACCCGCGCGACCTGCTTCTTCACGCCCTTGTAGAGATACCAGGCGCCGTAGGCGGCGAGGCCGAGGACGACGATCTGCAGCACGGGCGGTCTCCCCTAGAGGCCGAAGCGGGAGCGCAGCGCCCGCTCCTCGAGCTCGGCGACGAGCGCCGTCGTCGCCCGTTCGGCGAGCGATTCGAGGCCGAGCCGGCGCGGAAGGAAGCTGCGCTCGGAGCCCAGAAGCTTCATCTTCACCTTCTCCCCGAACATCTCGCGCAGCACCGTCCGGATCTCGCCGGTGCGGTCGGCGAGGCCAAGCGCGACGGCGGTCTTGCCGGACCAGAACATGCCGGAGAAGATGTCGTCGTTCTGCCGCAGCACGTCGCCGCGGCGGCTCCGCACGATGTCGATGAAATGGTCGTGCACCTCTTCCTGGATCGCCTTCAGGCGGGCCACGTCGTCGGGCTTCTCGGGCTGGAACGGGTCGAGGATGACCTTGGCATGGCCCGACGTGTAGACGCGCCGCTCGACGCCGATCTTGTTCATCGCCTCCACGAAGCCGAACCCGGCCGAGACCACCCCGATCGAGCCGACGATCGAGGCGGGGTCGACGACGATCTCGTCGCCGGCGCAGGCGATCATGTAGCCGCCGGACGCGCAGACGTCCTCCACGAAGACGAGGACCCGCTTGTCCTTCTCCTCCGCCAGGCTGCGGATGCGCCTGTAGATGAGATGCGACTGGACCGGCGAGCCGCCAGGCGAATCGATGAGGAGCGCGACGGCCGGCGCGGCCTTCATGTCGAAGGCCTTCTTCAGCACGCCGGCGGTGGAGGAGAGGGTCAGTCCGTTGCGCAGGCGGGATGCCCTGCCGATCACGCCGCCGAGCCGCACCACCGGCACCACGGGCGCGTCGCCCCCGGGCATGATGCGCCTGATGCTCTGTGAAATGGATCCCAGCACGCTCGTCCTTCTCGCAAATGCAGTCCCGGACAACATGGCTTCGAATCCGGCCTTTCGCCAGCCCCGGTTCAGGCCACGATGTCGCTTCCGGCCCTCAGGATGGCGTCCGCCTCGGCCGTCCAGCGGCCGTCGGGCTCGTGCAGCACGAGGTCCGGGCGGATCCGCAGCGGCTTCCGGCTCGCCTTCACGGCGGAGAGCAGGATGCGGATGGCGTCTTCTCCCGCGCGTGGACGCACGGGAACGAGGGCGGTCCCGCCGAAGCCGCGGCCGACGAGCGCCAGCATCTCGGCGAGCGCGTCGGCGCGATGGACGATGCAGAGCCGCCCGCCGCGCCGCAGCAGCCCGGCGGCGGTCCGGATCCAGGCGCCGAGCGTGCCCTCCGCCGCGACATGGGCGCTCCGTCGCCGCGGTTCCGGCGAGGCGCGCACGCTGCCCTCCGTCGCGAATGGCGGGTTCATCAGCACGAAGTCGGCGCTTCCGTCGAAGAGCCCGGCGGCCTCGCGTGCCGGACGCGCGACCGCGACGTCTGCGACCTGGAGGCTGACGCGGCCGGCGAAGCCCGCATTCTCCGGCAGTGCGAGCGAGCGGCGGGCAAGCGCGGCGAGGCCGGCGTCCCGCTCCACCGCCATCACTTTCAGGGCGGGGGCGCGGGCGGCCGCGCAGAAGGAGGCCGCGCCGGCCCCGGCGCCGAGTTCCACCGCAATTCCGTCCGCGGCGGCGGGGACGAGCGCCTGGAGCAGCACCGCGTCGAGGCCGGACCGGTGGCCGCGGGCGGGCTGGATCACCTTCACCCTGCCGCCGAGGAAGGCGTCGCAGGTGATCGCGACCGGATCGGGGGAGTTCATTTCGGAAGCCCGGAAAGCTCCGTTCCGAGCCCGGCCTCCTCCATCAGGCGGCGCGCGGACGTCAGGTCCCGGGACGGGACCAGCACCCGGCGCGGCAGGATGCCGAGCGAGCCCTCGACGACGCTCGTGTTCCAGTCGACCACGAGATGCTCGATGCCGGCGTCCCGGAGAAGGGTCTCCACGAACGAAATCAGGACGGGATCGTTGCTGCGGAGAAGTTCGTTCACGCGCCGAGCGTAGCGGCTTCCGGCGGTGCGGCGAAGTCCCCCGCGGCGCGGCTGCGCGATCGAGGCTTCAAGTCGTTCGTCAAACTCGGTATGGGCTTGGAAGCCGGCCTCGATCTGTCCGAGAGGAGTAAGCCGTTGGGCGTCGTTCTGCCTTTGGAGGATAGCCACCCGAAGGGGGCCTCGATCGAACCGCTCGTCAAGGCCACCGCGGCGGGCATGGAGCAGGTCAACCGCGTCATCGTCGAGAGGACGGGCTCGCAGGTCACGCTCATTCCCGAGGTCGCGCGCTATCTCATCAATTCGGGCGGCAAGCGGCTGCGCCCGATGGTCACGCTCGGCGCGGCGCTCGCCTGCGGCTATCGCGGGAGCGGCGACGTCAAGCTCGCCGCGAGCGTCGAGTTCATGCACACCGCCACGCTCTTCCACGACGATGTCGTCGACGAGAGCGATACCCGGCGGGGCAAGCGCACCGCACGGCTCGTCTGGGGCAACCAGGAGAGCGTGCTCGTCGGGGATTTCCTGCTCGGCCAGGCGTTCCGGATGATGGTCGAGGTCGGCTCGCTCGAGGCGCTCGATGTGCTTTCCGCCGCGGCGGCCACGATCGCCGAGGGCGAGGTGATGCAGCTCGGCACGGCGAAGAACACGGAGACCACCGAGGACGAATACATCGAGGTGATCCGGGCCAAGACGGCGGCCCTCTTTTCCGCCGCCGCCGAGGTGGGCCCGATCATCGCCGGCGCCGACCGGTCGGTCAGGGCCGCGTTCCGCTCCTACGGAACGAATATCGGCATCGCGTTCCAGCTCATCGACGACGTGCTCGATTATGGCGGCGTCTCGGCGACCTTGGGCAAGAATGTCGGCGACGACTTCCGGGAGGGCAAGGTGACGCTTCCCGTCGTGCTCGCCTACCGGCGCGGCAGCGACGAGGACCGCGCCTTCTGGCGCAGGAGCCTGGTCGAAGGCGGGACCTCGGACCAGGCGCTCGAACACGCGATCGCGCTCCTCAACCGCACGCGCGCGCTTGCCGATACCGTCGATCGCGCCCGCCACTATGCCGCGATGGCCACCGACGCGCTTGCGCCGCTCCCGAACAGCGCCGCCAAGGCCGGGCTGCTCGAAGCGGTCGGCTTCTCGATCAGGCGCGCTTCCTGACGCGCCCCGGCCGGGCGAGTTGTTTCGATCGGCTCCGAGGTTTATTTCGGAACGATGCGAACGATTGGAGCGCAGCCATGATGGCGCAGAAGCTTCGTGCCGGCTCGCGCCGGCTGGCCCTTTCCGCGCTGCTCGTCGCCGGCCTGAGCCAGCAGGCCTCGGCCGCGGCTGCCGGCCGCGACGAGTCGGTGGAGCTGAATAGCCTTTCCGGCACCTATCTCGCGGCGCGCGTCGCCGATTCGCAGAAGGACATCGCGAGCGCCGCGCGCTTCTACCGCGAGGCCTATGCGCGCGATCCCGACAGCCTGTTCCTGCTCGAGCGCTCGCTCGTGCTGACGGCCGCCGACGGCGAGGTCAAGGAATCGCTCCGCTATGCCCGCGATCTCGCGGCGAAGGCGCCCGACAGCCTCGCCGCGCGGCTGCTCCTCGGCGTCGAGGACATCCGCACGGCGCGCTATTCCGATGCGGTGGAGCAGCTCGGCCATGCCGGCAAGGGCGCGCTCGCCGATCTCACCATCGCGCTCCTGACGGCATGGGCGCAATACGGGCAGGGCAAGGTGGACGAGGCGCTCGCCACCATCGACAAGGTCGAAGGCGAGGACTGGTACCGTCCCTTCAAGCTGCTCCATGCCGGCTACATCAACGTCCTCGCCGGGCGGAACGACGCCGCCGTCGAGATCCTGAAGACTGCCGAGGAGGCGGATCGCGGGGCCGTCCGGATCGCCGAGGCCTATGCCCGCGCGCTGTCCCGCGCCGGCCGGAACAAGGATGCCGAGGCGCTGCTCTCGGACTTTCTCGACCGCTTCCCCGACAATGCGATCGCCCGCCGGGCCCTCGACGAGGTTCGCGCCGGCAAGAAGCTGGCGCCCGGCGTGTCGGGCCCCGTCGAGGGCGCGGCCGAGGTGCTGGGCGGGCTCGGCGCCGCGATCGGGCAGGATGGCGGCCTCGAACTGTCCGCGCTCTATCTCCGGCTCTCGCTCTATCTCGCGCCGAACAGTGCCGGCGGGCTGACCGCGCTCTCGCTCGGCAACATCCTCGATTCCGGCGGCCAGAGCGAAGCGGCCATCGAGGTGCTGGAGGCGATCGATCCGAAGGCGCCGTTCCGCGCGCTCGGGCTTCTCAGGGCCGCGATGGCGCTCGACAGGCTGGAGCGTGCCGACGAGGCCGAAGCGGCGTTCCGGGAATCGATCGCGCGGAATCCGAACGATCTGCAGGCGCACATCGCCTACGGCAACATGCTGCGCGGCCGGGAGCAGTTCGACAAGGCGGCGGAGCAATATTCGCGCGCCGTGGCGCTGATTTCCGAGCCGTCCCGCGGCGACTGGACCCTGTTCTATTTCCGCGGCATCGCCTACGAGCGCACCAAGCAATGGCCGAAGGCGGAGGCGGACTTCAAGAAGGCGCTGGAGCTGTTTCCGGATCAGCCGCTTGTTCTGAACTATCTGGGCTATTCCTGGGTCGACATGGGGACGAACCTCGACCAGGCGCTCGGAATGATCAGGAAGGCGGTCGAGCTCCGGCCGAATGACGGCTACATCGTGGACAGCCTCGGCTGGGCGTACTACCGGCTCGGGCGGTTCGATGACGCCGTTTCGGAGCTGGAGCGCGCCGTCTCGCTGATGCCGCAGGACCCGGTGATCAACGATCATCTCGGCGATGCCTACTGGCAGGTCGGCCGCACGCTCGAGGCGCAGTTCCAGTGGCGCCACGCCCGCGACCTCGGCGCCAAGGAGCCCGAGCTGCCGATCATCCTCAAGAAGATCGCGGAAGGCCGGCTCGTCCAGAAGGCGGCGATCGAGCCGGCGGCGCAGGAGGCTTCGCTCTCGTCGCCGGTGAGCGATGCCACGGAGATGCGCTCCCACGTGGTCGTGGCGGGGGAATCGCTCTGGACGATCGCCGCGAAATATCTCGGCAGCGGCAGCCGCTTCCAGCTGATCCTCGACGCCAACAAGGACGTCCTTCCGCGCGCCTCCGCGCTCCGGCCGGGCATGCGGCTCCGCCTGCCGGAGCGCTGATCTGGCCCCGGAGGCTGCCGGCGGCCGCGTTCGGATCGCGCCCGCCAAGATCAACCTGGCGCTCCACGTGACCGGCCGCAGGCCGGACGGCTATCACGCGCTCGATACTCTGGCCGTGTTCGCGTCGGAGGGGGACCGGCTCGCGGTCGGGCCGGCCGGCGACCGGCTCGCGCTGACGGTCGAGGGTCCGTTCTCGGCCCTTGCGCCGGCCGGCGAGGACAATCTGGTCATCCGGGCGGCGCGTTCGCTCGCGGCCGCCCTCGGCAGGCCCGCCGAGGCGGCGATCCGGCTGGAGAAGAACCTGCCGGCCGGGGCGGGCTTCGGGGGCGGCTCGGCGGATGCCGCCGCCGCGCTCCTGGCGTTGAACGATCTCTGGGCCGCCGCTCTTCCGGGGGAGGAACTCGCCGCGCTCGCCCTCGGGCTGGGGGCGGACGTGCCGATGTGCCTTGCGGGCCGGGCGCTCCGCGCCCGCGGCGTCGGCGAGCGGCTCGCCGCGCTCGGGTCCTGGCCGGCCCTGCCGGTCGTCCTCGTCTGGCCCGGCCGGACGGTCGCG
>NZ_SPKJ01000097.1 GCF_009866965.1 Propylenella binzhouense | reverse complement strand
CGCCGGCCTCCAATCCGGCAGACAGCTTGAATCATCTCAGCGCTGATTTGGGAATCCCGATTCAATTAGGTCGGGTAACGCTCTAGCGACAAGTTTGGCGAAGCGACCACGCATTGGCGCAAGCTTCAGGACCGCGTTCTGCGAGGCGTGGGCAATCCGTGCCCGCTCGTGCTCCTAGGTATTCCCGACACAGTAGTGTCGTTTTAACTCAGTCAGCCGCGTTCACCCGAACGCTCGAGTTGAAGGCATAGGTGTCCCAAGTCGGACGATAGCTCTCGTCGGCCTGGTTGCCCCAATAGGTCCAGCCGGGCCGGGTGCCCCGCGCGAAGAGCTCCAGATACGGCCCCTTGGAACAGCTCTCGATCAGCTCGTATTGCTCGTCTGGCTTGCGGGAGTGCTCGCGCTTGCGCGAGGCGATGTAGTTCACCTGGCTCCGCCCCGGCGGAAGCGTTCGCGCGTTCTTTCCTCTCACCCCGAACAGGAGGATTTCGGTCACGTTTCGGAAGTAGAACCCGACGCCGCGGCCGTCCGATCCCCCGTCCTTGCGCACCTTGTGCCAGACGATGTTCGACTTGTATTCGAAGCCCCAGGCCGCCAGCACGCGAATGCCGTCCGGCAGGAGCGCGTTCGGCACCCAGAGATAGAGGTGCGCCGGCGACGCCGTCAGGTCCGCAACGGGCAGCGCGCAAATCTCCTCGGTGGTCATCGTCCCGTAGCGCGCGAGGCGGCGATGCTCGGGCGCCACCTTGCCGGTCCGATTGGTGAAGCGCCAAGGCGGGTCGGCAAGCACGGTGTGGAAGCGCTTCCCGGCCGTGTGCCGGGCGAGGTTCAGCACCGTATCCACCTCAGGCTTGCTCATGGCTGCTCCTTCGGGACGCTGCCGGACGAGAACATAAGAAGAACAACTTTGCAAGACCTACAGAGCACGATTCGGCGCGCTAGGATACCATCGTCGCCGGCCGCTCGCCGGGGCACATGAAAGGCCACGGCAGATGACCTCCCTCGACGACCTCCTCGTCCCGCCCGGTTCGAAGGTCCGCCTCGCGGACCGCGACCCGGAGACGACGCTGCATTATGCCGACAAGCGGGAAGCGAAGGCCGCGACCGCCCAGGACGCCGCCGAGATCGACCGGCTGCAGGACATTCTCTACGCGGAGGGGCGGCGCGCGCTCCTCGTGATCCTGCAGGGCACCGACACCGCAGGCAAGGACGGCACGATCCGCGACGTCTTCAACCGGACCGGCCCGATCGGCATCCGCGTCATGCCCTTCCGCGCGCCGAGCGAGGAAGACCTCGCCCACGATTTCCTCTGGCGCGTGCACCGCAGCGTGCCGTCGCGCGGCACGATCGGCATCTTCAACCGCTCGCACTACGAGGACGTGCTGGTCGTGAAGGTGCGCGAACTGGTGCCCGCCGACGAGATCGAGCGGCGCTACGAGCAGATCAACGCCTTCGAGAAGATGCTGGTCGAGACCGGCACGACCATTCTCAAGTTCATGCTGCACATCTCGAAGGGCGAGCAGAAGAAGCGCCTGCAGGCGCGCCTCGACGATCCGCGCAAGCACTGGAAGTTCCGCGCCGGCGACCTCGACGACCGTGCCCGCTGGGACGATTTCCAAGCGGCCTACGAGACGATGCTCTCGCGCTGCTCGACGGAATGGGCGCCCTGGCGCATCGTCCCGGCCGACCGCAAATGGGTGCGCAGCGCCGCGATCGCCTCGATCGTGCGCCGCACCCTCGAGGACATGGAGCCGCGCTATCCGGTGCCGGACTGGAAGCCCGAGGACTTCAAGATAGTGTGATCCCGTTACAGCTCTGCACCTTGCGCGCGCGGGCGGAGAGGACCATGCTCCACTCGGGGTGCGTCTTCGCGACCTGCCGGTTCGGCGGTTGCGATATTGCAGTGCAGCGTGTACGTTCCCGTTCGGCGGCATCGAAGCCGGCCTGAACGCGGCAAGCGTAGATTCGCTCGGGGCAGGGTTCGATGTTGCGGTCAGCGTCCGACGATCAGAGCCTGTTGCGTCGCCAGACGGATGCCGACAACCTGAGACGACCTCGATCTCCCGTTTCGCGCCTGTACGAGGCGGGCGCGCACGCCTTCGCGCCCGTGACCGTCCACGGAGATCTCGCGCCGGAAGCGCCGCCCGCGCTCTCGGAGCGGCCGCTGGTCGTGCTGCTCCAGGGGCCTGTCGGACCGTTCTTCAGCCGCCTGCAGGCGCATCTCGAGGCGAGCGGCTACCGTACGATCCGGATCAACTTCAACGCCTCGGACTGGCTCTTTTCGCGCAAGCGCAACGCTGTCAAGTTCGTCGGGGACGCCGCCCGGTGGGAGCGCTGGTTCGAAGCGTTCGTCCAGGACGCGCGGCCGGACTGCATCCTCTATTTCGGCTGCCAGCGCGAGATCCACAGGATCGCGCTCGCGGTTGCGGACCGCTTCCAGGTCCCGACCTTCAGCTTCGAGGAAGGCTATCTGCGCCCCGGCTTCATCACGATGGAGCCGCGCGGCAACAATTCGCTCTCGCCGCTCGCCGCGCGCGCGCCCGCGCTGACGGCGCCCGTGCCGCCGGAGGAGCTTCCCGCCCCGGGTCCGGATTGCGGCTTCGTCGGCATGTGCGCCTATGCCTGGGCCTATTACGTCTTCCGGAGCCTGACCCAGGCCTTCTACGGCAGGACCGTGTTCCACCGCAGCCGGCCGATCCTGCCGGAGCTCTTCCGCTGGCTGCGGAACCTCACCCGCAAGGGCCTCCACGTCCCGGCCAACCGCAAGCTGATGGACGAGCTCACCACGTCGGCGTCCCGGCGCTATTTCGTGGTGGCGCTCCAGGTCCACGATGACATGCAGCTGCGGTGCAGCGGCCGGGGCTGGACCAACGAACGGCTCATCCAGGCGAGCCTCGCCTCGTTCGTCCGCTCCGCGCCCGACGACGCCATCCTCGTCTTCAAGGTCCATCCGCTCGAACGCGGCCATGGGCAGCCGCGCGCCTTCATCCGGCGCAAGGCCAGGATCTTCGGGTGCGAGGACCGCGTCCGCGTGCTCGACGACGGCTCGATCAGCCAGGTGCTGCAGCACTCGCGCGGCCTCCTGACCGTCAACAGCAGCTCCGCCCTCTCAGCGCTCTATCACGGCGTGCCGATCCTGCTTCTCGGCGAATCGCTGGTCCGCCATCCGGAATTCGCCGCCTGCGCGGAATCGGCCGCGGACATCGACCGCTTCTGGACCGGCGCGAAGGCGGCGGATCTCGGCGAGGCGCGCAATCTTCTCGACAATCTCCGCCGCGAAGCGCTCATCCCCGGCAGCTATTACAGCTCGGTCGGGGAGGCGGAGACGATGAGGCGCGTCATCGGCCGCATCGAGAGCGCCGGGATCGCGGCCGCGGTGCGGCGCCGGCAGCTCTCCCTCGTCATCGGCGGCCAGTTCCACCGCCCGGCCCCGCGGGCCGCGGCCGAGCCCGTGGAAGGCATGACCCGGCTCAAGGAGGCGGGGGAGGGGACGGCCTGACCCGGTCGCCCGCCTCGATCCCGAAACGCTCGAGCCAGAAGCGGCGGACGCGCTCCGGATTTCCGATCCGGCGGGCGAGCGCCTGCCCCGCCTGGGCGAGGCGAAGCCGGGCCGGGGCGTCCTCGGCGAGATCGAGGATCGCCTGCGTCCAGGCGGCGGGGTCCGGTCCGAGGAGGAGCCCCCCGCTCGCGCCGGCAGCGCCCGCATAGGGCTCGCAATCGCTGTAGATCCCGGCCGCGCCGAACTGGGCGATCTCGAGAACCTTGCTGATCGAGCGGGCGCGGTTGAACGCGGTGTCGCGGAGCGGCGCGAGCGCGATGTCGTAGCGGCTTCGTTCGAGGCGTCGCCGGTGGGCCGGCCATGCGCGCGGCGGAAGGTGCCGGACGTTCGGCAGCCCGCTGAGCTCCGGCGGGGCGTGACGGCCGAGGAAGGTGGTCAGGCCGAGCGCCGGCCGGCTCTCGAGCGCGGCGCGGATTCCCGCTGCGACGAGGCGTATGTCGTCGAGATGCGAGCGCGTCGCGGGCAGGATCATCCGGACCGGGCCGCGCCCGGCGGCGCCCGGCGCGGGAAGCGCGCGGGGCCACAGGCACGGCTGCAGCACGGCGCTTCTCCGCCCGGGCAGGTGCGCCAGGATGGCAGGGGTCGGGGCGATCACCTCCGTGGCGCATTCCACAATCCGGGGCAGATCCCGTTCGCGGAACCGCATGAGCCGCGCGCGGTAGTCTTCGGGCAGCCCCGCGTTCATGTCGATGGCCCAGAGATCGTCGTCGAGCAGGTAGTGGATCTCCGCCGCCGACGCGGCCGCGCGCATCGCCGCCCCGTCCGCATAGCGGATGATGACGAGATGGCTGCCGCACCGGAACGCCGTCCGGCCGACCGCAACGATGGGTCTCCCGGCCTGCCACGGCCAATGCCGGACGAGGTCCGCGAGGGCGAACCCGAAATAGAGGTCGACGGTCGGAATCGCCCCGGCTCGGTCCGCTCTCATCCTTCCAGCCGCCTTTCGAACGATTCGCTTCGCGCTGCCGGTCCTCCATCGGGCCGGCAGCGCCCCTGCCTCATTTCGCCGTCGGCGCGGCGCCTGAACAGTCTCCGCCGTACTCCCACCGTGGAAAACCCGGCCGGAAGCCCCGAAAACCAGTCACTTTCGTGGCAAAACTGCAACATGGATTTGCAAAGGGGGCGGGCCTCCCAAGAACCCGTTGCCCGCAGCATCGGGATGAATAGTGTCTCCGAAGGCAGCCGATCGGCAGCCACTGTTCCGCAGCGAACAGCCCAAGGGTGGGGGCCCAAATCTTCCGAACCGTCGCCTGTGCGGCAGAGGGATGTCGGTCTCTCCCTTACCAACTTGGACTGGAGGTCTAGTAATGAATCTTAAGAGCCTTCTCTTCGGCTCGGCGGCCACCCTGATGGTCGTCACCGGAGCACAGGCCGCCGACCTTCCGATGGCGGCCGAGCCGGTCGACTACGTCAAGGTTTGCGATGCTTTCGGCACCGGTTTCTTCTACATCCCGGGCACCGAAACCTGCATGAAGATCGGCGGCTACGTCCGCGTCGACACGAACTACCGCGAGCCGACCTCGCGGGCTTCGAACTCGTTCGGCGAGCGCGCCCGCGCTTCGATCACGATCGACACCCGCACGCAGACCGATATCGGCATGGTGCGGTCCTTCCTCCAGGTCTGGGCGACGAACGGCCCGGCCGGCACGGCGACCGGCGTCGGCGCAGGCCTGAACCTGTGGGATGCCTTCGTTCAGATCCAGAACGACATCGGCACCTTCACGGCCGGTCGTACCGGGTCGAACTTCGACTTCCTCGGCTCGGTCACCTGGAACGGCGCCTGGGGTCAGATCGACGATCCGACGACCCAGATCAACATGCTGGCCTACACCTTCACGGCGGGCGGCGGCTTCTCGGGCACGATCGCCATCGAGGATCCGAATTCGACCGGTCGTAGCGCCGTCATCGACAACGATGGCACTGCCGGCCAGCGTTATCCGGACCTCGTCGCGAATGTCCGCGTCGACCAGGGCTGGGGTTCCGCGGCCCTCATGGGCGCCCTGCACTCCGTGCGTCCGATGGTTGCCGCCGTCGAGACCGAGCTCGGCTGGGCGATCGGCGCCGGCCTCGAAGTCAACGTCCCGGGCACGGGCATCGGCTTCCAGGCTCAGGGCACCTACGCTCGCGGCGCTTCGACCTATGCCACCGCGCTGGGCGTTCCCGACGCGACCGAAGTCGGCAACGACCTGAAGCTCTATGACGTGTGGTCGATCCGCGCCGGCTTCACCGCCGCCGTCACCCCGACCATCACCGCCGTGATCGACGGCAGCTACACGGACATCGACTCTCCGGCGGCTGGCCTCGGCGACGAGCAGTACTGGGCCGTGCAGGGCAACCTGCGCTGGAGCCCGGTGAAGGGTCTGGCGATCGGTCCGGAGCTTGGCTACGGCCGCTTCGAAGAGGCGGACACCGATCAGTGGAGCGGCATGCTCCGCGTTCAGCGCAGCTTCTGATCCGATCGGATCCAGGTGCTTTGGGGAGCCCGGCCTTGTGCCGGGCTCTTCTTTTTGTGACTCCCGCGCCCGGCCGGCTCCTCGCCTCGCTCTCTCCCTGATCCTTGTGACGCGACATCATGCGGCATAGTTTCGGCGCGGCATGAGCATCTTCCGTTTCGACAGGCCCGCGCCGCCGCGGCATGGCGGGTGCGCCGCGCCATGAGCGCAGAGGCGGCGGCGCGCACGGCATCGGGGCTGATCCGGGCCGGCCGCCCGGCCGAGGCGCTCGAGATTCTGCGTGGAATTCCCCGGAGCGCGGCGAAGGCCCCCGAGATCCGCCACCTTGCCGGACTGGCACAGCTCGCGCTCGGGCGGGTCGCCGAGGCGGAGGCGGAGCTCCGGAAGGCCGCGCAGAAGGCGCCGCGCTCGCCCGCGATCCTGCGGAGCCTCGGCGATTGTCTGCTGCAGGCGGACGATCCGAAGGGCGCCGAGGCCTGCTACCGCAAGGCGCTCTCGGCCGCGCCGGGCGACGCCGACACCGCGGCGCGCCTTGCCGGCGTTCTCCTCTATCAGGGCCGGCGGGAGGAGGCGCACGAGCGCTACCGGGCCCTCATTGCCGCCGGCGCGGCGACGCCGCCCGTATTGGCCGGTTTCGCGGGCTCCACGGAATTTGAGGCCGAGCCGCCGGAGCTGGGATCGATCCTGAAACTGGCGGCGCAGCCAGGTCTCGGCGCCGCCGAGCGCCGGATGCTCCATTTCGCGGCTGCGAAGATCGCGCGCGATCTCGGCCGTCCCGACGCGGAATTCGAGCACTATGCCGCGGGGAAGGCCGCGCAGGCGCGCGGCTTCGACGTGTCGGCCTTCGCGCGCTGGGCCGACGCGCTGAAGCAGGCGACGCCGCCCGCCTTCTTCGCGGCTCGGAGCGATTTCGGCGTGCCGAGCGGGCGGCCGATCTTCATCTTCGGAATGCCGCGCTCCGGCACGACCCTGATCGAGCAGATTCTCGGCGCGCACCCGGACGTGCACCCGGCCGGCGAACTGCCGTTCTTCGCGCGCGCCGTCGCCGCGGCCGGCCTGCCGGACGGGCATGCCGGGGCGGGAGGCGAAGGTCTGGTCGGCCGCGGCCTCGCCGCGCTCGGCCGCGAGCAGTCCGTCCGGCTCGGCGAGGCCTATCTCGCCGGCATCCGCTCGGCCGCCCCGCGCATCACGGACAAGCTGCCGCACAATTTCCTGCATCTCTGGCTGATCGCGCTCGTCTTTCCGCGCGCGACCTTCATCCACGCCGTGCGGGATCCCGTGGCGACGTGCTTCTCCTGTTTCACGACCGATCTCGGCGATTGGCACGCTTATACGCGCGACCTGCCGACCCTCGGCGCCTATTACCGCGTCTATCGCGATCTGATGGCGCACTGGACGCGGGTGCTGCCGGTGCCGATCGTCGAGATGCGCTACGAGGCGCTGGTCGCCACGCCGGAGCCCGAGATCCGGCGGATGCTCGACGCCGCCGGGCTCGGCTGGGACGAGCGTCTCCTCCGCTTCCACGAATCGGCGCGCCTGGCCCGCACCGCGAGCTACGCGCAGGTGCGCGAGCCGCTCCACGGCCGCCGGCTGGAGGCTTGGCGTCCCTTCGCCGGGAAGCTCGGGCCGCTCTTCGAGGCGCTGGGGGATCTCGCGCCGGAGGCTGCCGCTCCCGGCTGATCCCTCAGCCCGCCGGCGGGCTCGTGCGGAAGCTGTCCTCGATACGCTCGATCAGCGGGGCGTAGCGCGGCTTCGCGGCCGCGGGGAACTCGATCCCGAAGGCGTGCACCGCGCCTCCGCGGAAGACGTATTTCTCGTAGAAGATCTGGTCGCCGCGGAAGCCGGAGAGGACGAGCCAGCTGCGGCCGCGCGGGCTGTAGGTCACGTCGGTATAGCCGTCCGCGCCGACGAGCCGGGCCTCCAGGGAGGAGGGTGTCTCCCCGTCGCGATTGTGCCACGCAAAGGCCTGGAGCGTGGCGTCGGGCGCAAGGAAGCGGCGGCCGGGAGCGTCCGCGGAGGGCGGCGCGGGCCGGAAGACGCGATCGGGATAGCTGAGGCTAGTGCCGAACCGGCCGTCCACATAGACCGTCCAGTTGTTGCCGGCCGGCAGGAACACGTCGTCGCCGGGCAGGGCGGAGGCCGCAGGACGGGCGGGCGACGGTCCGGCCGCCGTCGCGGGCGCGGCGGCGGCGAGGCAGGGAAGGACGACGGCGACGGCGCCGAGCAGGCGGCGGCGCGGCAGGATCCGGGTCATCGGGCTCGCTCCGGTAAGCATCTCGGCCGTGAAACGAACGGCGAGGCGATCCGTTCAGCGCGCGGCGAGCGTGCGGGCCTTTTCGACCGCCTCTCCGAGATCGGCGGCGAAGAGGAGGTCGCCCTGACCGGGGCCGAAGCCCATCTGGGTCAGGATCTGGCGCGGCTGGGGCTGCACGCCCGTGACGATCACCTTGGTGCCCATGGCCTTGCAGCGCTTGACGAAATCGCGGAGCGCGCCGACCCCGGACGTATCCACGAACGGCACCTCGCGCATGCGCACGATGAAGACCCGCGGATGCTGCCAGCCGCGGTCGAGAAGCTCGATCAGCCGGCCGGCCGCGCCGAAGAAGAGCGGGCCGCGGAGCTGGAAGACATCGACGCCCTGCGGCAGGTCGGCCCGCTGGTCGCTGGGGGCGCTCGTCCGCGCGAAGTCGTCGACATCCTCCTCGATCGGGCTCGCGCCGTGCTGGACGGTCACGACCTCGGCCATGCGGTGCATGAAGAGGATCGCGGCGAGGACGACGCCGACCTCGATCGCGAAGGTGAGATCGACGAGCACGGTCAGCCCGAACGTCAGGAGGAGCACCAGGCGGTCGCCGATCGGCGCCGAGAGCAGGTGCCTGAACTTGTCGATCTCGCTCATGTTCCAGGCGACGATGACGAGCACGGCCGCGAGGCTCGCAAGCGGCACGTAGGCGGCGAGCGGCGCCGCGACCAGCATGAAGAGGAGCACGAAGCCGGCATGGAGGATGCCCGCCACCGGCGAGCGCGCCCCGGAGCGGATGTTGGTGGCCGTGCGGGCGATCGCGCCGGTCGCGGGCAGGCCGCCGAAGAGGGCGGATGCCGTGTTCGCGACGCCCTCGGCGACGAGCTCGCAGTTCGACCGGTGCCGCCCGCCCGTCATGCCGTCGGCGACGACCGCCGAAAGCAGGCTCTCCACGCCGGCGAGGAACGCGATCGTGAAGGCGCTCGGGAGCAGCGTGGTGACGCGCTCGAGGCTCATTTCCGGAAATTGCGGGGCGGGCAGGGTGGAGGGTATGCCGCCGAAGACGGAGCCGATCGTGTCGAGCTCCAGCCCGAGCGCCCAGGCGGCGACCGAGGCGACCGTCACGGCGACCAGGAAGGCCGGCCATCTCGGCGCCCAGCGGCGCATCGCGAGGATGAGGGCGAGCGCGCCGAAGGAGACCGCGAGCGTCGTCGGCGAGATGCTCGCGCGCGCTTCCCAGAAGGCCGGCCATTTCTCCAGGAACTCGGCGGGGACGCTGGCCATCTCCAGGCCGAGCAGGTCCTTCACCTGGCTGGTGAAGATGATGACGGCGATGCCGGCGGTGAAGCCGGTCACGACCGGCTCGGGAATGTACTTGATCCAGGTCCCGAGCCGCGCGAGGCCCGCGACCACGAGCATCAGCCCGGCCATCAGCGTCGCGAGCACCAGCCCGTCATAGCCGTGGGCCTGGATGACGTTGAAGACCACGACGACGAAGGCGCCGGTCGGGCCGCCGATCTGGACGCGGCTGCCGCCGAGGGCGGAAATCAGGACGCCCGCGACGACGACCGTCACGAGGCCCTTGTCCGGGGTCGATCCGCTCGCGATGGCGAGCGCCATGGCGAGCGGCAGCGCAACGATCGCCACCGTCAGGCCGGCAATCGCGTCGACGCGGAATTCCGCCGCGCCGTAGCCCTGCCTGAGGATGGTGACGAGCTTCGGAACGAAGAGATGCCATGCGGGCGGGCGCCGGAACGCTCCCGCTGCCGCCATATCGCGCATTGCCATGTCGCATGCCCCGCGCCGGTTGTTCACCGGCCGACCCCGCTTTGTTCATCAGCCATTCGCAGCCCGGATTCAAGGGCCGCCTTGCCGGCGTACATCATGCCGCAGCTGCGAAAGAGGTGCGCGTGCCACGGTCTCAGGGCGCCGACGCGCGTTCCCGCCCGGGTCGTTCCTGCTGTGGCGAGCGACCGTAGAGCTCGCGGTAGCATTTCGAGAAATGCGAGGCCGACACGAACCCGCAGGCGACCGCGACCTCCACGATCGGCGCGTCGGACTGGCTGAGCAGGTGCTGCGCCCGGTCGAGCCGGACCTCCAGGTAGTAGCGCGCCGGCGACCGCCCGAGATTGCGCCGGAAGAGCCGCTCGATCTGTCGCCGCGACAGGCCGGCATGGCGGGCGATCTCGATCAGCGAGAGCGGATCGGCGATGTTCGCCTCCATCAGCTCGATGATGAAGAGGAGCTTCGTGTTCTGCAGCCCCAGCCGCGCCCGGAGCGGAAGGCGCTGGCGGTCGGTCGCCGCGCGCATCCGGTCGGTCAGCGCCTGCTCGCACACCCTGGTGACGACGCTCTCGTCCAGGTGCTCGCCGATGAGATGCAGCATCATGTCGAGCGATGCCGTGCCGCCGGCGCAGGTGTGGCAGTTGCGGTCGACCTCGAAGAGGTCGGCCTGCACGTCCGCCTCCGGGAAGCGCTCGGCGAAGACGGGCAGCGATTCCCAGTGGATCGCGCAGCGGCGGCCGTCGAGCACGCCTGCATCGGCGAGCACCCAGGCGCCGGTATCGAGCGCGCCGAGCGCGATGCCCTGGCGGTCGAGCGAGACGAGCCAGGCATTGAGGTTGCGGTCGCGGAAGCGCTCGACCCCGAGCGAACCGCAGACGAAGACGTAGTCCGGCCGCTCCTCGGAGCGCACGCGGTCGCGCGCCTCGCGCAGCGACATGTCGACGGCGAGCCGGATTCCGTTCGATGCGCGCGCGGGCTCGCCGTCGAGCGAGACCAGGCTCCAGCGGTAGACGTCGCGGCCGATCATCCGGTTGGCGATCCGCAGCGGCTCGATCGCCATCGCGAAGGCGATCATGGTGAAGTTGGGGATGAGCACGAAGAAGAAGCGCTTCTCCCTGGCGACCTTCACCTTCGCGGTCGTGACGTTCGGCTGCTCGAGGACGTGCGCGCCCATGTCGCCATCAAAGCTCTGTGCCGGAAGAGGCTAGTCCGGCTCCGGGCGCAACTCAATCTGCGAAATCCGGGTGGTGGACGGGATCCTCCGCCTGCTGCGACACGGCTCGCCGCATCCGCGGTTGCCCGCTTCCGCGCGGCTCCCTAAACCGGTGGGATGCAGCGCTACAGCATCGTCTCGCTGGTCAGGGAGGGGTTGCGGGGCCACGCGGGCTGGCGGGCCGCCTGGCGCTTTCCCGAGCCGAAGCCCGCCTACGATGCGGTGATCGTGGGCGGAGGCGGACACGGGCTCGCCACCGCCTATTATCTCGCGCGCGAGCACGGCATGACCGATATCGCCGTCCTCGAGAAGGGCTGGATCGGCGGCGGCAATTCCGGCCGCAACACCACCATCATCCGCTCCAACTACCTGAACGACGAGAGCGCCGCGATCTACCAGCTCGCGCTCGATCTCTGGACCGAGCTCGGCCGCACGCTCGACTTCAACATCATGATGAGCCATCGCGGCGTCCTGAACCTCGCGCATGACGAGGGCGAGGCGCGCCAGCTCCGGCGCCGGGTCGAGGCGAACCGGCTGAACGGCATCGATGCCGAATGGCTGGAGCCCGCCGACGTGAAGGATTTCTGCCCGCCGATCGAGATCGCGCCGACGGCCCGCTATCCCGTCCTCGGCGCCACGCTCCAGCGCTCGGGCGGCGTGAACCGGCACGATGCCGTCGTCTGGGGTCTTGCGCGCGCGGCGGATTCGATGGGTGTCGACATCATCCAGCAATGCGAGGTGACCGCCATCCGGGTCGAGAACGGCGCGGTCGCCGGCGTGGAGACCACGCGCGGACCGATCCGCGCGCCGAAGGTCGCGGCCGTCGCCGCCGGGCACAGCAGCGTGCTGGCGAAGATGGTCGGGATCGGGCTGCCGATCGAGAGCCATCCGCTGCAGGCGCTCGTCTCCGAGCCGCTGAAGCCGGTCATTCCCTGCGTGGTGATGTCGAACGCCGTCCACGTCTATGTGAGCCAGTCCGACAAGGGCGAACTCGTGATCGGGGCGGGGATCGACCCCTACCTCTCCTACACCCAGCGCGGCTCGTTCGACATCATCGAGCACCAGATGGCGGCGCTCGTCGAGCTCTTTCCCTTCATGTCGCGGGTCAGGATGATGCGGCAATGGGGCGGCATCGTCGACGTCTCGCCGGATGCGAGCCCGATCATCTCCGGGACGGACGTGAAGGGCTTCTATCTCAATTGCGGCTGGGGCACCGGCGGCTGGAAGGCGACGCCGGGTTCCGGCCGGGTCTTCGCCGATCTCGTCGCCCGCGACGAGCCGAACGCGATCGCCGCGCCGTTCTCGCTCGCGCGCTTCGCGAGCGGCGCGCTCGTCGCCGAACACGGCGCCGCCGCCGTGGCGCATTGAGGGGGAGGGAGGGATGCCTCTTCGGGTGGCGTGTCGGACGGGACGTTCGGTTTTCTTCTGCCTCTGCTTCGTGACGGCAAGGGGCTCACAGGCGCCCGCGAAATCTCCGCTGTCGGGGAGGATCTGATGCCCCGCAGGGATATTGACGCGAAAGTCCGTCACCGGGCGCGGACACTCCGGAAGAGCAGCACGCTGGGTGAAAGGGTGATGCGGGATCACCTCCGCGCCCTTCGCCCGTTCGGAGCGCATTTCCGCCGCGAAGCGCCGATCGGCCCCTATGTCGTGGATTTTGCCTGGCTTTCGGCGCGGATCGTGATCGAGATCGACGGCGCGTCGCACGATTTGCCCGGCCGCGCCGAGCAGGATGCCGTGCGCGACCGCTTCTTGAGGGCGGAAGGGTTCCGGGTGGTCCGGGTTCGGGATGCGGACGTGCTTGCCGGCTCGGCTGAGGCCTTTGCCCGGATCGAGGACGCGCTTCGGCCGCATCTGAGACATGTCGGGCCGAATGACCCCTCCCCTGGCCCCTCCCCACGAGGGGGAGGGGGAGGGAAGCGGCGCAGCGCCGGCGTGCGGACCAAGGGAGAAGACGGCTACAGAGAAGACGATGCGTAATCGGACGACGACGTTGCAGCAGGAGGAGCGACTGCCCTCAACGTTGCCGGCATTCTCGTTCTCCCGGCCTACACCCCTCCCCCTTGTGGGGAGGGGCTGGGGGAGGGGGTCAAGGCCATTGGTTGCGGCCCCTCCATGCTCCTGATTCCCTGCCCCTATTGCGGCGAGCGCGACATCGCCGAATTCGGCTATGGCGGCGAGGCGCATCGCGCCCGGCCGGCCGACCCCGCCGCGCTGTCGGACGCCGAATGGGCCGGCTACCTCTTCATGCGGCGCAATCCGAAGGGCGTCTTCGCCGAGCGCTGGCACCATGCGGCGGGCTGCCGGCGCTGGTTCAATCTCGTCCGCGACACGGCGACGGACGCGATCCTCGCCGTCTACAAGGCGGGCGAGCCGCAGCCCGAAATCGCGGCGGAGCCGCCTCGGACCCCCTCCGGCGAGCCTCCGATCGGCTCGGGCAACGAGGGCGCGCGGATCGCCCTTCCGGGCGAGGGCGACGCGCCGTGACCGGGCAGACGAACCGGCTGCCGACCGGCGGGCTGATCGATCGCGGCCGGACGATCCGCTTCAGCTTCGACGGCCGCTCCTATGCCGGCCATCCGGGCGACACGCTCGCCTCGGCGCTCCTCGCAAACGGCGAGCCCATGGTGGCGCGCTCCTTCAAGTACCACCGGCCGCGCGGCATTCTGGGCGCCGGGTCGGAGGATCCGGCCGCGCTCGTCGAGATCGTGGGGGAGGGCGGCGTGCGGGACCCGAACACGCGCGCCACCGAGCAGGAGATCTATGACGGGCTGGTCGCGCGGGCGCAGAATTGCTGGCCGTCGCTCCGGCACGATCTCAACGCGGTGAACGACCTTCTCGCGCCCTTCCTGCCGGCGGGCTTCTACTACAAGACCTTCAAGGGGCCGCCGGCGAGCTGGATGTTCTTCGAGCCCTTCATCCGCCGCGCCGCCGGTCTCGGCCACGCGCCGGAGGGGGCGGACCCGGACGGCTATGAGAGCGTGAACCGCCATTGCGACGTGCTCGTGATCGGCGGCGGCGCGGCCGGGCTCTCGGCGGCGCTCGCGGCCGGCCGCGCCGGGGCGCGGGTGATCCTCGCGGAGGAGACGGCGGCGCTCGGGGGCCGGCTCCTCGGGATCGACCCGGCGGCGGTCGCGATCGACGGCAAGGCGCCTGCCGAATGGATCGCGGGCGTCCGTGCGGCGCTCGGCGAAATGGCGGAGGTGAGCGTGCTCACCCGCACGGCGGCCATCGGCTATTACGGCCAGAATTTCGTCGCGCTCTGCGAGGCCGTCACGGACCACCTGCCGCCCGCCAAGCGGCCGCTCCGGCTGCCGCGCCAGCGGCTCTGGCGCGTGCGGGCGAAGGAGGTGGTGCTGGCGACCGGGGCGCTGGAGCGGCCGATCGCGTTCCACGGCAACGACCGGCCGGGCATCATGCTCGCCGGCGCGGTCGCGACCTATATCCATCGCTACGGCGTGCTGCCGGGGCGGCGCGTCGCGGTGCTCGCCAACAACGATTCCGGCTGGCACGCTGCCTTCGACATCGCCGCGGCCGGCGCGGCGGTCGTCGCGATCGTCGACGTCCGCTCGGAGATCGCTCCCCCGTTCCTCGCCGAAGCGGCCCGCCGCGGCATCCCGATCCACGCTTCCGCGACGGTGACCGGAACCGAGGGCCGCCGGCGGATCAGGAGCATTTCGGTGGCGCCGCTCGCCGGCAGCGGCGGCGCGGTCCGGATCGGCTGCGATCTCCTTGCGGTCGCCGGCGGCTACGCGCCGAGCGTCGCGCTCTTCTCCCAGTCGCGCGGCA
>NZ_SPKJ01000096.1 GCF_009866965.1 Propylenella binzhouense | reverse complement strand
CGTCCGCCGCTCTGAGGCCCGAGCCGCCGGCTGCGACCCGCCGCCGGCGGCCCGTTCCGGCCGCGGCGCTGCCGGCTGCGGCAGAAATCCTTTCATTGCACAGAATTTCGGCACCGCGCGCGCCGCCGCGGCGCCGACGCCCGCCACCCCCGGTGGTCCGCCCCTAGCGAATGCGGCCGCCGCGGCCGGCGGACGCCTTGGCACGGCACTTGCTCCCCTTCCTCAATGCGAGTCACCCAGGGGGAGTGAACACATGAAGAGATATTTGGCAGGACTAGGCCTTGCGGCGACGCTGACGGCGTCGATCGCCTTCGACGGCGCCGCGGCGGCGCAGGACACGATCAAGGTCGGCATCCTGCATTCGCTCTCCGGCACGATGGCGATCTCCGAGACGACGCTCAAGGACGTCATGCTGATGCTGATCGAGGAGCAGAACGCCAAGGGCGGGCTGCTCGGCAAGAAGCTCGAGCCGGTGGTCGTCGACCCGGCCTCCGACTGGCCGCTCTTCGCCGAGAAGGCGCGCGAGCTGATCAGCCAGCAGAAGGTGGCGGCCGTGTTCGGCTGCTGGACCTCGGTGTCGCGGAAATCCGTGCTGCCGGTTTTCGAGGAGCTCGATTCGATCCTCTTCTATCCGGTCCAGTACGAGGGCGAGGAGAGCTCGCGGAACGTCTTCTACACCGGCGCCGCGCCGAACCAGCAGGCGATCCCGGCGGTCGACTACCTCATGAACGAGGAAGGCGTAAAGCGCTGGGTGCTCGCCGGCACCGACTACGTCTATCCGCGCACGACCAACAAGATCCTCGAGCAGTACCTGAAGGATCATGGCGTCGCGCAGGAAGACATCATGATCAACTACACGCCGTTCGGCCATTCGGACTGGCAGACGATCGTCTCCGACATCAAGGCCTTCGGCTCTGCAGGCAAGAAGACGGCGGTGGTCTCCACCATCAACGGCGACGCCAACGTGCCGTTCTACAAGGAGCTCGGCAACCAGGGCGTCTCGGCCGAGGACATCCCGGTCGTCGCGTTCTCGGTCGGCGAGGAGGAGCTCGCCGGCATCGACACCGCCCCGCTCGTCGGGCATCTCGCGGCGTGGAACTACTTCATGTCCGTGGACACGCCGGAGAACGACGAGTTCATCGAGAAGTGGCAGACGTTCATCAAGAACGACAAGCGCGTCACCAACGACCCGATGGAAGCCCATTACATCGGCTTCAACATGTGGGTCAAAGCGGTCGAGAAGGCGGGGACGACCGACCCCGACAAGGTGATCGATGCAATGATCGGCGTCTCGGTGCCGAACCTCACCGGCGGCTATTCGGCGATGCTGCCGAACCACCACATCACCAAGCCCGTCCTGATCGGCGAGATCCAGGACGACGGCCAGTTCGACGTGGTCTGGGAGACCCCGGGCCTCGTCGCCGGCGACGAGTGGTCCGACTTCCTGCCGGAATCGAAGGTGCTGATCTCGGACTGGCGCGCACCGCTCTCCTGCGGGAACTTCAACGTCGAGACCGGCAAGTGCGGCGGTAAGGGCATGTAGTCCGGCTGCCTTCCGCGCCGCGGGCCGTCTCCGGTCCGCGGCGCCTTCCAACAGCAGCGGTCCGGGTTTCCGATGACTTCCTTCCTGCGCATGATCGTGATCCTGCTCGCGCTCTGCACGGCCGCCGCACCGGGCGCGCACGCGGAGGCCGATCCGGGCGCGCTCCTCGCCGGGCTCGGCGCGGGAGACTACGACGCCACAGAAGCGGCGATCGCCCGGATCGTGGCGACCGGCGACGCGCGCTTCGCGCCCGCGCTCGCAGCGCTCGGCAGCGGCGACCTCTACACCCGGAAATCCGACGGCAGGGTGGTGATCGGCCGCAAGGCCGGCGGCCGCGAGCTCGCCTTGATCGATCCCCTGAGCGGCGACGCGCTCGGCGAGGCCGCGAGCCGCGAGCTCGAGAAGATCCGCGTCAACAACCGCATCCGCCGCGCCGTGCGCAGCGCCATCGGCGTGCTGACGCTGATGAGCCCGAATCGGGCGGTCAGGCTCGCCGCCGCCAATTCGATCTTCGCGAGCCCCGACCCGGAATCGCTCGAGGCGCTCGACGCCGCGCTCGCCGCGGAGAAGGACCCCCAGGTGCAGGCCGCGATGGAGCGCGCCCGCGCCGCCTCGATCCTCGCCTCCGACCGGCCGGAGGCCGAGAAAGTGGCGGCGATCGAGACGGTCGCCGCGCGCGGCGGCCGCGACGCGCTCTCCATCCTGACGCCTCTCGCGAATTCGGAGAACGAGGCGGTCAAGAGCGCCGCCGCGGCCGGCATCGCACGCGTGGAGAGCGTGCTCGCGATGTGGGACGCCGCCCAGAACGTCTGGTACGGGATCTCGCTCGGCTCCGTGCTGCTCCTCGCCGCGATCGGCCTCGCCATCACGTTCGGCGTGATGGGCGTCATCAACATGGCGCATGGCGAGATGGTGATGCTCGGCGCCTACACGACCTTCGTCGTGCAGGAGATCATCCGCACCTCCGCGCCCTGGCTCTTCGACTGGTCGCTCGTCATCGCGCTGCCGCTCGCCTTCCTGGTGGCCGGGGCGGCCGGCTTCGTCATCGAACGCGGCATCATACGCTGGCTCTACGGCCGGCCGCTGGAGACGCTGCTCGCGACCTGGGGCATCTCGCTCATCCTGCAGCAGGCGGTGCGCAGCCTGTTCGGCCCGACCAACCGCGAGGTCGGCAACCCCTCCTGGATGTCGGGCGCGTTCGAGCTCGGCGGCCTCACGATCACCTACAACCGGCTCTGGATCGTGGTGTTCACGCTCGCGGTGTTCGCGCTTCTTCTCTTCGTCACGCGCTTCACCACGTTCGGGCTGCAGATGCGTGCGGTCACGCAGAACCGGCGGATGGCCGCCTCGATGGGCATCCGCACGCCCTGGATCGACGCCTTCACCTTCGCGCTCGGCTCCGGGATCGCCGGGATCGCCGGCGTGGCGCTGTCGCAGGTCGGCAACGTCTCCCCAAGCCTCGGCCAGGGCTACATCATCGACAGCTTCATGGTCGTGGTCTTCGGCGGCGTCGGCAATCTCTGGGGCACGCTGGTCGGCGCGCTCTCGCTCGGCGTGCTCAACAAGTTCCTCGAGCCCTATGCCGGCGCAGTGCTCGGCAAGATCCTGGTGCTCGTCCTCATCATCCTGTTCATCCAGAAGCGCCCGCGCGGCCTCTTCGCGCAACGCGGGCGGGCGGTGGAAAGCTGATGGCCCGCTTCCTGCTCGGCGCACTCGACCGCCGCGCCACGCCGATCGCGCTGGTGCTCCTTGTCGTGGCGGTGCTGGTCCCGGTCGCCCATCTCGGGCTTCCGGCGAGCCACCCGCTTCACGTGCCGACCTATATCGTCGCGCTCGTCGGCAAGTATCTCTGCTACGCGCTTCTCGCGGTCGCGCTCAATCTCGTCTGGGGCTATTGCGGCATCCTTTCGCTCGGCCACGGCGCCTTCTTCGCGCTCGGCGGCTACGCGATGGGCATGTACTTGATGCGCCAGATCGGCAGCCGCGGCGTCTACGGCAACCCGACGCTGCCGGACTTCATGGTGTTCCTGAACTGGAAGTCGCTGCCCTGGTACTGGCACGGCTTCGACCAGTTCTGGTTCGCCGCCCTGATGGTGCTCCTCGTCCCGGGCCTGCTCGCCTTCGTCTTCGGCTGGTTCGCCTTCCGCAGCCGCGTGACCGGCGTCTACCTCTCGATCATAACCCAGGCGCTCACCTACGCGCTCCTCCTCGCCTTCTTCCGCAACGACATGGGCTTCGGCGGGAACAACGGGCTGACGGACTTCAAGGACATGCTCGGCTTCAACATCCAGTCGTCGACGACGCGCTCGGCCCTCTTCGCCGCCTCGGCCATCGCGCTCGCGCTCGGCGTGCTGATCACGTCGGCGATCGTGCGCTCCAAGTTCGGCAAGGTGCTGATCGCGGTGCGCGACGCGGAAAGCCGGACCCGCTTCCTCGGCTACCGCGTGGAGCACGTGAAGCTCTTCGCCTTCGTCGTCTCCGCCTGCATGGCGGGGGTCGCCGGCGCGCTCTACGTGCCCCAGGTCGGCATCATCAATCCGAGCGAATTCGCGCCCGCCAACTCGATCGAGGTCGTGATCTGGACCGCCGTCGGCGGGCGCGCCACGCTCGCGGGCCCGATCGTCGGCGCGCTTCTCGTCAACGGCATGAAGACGTGGTTCACCGGGGCGCTGCCCGAAGCCTGGCTCTTCGTCCTCGGCGGGCTCTTCGTGGCCGTCACGCTGTTCCTGCCGCGCGGCATCGTCGGCACGCTCGCCCATGGCTGGAACGCGCTCGCCGAGCGCCGCCGCGCCGCCGCCGCGGAGGGCGGCCGCGATCCCGAGCCGAAACCTTCCGATCTCGAACCGGCGCCCGCGGAATGAACGCGACCAACGACCAGCTCGCCACGAGCCTGCTCTATCTCGACGGCGTCACCGTCTCCTTCGACGGCTTCCGCGCGCTCAACAGGCTTTCGCTCGTGCTCGGAAAGGGCGAGATGCGCGCCATCATCGGCCCGAACGGCGCCGGCAAGACCACGATGATGGACGTCATCACCGGCAAGACGCGGCCGGATGCCGGCGACGTCTTCTTCGAAGGCGCGATCGACCTCACCAAGCACGACGAGGCCGAGATCGCCGGGCTCGGCATCGGGCGCAAGTTCCAGAAGCCGACCGTCTTCGAGAGCCAGACCGTCCGGGACAATCTCGAGCTCGCGCTCGCCGGCGACCGCGGCATCTTCGCCACGCTCCTTCACCGGCCGAGCGCGGAGGAGACGAGCCGGATCGAGGCGATCCTCGAGACGATCCGGCTCGGGCATCTCCGCGACCGGCTCGCCGGCAGCCTCAGCCACGGCCAGAGGCAATGGCTCGAGATCGGCATGCTGCTGGCGCAGGACCCGAAGCTCCTCCTCGTCGACGAGCCGGCCGCCGGCATGACCGACGAGGAGACCAAGGAGACTGCGATCCTCCTGAAGCGGATCGCGCAGACGCATTCGGTCGTCGTCGTCGAGCACGACATGACCTTCGTGCGCGACCTGGACGTGAAGGTCACCGTGCTCCACGAGGGCTCCGTCCTGGCGGAGGGCACGCTCGACCATGTGAGCGCGGATCCGCGCGTGATCGAAGTCTATCTGGGGCGCTGATGCGGGAACTGGCGATCGCGATGCAGATGATCGATCTGGCCGGGGACGGGCCTCGGCGGGCTCCGGCGCGGCGCGCCGGCCGGCCGCGCGGCGCAACCTCCGCCGGCCGCCTCGCCAGGCTCCTGGGGCGGGCTTTCAAGCCCGGGTCGCCATGCTGACCGTCGAGAGCATCGACCTCCATTACGGCGCCGCGCAGGCGCTCCGCCGGGTGAGCCTCGTCGCCGAACCGGGCGAGGTGACCTGCGTGCTCGGCCGCAACGGCGTCGGCAAGACGAGCCTGATGCGGGCGATCGTCGGCCAGCACCCGGCTTCCGGCGGGCGCATCCTCTTCGAGGGCAGGCCGCTCACCGGATCGCCCTCCGCACGCGCGCGGGCCGGCATCGGCTACGTGCCGCAGGGACGCGAGATCTTCCCGCTCCTGACGGTGAAGGAGAACCTCGAGACCGGCTACGCGCCGCTGCCGCGCAAGGAGCGCACCGTGCCCGGCGAGGTCTTCGAGCTGTTCCCGGTCCTGCAATCGATGCTCGGACGGCGCGGCGGCGACCTTTCGGGCGGGCAGCAGCAGCAGCTCGCCATCGGCCGCGCCCTCGTCACCCGGCCGAAGCTCCTCGTCCTCGACGAGCCGACCGAAGGCATCCAGCCCTCGATCATCAAGGATATCGGCCGCGCCATCGTCTACCTGAAGGAGAAGGTCGGCCTCGCCATCGTGCTCGTCGAGCAATATCTCGATTTCGCCCGCGAGCTTGCCGACCGCGTCGCCATCATGGATCGTGGCGAGGTCGTCTTCACAGGGACAGCCGCCGATCTCGACGACGATGCCGTTCGCCGCCATCTCACCGTCTGATCCCGCGCCCGGGCCCCGGCTCCAGCGCACCTACGGCCGGGCCGCGATCGCCTTCAAGGCGGACGGCGCGCGGACCCGGCTCGACCGGCTGTTCCAGGAGGGCGCGGCCAAGATCCGGCTGCCGCGCGCGCCCGCGGGCGCGCCGCCCCAGGCCGTCCTCATCAACACCGCCGGCGGGCTCACCGGCGGCGACCGGCTGGCCTACGAGGTCGCCCTCCGGGCGGGCTGCCGCGCGACGCTCACGACCCAGGCCTGCGAGAAGATCTACCGCGCGAGCGGCGGCGAGGCCGAGATCGGCACGGCGCTCCGTCTCGCCGCGGGGAGCCGGCTCGACTGGCTGCCGCAGGAGGCGATCCTCTTCGACGGCGCGCGGCTTTCCCGCCGGCTCGACGCCGAACTCGCGGCCGACGCGTCGCTCCTCGCCGTCGAGGCCGCCGTGTTCGGCCGCCACGCGATGGGCGAGGAGATCGGCCGCGGCCTGCTGCGCGACCGCTGGCGCATCCGGCGCGGCGGCGAGCTGATCTTCGCGGACGATCTCCGCCTCGACTGGTCCGAGGCGGACCTTCTCCGCCGCCCGGCGGTGCTCGACGGCGCGCGCGCGGCGGCGACCGTGCTCTATGTCGGCGAGGACGCCGAGGCGCGGCTCGAGGACGTCCGCTCCGCGCTCGGCGGCGCTGGCGCGGCGAGCGCCTGGCGTGGCAAGCTCGTGGCGCGAATCGCCGCCGAGGACGGGGCCTCGCTCCGCCGCGCGCTTCTACCGGCGCTCGCCCGGCTCGCCCCGGGCGCCGCTTTTCCCCGGATCTGGCATGTCTGACGAGGCCCGATGAACCTCACCCCGCGCGAAAAGGACAAGCTTCTCGTCTCGATGGCCGCGATGGTCGCCCGGCGCAGGCTCGAGCGCGGGGTGAAGCTCAACCATCCCGAGGCGATCGCCCTCATCACGGATTTCGTGGTGGAAGGCGCGCGCGACGGCCGCACGGTCGCCGAGCTGATGGAGGCGGGCGCGCATGTCGTCGGCCGCGAGCAGGTGATGGACGGGGTCGCGGAGATGATCCATGACGTACAGGTGGAGGCGACGTTTCCGGACGGGACGAAGCTCGTCACCGTCCACGAGCCGATCCGCTGAGCAGGACCGGCGGCCGGAAGATCCGGCCGAGGGCCACGCTCGATCCGAGTGGCGCGACCCAATGCAGGGCGCCGTGTCGACCAAAAGAGGGACAGAAATGCTGAAGCGTCTTTCACTCGCAGCCGCCGCACTCGTCGTGGGAGCGGCCCCCGCGCTCGCCCATGTCGGCGCCGGCGCCACCGCCTCCTTCGCGGCCGGCGTCCATCATCCGCTGTCCGGCCTCGACCACATGACGGTGATGGTGGCGGTCGGCCTGTGGGCGGCGCTGAAGGGCGGCCGCGCCCTCTGGGCCTGGCCGTGCTCCTTCGTCGGCGTGATGCTCGCCGGCGGCCTGCTCGGCATGGCGCATGTGCCGGTGCCCTTCGTCGAGCCGGCCATCCTCGCCTCGGTCGTCGCGCTCGGGCTCCTGGTGGCGCTCGCGGTCGACCTGCCGGTCTGGCTCGGCGGGCTCGTGATCGGGGCGTTCGCGCTGTTCCACGGCCATGCGCACGGGACCGAGGCGGCCGCGGGGCTTTCGGGCCTCGAATATATCGCCGGCTTCGCGCTTGCGACCGCCGCGCTCCATCTCGCCGGCATCGCCGCCGGGATCGGCCTCGCCCGGCTCGACTACCGTTCGATGACGCGCGCCGCTGGCGCGGCCTGCGCGGCGCTCGGCGTGGCCATGATCGCCGGCGCGCTCTGACCATGATCCCCGGCGAGGTCATGCCCGCGGCGGGCGAGATCGAGCTCAATGCCGGGGCCGCGACCGTCACGCTGA
Organism: Propylenella binzhouense; assembly: GCF_009866965.1. Taxonomy (GTDB): domain Bacteria; phylum Pseudomonadota; class Alphaproteobacteria; order Rhizobiales; family Afifellaceae; genus Propylenella; species Propylenella binzhouense. The sequence goes on along the minus strand of NZ_SPKJ01000096.1, from coordinate 7,199 downwards.
CGGTCGCGAACACCGGCGACCGGCCGATCCAGGTCGGCTCGCACTACCACTTCCACGAGACGAACCCCGCGCTCGCCTTCGACCGTGAGGCCGCGCGCGGCATGCGGCTCGACATCGCGGCCGGCACGGCGGTGCGCTTCGAGCCCGGCCAGAGCCGCGAGGTCACGCTGGTGCCGCTCGCGGGGGCGCGCAGGGTCTGGGGGTTCAACCAGAAGATCATGGGCGCGCTTTGAGGGCGCCCCGCTCCGGCATGCTGCGGGCGGGCGGCCGGGCGGGGCCCGGCGCGCTCTTCCTGGCCGGCGCCTCTAGATGTCGCGGCGGCCGTCTATCCGGCCTTCCGCGTCACGAGCGTGAGCGTGCCGCTCGGATCGAGGCTCGCCAGGATGATCTGGTCGGAGGTGACGCCTTCGGACTGCATCTTCGAGGCGACCACGGGCGTGGCGTCGAGCGCGCTCTGCATCTGCTGGAGATCGGCGTCGCTGCGCTGCGCCACGGCGTTGTTGACCTGCGTCTGGGTCTCCGCCGGCAGCTCGGAGACGTCGATGATCCGGACCTCCTTGATGGCGGCGGCCGGATTCTGCGCCTGCGCGGCGGCCGGCGGCTGTTCCGCCTGGGCGAAGGCCGGCGTCAGGCCCGCCGGCGCGAGCGCCAGCGAGGCAAGGACGGCGATCGTCGTCATCTTGCGCATGGACTTTCCTTTCGGTTGGAGAGTTGAGAAAACGCCACCCATCCGACCAGCACGATGCGATCCGAAGCCGCCCGCCATGTGATCATTCCGCGTTCATCTCGCGTCTGGAATGTGGGCGACTGACGTAATGATATCAGTTCGCGCGGGTGAATATCTTGCAAATCGTAAGGAAGAGTCAGACATGTAAGGCGTCTGGAGGGAATTCTGATGCAGGGCGCCGCAAGGGTCACTAGCAAGGGTCAGATAACGATTCCGAACTCGATCCGTGAAGAGTTCGGAATCGAGAAGGGAGATGACCTCGTCTTCTACAAGGGGCTCGACGGTCGTATGCGCGTCCGAGTCCGCAAGATGCGGAAAGGCGCCGGCAGCCGCTCTGTTCATTGGCCCGATGCCCCCAAGGGCGCCGAGGCTGTTCGGGATGTGGTCGAGGCGGCGGTCATGGATGCCCGAACCAAGGCAGATCGGGCAGAGATCTCGGAATGATCGCGGTCGATACGAACGTCCTGCTCCGTTACATCCTCGATGACGATAACCGCCAGTCGATCGTCGCGCGTCGACTGATCGACGAACAGTGTAGCTCCGACGAGCCCGCATTCGTGCACGAGGTGGTCCTGGCCGAGATCGTCTGGGTCCTCGGCGGCAAGAAGGGCGTGAAGCGCAAGGAGATCGCTCAGGTCTGCCGGGACCTGCTGGACAATGCTCATCTGAGCTTTCGCGACGAGGGTGGGCTTGCGGCGGCGTTAGACGCATTCGAGGATGGACCGGCAGACTTCGCCGAGTACCTGGTTGCAGCCCAGAGCAGGACACTCGGCGCCGCGACGACATGCACGTTTGACGTGGATGCCGGCAGATCGCCCGGGTTCACGCTTCTCTAGATTCGGTGGCACGTAACTCGAGTTCGAATGCTCGGGCCTAGTCAGCGGGAGAGATGGCAGATGGCCGATCCAGCTATCCACACCGGCGGCTGCCATTGCGGGGCGGTGCGCCTCGAGGCCGAGACGGCGCTCGAGCGGGTCAATACCTGCAACTGCTCGCGCTGCTCCAAGAAGGGCTTCATCTGGACCTTCGTCCCGAAGGAGCGCCTCACCCTCCTCTCGGGCGAGGGCCAGCTGCAGGAGTACCGTTCCAATACGGGCAAGCTCCAGCATCTGACCTGCCGCATCGGCGGCGTGCAGCCGTTCGCCCGCGGCACCGGCCCCGGCGGGACGGACGTCGCCGCCGTCAATGTCCGCCGCCTCGACGGCATCGATCTTGCTCGGCTCCGGCCGCTCGCATTCGACAGCAAGAGCCTCTGAGCCGAGGGGGAGAGACGCATGCCCGCCCGCATTTCCCGCGCAGCCTATGCCGACATGTTCGGGCCGACCGTCGGCGACAGGGTCCGGCTCGCCGACACCGAGCTCGTGATCGAGGTGGAGAAGGACTTCACCACCTATGGCGAGGAGGTGAAGTTCGGCGGCGGCAAGGTGATCCGCGACGGCATGGGCCAGAGCCAGGCGAGCCGGGCCGAGGGCGCCGTCGACACCGTCATCACGAACGCGCTGATCGTCGACCACTGGGGCATCGTGAAGGCGGATGTCGGCCTCAAGGACGGCCGCATCGCCGGCATCGGCAAGGCGGGCAACCCGGACACCCAGCCGGGCGTGACGATCGTGATCGGCCCCGGCACCGAGGCGATCGCGGGCGAAGGCAAGATCCTCACCGCCGGCGCCATGGACGCCCACATCCACTTCATCTGCCCGCAGCAGATCGAGGAGGCGCTGATGTCGGGCGTCACCACGATGCTCGGCGGCGGCACCGGCCCGGCGACCGGGACGAACGCCACGACCTGCACGCCGGGGCCCTGGCACCTCGCCCGCATGATCGAGGCGGCCGACGCCTTCCCGATGAACCTCGCCTTCGCCGGCAAGGGCAACGCCTCGCGCCCGCAGGCGCTCGCCGAGCAGATCCGCGCCGGCGCCTCCTCGCTCAAGCTCCACGAGGACTGGGGCACGACCCCCGCCGCGATCGACTGCTGCCTCGCCGTCGCCGACGAGCACGACATCCAGGTGATGATCCACACCGACACGCTGAACGAATCGGGCTTCGTGGAGGATACGATCGCCGCCTTCAAGGGCCGCACCATCCACGCCTACCACACCGAGGGCGCCGGAGGCGGCCATGCGCCCGACATCATCAAGGTCTGCGGGCTGCCGAACGTCATCCCGTCCTCGACCAACCCGACCCGCCCCTACACGCGGAACACGATCGACGAGCATCTCGACATGCTCATGGTCTGCCACCATCTCGACCCCGCGATCCCGGAGGACGTCGCCTTCGCCGAGAGCCGCATCCGGAAGGAGACGATCGCGGCGGAGGACATCCTCCACGACATGGGCGCCTTCTCCATCATCGCTTCCGACAGCCAGGCGATGGGGCGGGTCGGCGAGGTGCTGATCCGGACCTGGCAGACCGCCCACAAGATGAGGGTGCAGCGCGGCCGGCTGCCCGAGGAGACCGGCGCCAACGACAATGCCCGCGTGAAGCGCTACATCGCGAAGGTGACGATCAACCCGGCCATCGCGCACGGCCTCGCCGGGCATATCGGCTCGGTGGAGGTGGGCAAGCGCGCCGATCTCGTCCTCTGGAGCCCCGCCTTCTTCGGCGTGAAGCCGGATCTCGTGCTGCTCGGCGGCATGATCGCCGCGGCGCCGATGGGCGACCCGAACGCCTCGATCCCGACGCCGCAGCCGGTGCATTACCGCCCGATGTTCGGCGCCTACGGCAAGGCGCGCACGGCCTCTTCCGTCACCTTCGTGAGCCAGGCGGCGCTCGCGGCCGGGCTGAAGGCGCAGCTCGGCGTCGCCAAGGAGCTCGTCGCCGTGCGGAACACGCGCGACGGCCTCGGCAAGGCCTCGATGATCCACAATTCCGCGACGCCGCGGATCGAGGTCGATCCGGAAACCTACGAGGTCCGCGCCGACGGCGAGCTCATCACCTGCGAGCCGGCGACCGTGCTGCCGATGGCGCAGCGCTATTTCCTGTTCTGATGCGGTCCGCCGGGCCGAATGGCGGCCGAATCCCTTCTGCGGTAGAATAAGGCTATGGCCGTCGGACTGACTTCCCCGCGCGCGGACGCCGCGCCCTACGAGTTCGACTTTCCTCGATGGGCCGAGCAGCAGGCGCGCGCGCTGCGCGCGCGAAACCCCGCGGAGATCGACTGGGACAATGTCGCCGAGGAGATCGAAAGCTTGGGGCGCAACGACCGTCGGGCGATCGCAGCGCGCCTCGAAGTGCTGATCGCACATCTTCTCAAATGCCTCGTCCAGCCGGAGCGACGGACGAGAAGCTGGGACCTGACGATCCAGGAACAGCGGAAGCGGATCGCATTGCTCATCGAGCGTAGCCCGAGCCTCGCCGATTTTCCCGCCAGGCAGTTCGAGGAAGCCTACCGGGAGGCTGTCAGGCTCGCCTCGCGTGATACCGGCCTTGCCGAAAAGGCATTCCCGGCGGCCGCCCCCTTCTCCGCGGACCAGGCGCTGAGCCCCGACTTCGTCACAGGTTCCCGGGATTCCGGGCGGGACGTTCGCGCGTGACCGCCTATCAGCGTGATCGCACGGCCTGGGCTAGCGAACAGGCGCGGCTCCTGCGGGCGCGGCGGCTGCCGGAGATCGATGCAGCGAATGTGGCGCGCGAGATCGAAGGCCTGGCCGCGGAGGACGTGCCGGTCCTGCGCGAGCGGATCCGTATATTGCTCACCGCCCTGCTCCGCTGGGCGTACCAGCCGGACCTGAGATCGACCGCGCTTGCCTCCACGATGGCGGCGCAGCGCTGGCGGATCGAGGCCGTCCTGAAGGACAGCGCCAGCCTCAGGCCGCTCGTCGCGGATCTGGTCGTCGAAGCTTATCCGGAGGCAAAACGCCTGGCAGTGCTCGAAAGCGGGCTCTTCGACGAGAGCTTTCCGGAGGGCCTTCCTTTCCTGCCGCACGAGGTGCTCGATTTCGACTTCAGGCCCGACCCCTTCGGCGAACGTGAGAATGGAGCCTGAGCATGGGACCGACAGCGCCCCGCGGAGCGGACTTGACGTGATCCGCGCCGCAATCGTCCGCCCTGCCGGCGCGTGGTCCGAGGCCCCGGCGGATAGGGTCACGCTCTCCTACGACGACCGCCACCGGCGGCGGATCGCCATGCGGGGGGACGGCGGGCTCGCCTTCCTGCTCGACCTGCCGGAAGCCCTGTCGCTTCGCGACGGCGACGGCCTGGTGCTGGAGGACGGCCGCATCGTCGCGGTGCGGGCGAAGCCGGAGGCGCTGCTCGAGATCCGGGCGCGCGACGCGCATCACCTCGCCCGGCTCGCCTGGCACATCGGCAACCGTCACGTCCCCGCCGCGATCGGGGCCGGCCGCATCCTGATCCGCCCGGACCACGTCATCGCGGAAATGCTGGAAGGGCTCGGCGCGGAGCTCGCCGCCGCCGAAGCACCGTTCGACCCCGAAGGCGGCGCCTATGCCGAGGCCCGGCACGAAGCGGGCGGCCATGCCGGCCACCGCCATGGCGCGGGCGATCATCATCATGCCGCCGGAGAGCCGCACCATCACGCGCACGGCGACCGCCATCCGCATTCCCATGAGCGCAGCTGAGGCAATGCGGCCGGCCGCCGCCACCGCGGGCAGCGATCGCGGCCGCGACGCCACCGCGCTGCTGAAGCTCGCCACCTTCTTCTCGGCGTCCTTTCCGATCGGGGCGTTCTCCTATTCGCACGGGCTCGAATGGCTGATCGCGGAAGGCCGGCTCCCGGACGCCGCGTCGGTACGCGACTGGATCGGCGACCTGCTGCGGATCGGCAGCGGCTGGAACGACGCCGTGCTCTTCGCCGAGGCCTGGCGCCGCACGACGGCCGGCGATTGCCCGGGCCTCGCCGCGGCGGCCGAGCTTGCCGGCGCGCTTGCCGGGACGCGGGAGCGGCACCTCGAAACCGTGGCGCAGGGCGGCGCCTTCGCGGTGGCCGCCGAGGCCGGCTGGCCGTGCGAGGCGACCGCCTGGCTCCGGGACCGGGAGACGCCCTACCCGATCGCCGCCGGCGCGGTCGCGGCGGGCCACGCGATCCCGCTGGAGCTCGGGCTCGCCGCCTTCCTCAACGCCTTCGCGGCGAACCTCGTCTCCGTCGCCGTCCGCCTCGTTCCGCTCGGCCAGAGCGCGGGGCTCGGCGCGCATGCCGCGCTCCATCCCCTCATCCGCGACGTCGCCGCCCGGGCCGCCGCCGCCTCGCTCGACGATCTCGGGGCGGCGACGATCGCCTCGGACATGGCGTCGATGCGCCACGAAACCCTCTATTCCCGGATCTTCAGGACATGAGCTCGGCACACGGACCGCTCCGGGTCGGCATCGGCGGACCCGTCGGGGCCGGCAAGACGACCCTCACGGAGATGCTCTGCAAGGCGATGCGCGACCGCTGGTCGGTCGCCGTCATCACCAACGACATCTACACCCGGGAGGACGCCCTCATCCTTGCCCGCGTACAGGCCCTGCCGGAGGAGCGGATTGTCGGGGTCGAGACGGGCGGCTGCCCGCACACCGCGATCCGCGAGGACGCCTCGATCAATCTCGCGGCGGTGGCCGATCTGCGCCGGCGCTTCCCCGATCTCGACGTGATCTTCATCGAATCGGGCGGCGACAATCTGGCGGCGACGTTCTCGCCGGAGCTCGCGGACCTGACGATCTACGTGATCGACGTCGCGGGCGGCGAGAAGGTGCCCCGCAAGGGCGGGCCCGGCATCACCCGTTCCGATCTCCTCGTCGTCAACAAGACCGATCTCGCGCCCTTCGTCGGAGCCGATCTCGCGATCATGGAGGCGGACACGAAGCGGATGCGCGGGGACCGGCCCTACGTCTTCGCGGACACGCTCCGCCGAAAGGGCCTCGACCGGATCGTCGCCTTCATCGAGGAGCGCGGCGGCCTTTCGGGCTGATCAAAGAGAAGGCGCCCGCTGCCCGAAATTGCCGCTTTCATCCTGCCCTCCGGGACCTATATTCGAGCTGTCCGAAACAATGCGAAAGGAGGTGATCCAGTGTCTCATTGTCATAACCCGCGGTCGCTGGGTGCCGTGAACTGGATGCTCGCCTCTGACGAGATCGGCGCGGCCTGAACGGCGCGAGTGAGCGGTCCCGACCGCGGACCGACAATGGAAGGGCTGCCCCCGCGAGGGCAGCCCTTCGTCGTTTCGGGCCCGCCTGTCGCCATCGCGGGGTCAGACCCGGTGGTCGTGCGGCCTTGCCACACCCTCTCCGTCGTCGTCGCCGGGCTCGACCCACTGCTGTCCGGTTTGATTTCACGCCCATTGCAGGACCATCTGGTTGGGCGGTTCGGTGGGTGGATCGTGGCCGGTCAGCCGGTCGATGCGGCGCTTGTGCATGAGGTTGACGCGCACCAGGCGGGCGAAGGCGAGGGGGCTTTCGACGGCGGTCTGGGCGGCCTGGGCGAGCCGCAGGATGAGGAAGGCGATGAGGGCGACGGCGACCTGGATGCGCACGGCGT
>NZ_SPKJ01000095.1 GCF_009866965.1 Propylenella binzhouense | reverse complement strand
CTCGTCCGGCCGCCCGGCCAGCGCGGCCGCCGCCACCGGGCCGTCGAAGAAGGCCGACCAGAAGCGCCGCCGCGCCCGCCCCTTCGGCAGCACCGCATCGGCGCTTGACCGGAACGAGGCGGCGAGGGCGGCAAGCGCGCCGAGACGGGCCGGCAGCATGATCTCGATCGCCGCCCGGAGGCGCTGCGCAAGGACCGGGCCGGCCCCCGTCGTGCCGATCGCGACGGCGACCGGCGCGCGGTTGACGAGGGCGGGGGTGTAGAAATCGCAGAGGGCAGGCTGGTCCACCGCGTTCACGGGCACCCGCCGGGCGCGCGCCGCGGCCGCGACTGCCCCGTCGGCCGCGGGGTCCCCGCTCGCGGCGAAGACGAGCACGGCGTCCTCCACGTCCTGTGGGACGAACGGACGGGCGACATGCTCGACCGCGCCCGACGCGACGAGCGCCGCAAGCTCTGGGCACGGATCGAGCGCGACGAGGCGGACCCGCGCCGAGGTCTCGCCGAGGAGCCGCACCTTGGCCGCGGCTTCCGGCCCGCCGCCGACGACGAGGGCGACGGCGTCCGCAACCTTGAGGAAAGCGGGGAAGACGGTCAGGCGAGTGGACGGCACGAGGACGCTCCGCAACGCGGTCGGACAGCAGATATTTCTATCCTTGCCGGCATCGGGGGCGTCGTCGTGGAACGGCACACCATTTTTCGGCACGTACCGGAGAATGTCCTTCCGCGCAGCGCCCGGAGCGGAGATCGCCCGCCCGCCCTCGGCCTGTGGGCCGTCGCGCCGGCCCGTCGAGAACCACTCGACCGCTCCCGTCCCGGGCGTTAACGCTTCATCGACGACATAGCCGCGGCGGGCGTGTTCCATGCAGAATGCACGTTATCCGAGTCTCGAGGGGCGGACGGTCCTGGTGACGGGAGGCGCGACGGGGATCGGCGCCAGCATGGTCCGCCATTTCGCAGGGCAGAACGCGAAGGTCGGCTTCCTGGACATGGACGCGGGAGCGGCGGAGGTCCTGCACGGGGCACTGCCGAAGGCGGTCCTGCATTTCGAGCCGTGCGACCTCCGCGAGGTCGGCAGCCTGCGCTCGGCGATCGCCAATGTGCGGACGCGGCTGGGGCCCATCACCGTGCTGGTGAACAATGCCGCGCGCGACGACCGGCACACGGTCGAATCGGTCACGTCGGACTATTGGGACGAGCGCTTCGCGACCAACCTGAAGCACCAGTTCTTCGCGGCCCAGGCCGTCTGCGACGAGATGGCGACCGCCGGCGGCGGGTCCATCATCAACATGGGCTCGGGCTCCTGGCTCAAGGGGCACGGAGGGATGCCCTGCTACGTCACCGCCAAGTCGGCGGTGCAGGGCCTCACCCGGGCGCTCGCCCGCGATTTCGGGCCGATGAACATCCGCGTGAACTCGATCATTCCGGGCTGGATCATGACCAAGCGCCAGATCGAGAAATGGCTCACGCCGGAAGGCGAGGCGGAGATCTATTCCCGCCAGTGCCTGAAGCGGAAGCTGCAGCCGGAAGACGTGGCACGGCTGGCGCTGTTCCTGGCCGCCGACGATTCCGGCGCGATCACGGGCCAGGACTACGTCGTCGACGGCGGCTGGATGTAGCCGACCGACGGCCTCGACGCGCGGTCCCAGCGCGCCCGCTCGCCGTCGCGGAGCGCGGCCATGAAGTCGCTGAACCGCTCGCCCTGGATCCGCACATGGGCCTTGAGCCGTTGCGAGGCGAGGTCGCCCTCGCCTGCGAGGATCGCCTCCACGACGGCCGCGTGCTCCGCGAACGAGGTTCCGAGCCGGCCCGCGACGCGGAGCTGGAGACGGCGATAGGGCTTGAGCCGCGTGTGCAGGGCACGCGCCTGCTCGGCCAGGAACGTGTTTCCGCTCGCCGCGTAGATCGCGTGGTGGAAGTGCTCGTTCTCGTAATAATAGGCGTCGGCGTCCCCCGACCCGAGCGCCCCTTCGCAGGCGCGATGCGCCTCCAGGAGCGCGTTCCGCCGCTCCGGATCGAGCCGGCGGGCCGCCAGACGGGCGCAGAGCCCTTCCAGCTCCGCCATGACCTCGAGCATCTCGACGAGGCGCGTCGGCCCGATCTCGGCGACGAAGGCGCCGCGATTGGGCTGGATGGTCACGAAGCCGGCCGCGCCGAGCTGCCGCAGCGCCTCGCGCACGGGGGTCCGGGAGACGGCGAAGCGCCGCGCCAGCGTGACCTCGTCCAGCCGGTCGCCGGGGGCGAAGCGGCCGGTCACGATGTCCTGCTCGATCGCATCGCGCAGGCCGACTGTACTCTTGCGGGACATGCCTTCCTCCCGGGCCGGAGCATACAAGGGAAAAAGGATTGTATGCAACTTGACCGCTGCAAGGTAGGCGTGCAAGCTTCCCGCTCGACAGAAAAGAAAGCAGTATGGGAGGCTAAGATGAAGCGAATTGTGCTCGGACTTCTTGCGGCGGGCCTAGCCGCCGGCGCGGCGCAGGCGCAGACCACGCTGCGGGCCTCGCACCAATGGCCGACCGGCAAGGGCGACGTGCGCGACGAGATGGTCCAGCTCATCGCCCGCGAGGTCGAGAACGCGAATGTCGGGCTGAAGATCCAGATCTTCGGCAACGCGTCCCTCTTCAAGCCGAACGACCAGTGGGGCGCGCTCACGCGCGGCCAGCTCGACATGTCGGCCTTCCCGCTCGACTACGCCTCGGGCCGCGTGCCGCAATTCTCCGCGACGCTGATGCCGGGGCTCGTGCGCAACCACGACCGGGCGCAGCGCATGAACGATTCCAAGTTCATGCAGGAGATCAAGAAGATCATCGACGACGAGGGGGTCATGGTGATCTCCGATGCCTGGCTCGCCGGAGGCTTCGCATCGAAGAAGGGCTGCATCTCCGGGCCCGATTCGATCAAGGGCCAGGTGACGCGCGCGGCCGGACCCGCCTTCGAACAGATGCTTGCGGCCGCCGGCGCGTCGATCTCCTCTATGCCCTCCTCCGAGATCTACACCGGCATGCAGACCGGCGTGCTCGACGCCACGAACACCTCCTCGGGGTCGTTCGTCTCCTACCGGCTCTACGAGCAGGTGAAGTGCCTGACGGCGCCCGGCGAGAACGCGCTCTGGTTCATGTACGAGCCGATCCTCATGTCGAAGGCGAGCTTCGACAAGCTGACGCCCGAGCAGCAGAAGGCGATCATGGCCGCCGGCGACAAGGCCGAGGCCTATTTCGCCGAAGAAGCCAAGAAGATCGACCAGGAGATGATCGACGTGTTCAAGAAGAACGGGGTCGAGGTCGTCGAGATGTCGAAGGCGGACTACGACGCCTGGCTGAAGCTCGCGCAGGAGAGCTCGTACAAGAACTTCGCCGAAAAGGTGAAGGGCGGCAAGGAGCTGATCGACGCGGCGCTCGCGGTCGAATAGCGCAGGAGCGGCCGCACCGGCGCGGCCGTATTCCCTCTCCAGGGCGGCGCCGGCCGCGCCGCCCGCAGGAATCACGCATCCATGCAGACCTATGTGCGGATCGTCAGCGGCCTTTCGCGCGCCGCCGGCCTTGTCTCCGTCGCGCTGCTCGCGGCCGCGCTCCTCATCGTCTGCCAGATGGTCGCCATGCGCTACCTCCTGCGCGCCTCGACGGTCTGGCAGACGGAGTTCGTGGTCTATTCGGTGGTGGCGGCGACCTTCCTCGGCTCGGCCTGGGTGCTGATGGAGAAGGGCCACGTGAACGTGGACCTCCTGCCCGGCGCGCTTCGGCCCCGCAGCCGCGTCTTCCTCGAGGCGCTTTCCGGCCTGTTCAGCCTGATCTTCTGCGCGCTCCTCGCCTGGTCGGGCTGGATCCATTTCGAGGAGGCGTGGTCGAAGGGCTGGACCACCGCGACGGTCTGGGCGCTGCCGCTCTGGATCCCGCTCCTGCCGCTCCCGCTCGGGATCGGGCTGCTCTGCCTGCAATATGTCGCCGAGCTCATCAAGCTGAGGGACGAACTCAGATGAACGACCCGTTCGTCGCCGGCTTCGTCATCATCGGCGGCCTTCTCGCCGGCATCGCGATCGGCATGCCGATCGCCTTCGCGCTCGGGCTCGTCTCGATCGGCGCTCTCCTCCTCGGCTTCGGGCCCGGCATGCTCGGCATCCTCGGCGAGACCTTCTTCGCCGGGCTGGCGAGCTTCAGCCTGGTCTCGATCCCGATGTTCATCGTGATGGGCGCGGCGGTCGCCTCGAGCCCGGCCGGGCGCGACCTCTACGAGGCGCTCGACCGCTGGCTCAACCGCGTGCCGGGCGGGCTCGTCCTCTCGAATCTCGGCGCCTGCTCGATCTTCGCCGCGCTTTCCGGCTCCTCGCCCGCCACCTGTGCCGCGATCGGCAAGATGGGCATACCGGAGATGGTGAACCGCGGCTATCCGAAGGAGATCGCGGCCGGCTCGATCGCCGCCGGCGGCACCCTCGGCATCCTGATCCCGCCCTCCGTCACGATGATCATCTACGGCATCGCGACGGAGACCTCGATCGGCCGGCTGTTCATGGCCGGGATCCTGCCCGGGTTCCTGCTGACGGCCATCTTCATGGCCTGGACGATCGTCGACTGCCGCCGGCGAGGCTACCGCTTCGGCGACGCGCGCCGCTTCTCGCTCAGGGAGAAGGCGGCCGCGCTGCCGCGCGTGCTGCCCTTCCTCGCCATCATCGTGGCCGTGCTCTGGGTGCTCTATGGCGGCGTCGCCACGCCGTCCGAGGCCGCCGGCGTCGGCGCCGTGCTCTGCATCCTGCTCGTGGTGGTGATCTACCGGATGTGGAATCCGCGGCCGCTCGCCCGCGTGTTCCGGGATTCGCTCCGCGAGAGCGTGATGATCATGATGATCATCGCCGCTTCCGAGCTCTTCGCCTTCACGCTCTCCTCCTTCTTCATCACGCAGTCGATCGCCGGGTGGATCGCCGCGCTCGAGGTGAACCGCTGGGTGCTGATGGGGATCATCAACGTCTTCCTGCTGGTGGCCGGCTGCTTCCTGCCGCCGGTCGCGATCATCCTGATGACCGCGCCGATCCTCCTCCCGATCATCACCCAGGCGGGCTTCGACCCCTACTGGTTCGCGGTGATCCTCACCATCAACATGGAGATCGGCCTCATCACGCCGCCCGTCGGTCTCAACCTCTATGTGATCAACGGGATCGCGCCGGACATCGAGCTCGTCCAGGTTCTCCGCGGCGCGCTGCCCTACGTGTTCTGCATGATCCTCGGGATCGTGATCCTCTGCATCTTTCCCGAGATCGCCACCTGGCTGCCGAATGCCATGATGGGAGCAGCGCGATGAGCCAGACCGGCTTCCTCCAGGACCTCTTCTCCTCGATCGCGGAACGCGGCCGGCGCCTGCTCGAGACGGGCGGCGAGCCGGACGGCAATACCGACCTCGCGGACCTCGCGGAATCGCTCTATTCGAGCCTCGGCGAGGCGTCCGGGGTGGCGATCGCCGACCGCCTGCTCCGCGCCTACGAGGCGCGCGAGCCGGCACGAAGGCTCGCCTTCTTCAAGCTGCTCGCCGACCGCTTCGGGATCGATCCGGAGGAGGCGGTCGCCGCCGCCCAGGCCTACCGCGCCGAGCCGACGCCTGAAGCGCTCGAGCGCCTCCATCACGCCGCCGAACCGCGCCGGCAGGAGCTGATCCGGCGTCTCAACCTCGCCCCCGGCGGGACCGCGAAGCTCGTCCGCATGCGCGAGGACCTCCTCGCTGCCCTGCCGGACCACCCCGAGCTGCGCGGCGTCGACATGGACTTCCGCCACCTCTTCCAGTCCTGGTTCAACCGCGGCTTCCTCGAAGCGCGGCGCATCGACTGGCAGACGCCGGCCGCGATCCTCGACAAGATCATCCGCTACGAAGCGGTCCACGAGATCTCCGACTGGGACGACCTCCGGCGGCGCATCGACCCGCCGGACCGCCGCCTCTACGCGTTCTTCCATCCGCGGCTCGTCGACGAGCCGCTGATCTTCGTGGAGGTCGCCCTCACCGTCGCGATCCCGGCAACGATCGCCTCGATCCTTGCGGCCGACCGGGAGCCGACCGACCCGGCCGAGGTCCGGACCGCCGTCTTCTACTCGATCTCGAACTGCCAGGAGGGGCTCCGGGGCGTTTCGTTCGGAAACTTCCTGATCAAGCAGGTGGTCGAGGATCTCCGCCGCGAGATGCCGAACCTCAAGACCTTCGTGACGCTCTCGCCGGTGCCGGGCTTCGCGGCCTGGCTCACCGCGGAGCGGAAGCGCGAAGGCGGGCTCGTCGACGCGGAGGCGGCGGCAATCCTCGCCGGGCTCGACACCGAAGGCTGGTGGACGGACGAGGCGCGCGCCCGGGAGCTCGAGCCGGTGCTGATGCGGCTCGCGGCCTGTTATCTCACCCGTGCGCGCAACGGCGCCGGCAAGCCGCTCGACCCGGTCGCCCGCTTCCATCTCGGCAACGGCGCGCGCCTGGAGCGGATCAACTGGCTCGGCGACCGCGGCCGCGACGGCCTGCGGCGGGCGCACGGGCTGCTGGTGAATTACCTCTACAGGCTCGAAGAGATCGAGCGTAATCACGAGGCCTACGCCAATACGGGCAACGTCGCCGCCTCCCCGGCGGTCATGCGCCTCGCCCGCAGCCGGCCGTCCCGAGAAGCCCAGACAGTGACAGCATGAACGAAAACCTCTTCACCCGCCTGACCCGCGGCCTGCCCCGGCCGGACAAGACCTTCATCGCGACCGCGGACGGGCGCACGCTGAGCTACGGCGACATGCTGGCGGCCACCGCGCGCGCGGCGAACGCGTTCCGCGCGCTCGGCGTCCGCCCGGGCGACCGGATCGCGGTGCAGACGGAGAAGTCCGTGGAGGCGCTCCTCGCCTATTTCGGCGCGGTTCGGGCCGGCGCCGTCTATCTGCCGCTCAACACCGCCTACACGCCGGCCGAGATCGACTACTTCCTGCGCGACGCGGAGCCGGCGGTGTTCGTCTGCGACCCCGGCCGGCTGGAGAGCCTCGGCCCGGTCGCGCGCGGGGCGGGGACAGGCCACGTCCTCACGCTCGGGCCCGACGGAAGGGGCACGCTGAGCGATGCCGTCGACCGGGCGCACGACCGCTTCGAGGACGCTCCCGCGACGCGGGACGATCTCGCCGCCATCCTCTACACGTCCGGCACCACGGGGCGCTCGAAGGGCGCGATGCTCACCCACGAGAACCTGTTCTCGAACGCCGAGGCGCTGGTGGAGACATGGCGGTTCACGGCAGACGACGTGCTCCTGCACGCTCTGCCGATCTTCCACACCCACGGGCTGTTCGTGGCCACCAACACGCTCCTCGCCGCGGGCGGGTCGATGATCTTCCTGCCGCGGTTCGATCTCGAGCGCATCGTGGACCTGCTGCCGGGCGCGACGGCGATGATGGGCGTGCCGACCTTCTATTCGCGCCTCCTGTCGCGGCCGGACTTCACGCGGGAGCGCGTGTCCCACATGCGGCTCTTCATCTCCGGATCGGCGCCGCTCTCCGCCGAGGTCCACAAGGAGTTCCTGGAGCGGACCGGGCACGCGATCCTCGAGCGCTACGGCATGACCGAGACCGGGATGAACACGTCGAACCCCTATGACGGCGAGCGGCGGCCCGGCACCGTCGGCTTCCCGCTGCCGGGCGTGGAACTCAGGATCGCCGATCCGGAGACGGGCGCCGCGCTTCCGCAGGGCGCGGTCGGCGTCATCGAGGTGCGCGGGCCGAACGTGTTCAAGGGCTACTGGCGCAATCCGGAAAAGACGAAGGAGGAGTTCCGGCCGGACGGCTTCTTCATCACCGGCGACCTCGCGCTCGTCGATCCGGACGGCTACGTCACGATCGTCGGCCGCGCCAAGGACCTCATCATTTCGGGCGGCTTCAACGTCTACCCGGCGGAGGTGGAGGCCGCGCTCGACGCCGTGCCCGGCGTGGCCGAATCCGCCGTCATCGGCGTGCCGCACCGCGATTTCGGGGAAGGGGTGACCGGCGTGGTCGCGCCGCGGCCCGGGGCCTGCCTCGACGAGACCGCGATCCAGGGCCAGCTTTCCGGCGTGCTCGCGAAGTACAAGGTGCCGAAGCGCATCCTCGTGGTCGACGCGCTGCCGCGCAATGCGATGGGCAAGATCCAGAAGAACGCGCTGCGCGATTCCTACCGCGATCTCTACGCCGGCGAGTGATCGGCGGCGCCTGCCGCGGACGTGCCCGAATGGCAACACGCGGGCGCCGAGCGCGCGAATCCAGGGCTTTGGCTGGACCTCCGGTAGGAACCGTTTAAGGTTTCCGCTCCGATGATCGGGCCGGTCCGCGCGTGCTGCGGACGGCCCCGGGATCGGCCCGAAGAGACAGGCGGTGGTGTGAAGCGTAGCCCATTTCTTCGACCGGGCCATTTGCGTCCGCATGGTCGCCCCGATCGCGTCGCGGCCCATGTCGGGCGGTATGCCACCGTCCTCGCGCTGGCGATCCTCGCCGGCGGGATGAACGTTGCGCCGGCCGAGGCGAGCTTCTTCAGCCGGCTGTTCGGGCGCGAGGAGCCGGAGCCTGTCCCGGACGCGCAGCCTTATACGCTCGACTTCAAGGTCACGGACGCGGATCTGGAGAAGACCCTGCAGGCCGCCTCCAACCTCTATTCCGAGCGCGACCGGCCGCCGCCGGGCACGACCGGCCTGCTGGCGCGGGCGCGCGGCGATTACGGCCGGCTGCTTGCCGCCCTCTACCGCGAGGGGCGCTATGGCGGCACGATCACCATCCTGGTCGACGGCCGCCCGCCGGACTCGATCCCGATCGACGCCACCCTGCCCGACCCGGCACCCGTGACGGTCACGGTCGATCCCGGGCCGCTCTTCACCTTCGGCAAGGTCCGGATCGAAGGGGCGCCGCAGACCGTCGATCCCCGCGAGGAGGAGGCGAATCTCGACCTTTCGGATCTCGAGATCGAGCCCGGCGCGCCGGCGCGTTCGGGCCGCATCCTTTCGGCCGAGCAGCGCGTGGTGACGGTCTGGCGCCAGCGTGGCCACCCGAAGGCGGAGATCGCAAGCCGCGAGGTTGTCGCGGACCACCGGACCAACACCGTCGACGTGACGATCGTGGCCGAGCCCGGGCCGGAGGCGCCGATCGGCGCGGTCACCGTGACCGGCACCCGGCGGATGGTGCCGGAATTCGTCGTCCGGCAGACCGGCCTCAAGCCCGGGGAGCCCTACGATCCCGACACGCTCGACAAGGCGAAGAAGCGCCTCCTGAAGCTCCAGGTGTTCTCGAGCGTCTCGATCCAGGAGGCGGAATTCCTCGACGAGCTCGGCCGCCTGCCGGTGAACTTCGCGCTCGCCGAGCGCAAGCGCCGCGTATTCGGCGCCGGCGCCTCCTATTCGACCGTCGACGGCGCCACCGTCGAGACCTACTGGATGCATCGCAATCTCTTCGGGCGTGCCGAGAGCCTGCGGCTGGAAGCCGAGGTGAGCCGGCTCGGCAGCCAGTCCTACGACCAGCTCGGCTACCGGGTCGGCGCGACCTTCGTGAAGCCCGGGATCTTCGACCCGGACACCGATCTCAATGTCAGCGCCGAGGCCAAGCAGGACACGCTCGAGAGCTATCAGGAGCGGAGCGCCAGGGGCGAGATCGCGCTTGCCCACCAGTTCAGCGACGCGCTCACCGGCAAGGCCGGCATCGCCGTCGAGCGGTCGCGCTTCGATGACGCCTTCGGCATCAGCAACTATCTTCTCGTGAGCCTGCCCGCCCAGCTCACCTTCGACAGCCGCAACGACAAGCTGAACCCGACCAAGGGGATCAACGCGGCGATCGCGGCGGAGCCGTTCCACGACCTGCGCAGCGACGCCACGGCGATCCTCCTCGACGCGACCGCAGCGTCCTATCTCTCGATCGACGCCGACGACCGCTTCGTGCTGGCGGGACGGATCGGGCTCGGCACGATCGCCGGCGCCGACCTTCGCGAGGTGCCGGCCGACCGGCGCTTCTATCTCGGCGGCGGCGGATCGATCCGCGGCTATGCCTACCGGAATGTCGGGCCGCGGATCGGCGACGAGGTGACCGGCGGCCTCTCCTATTGGGAGGCCTCGCTCGAGCTCCGCGCCCGTGTCACGAACACGATCGGCATCGTACCCTTCGTCGATGCCGGCGCCTCGTTCGAGGATGCGATCCCGGATTTCGGCGAGAAGACCTTCGTGGGCGCGGGGATCGGCCTGCGCTATCACACGCCGATCGGCCCGATCCGGGTCGACGTCGCCCGCGCGCTCACGCCGCAGGAGGGCGATCCGAACTTTGCTCTCTACATCGGACTGGGACAGGCCTTCTGATGCCGAGCCGACGAACCCGAGCGAGCCTCGCCCTCGCCGCAGCAGCCGGCCTCGCCGCGACGGTCGCCCTTGCCCAGGGCACCGGGGACGACCAGACCACCCGGCTCGAGCGCCTGCTGGAGAGCACGCTCTCCACTCCCGACCGGCAGATCCGGGTGCGCGGCATCGAGGGGATCCTCTCCTCCACGATCCGGATCGACGAGATCACGATTTCCGACGGCACCGGAATCTGGCTGGAGATCGACGACGTCACCGTCGACTGGAACCGGCTCGCGCTCTTCCGCCGCCGCGTCGACATCAACCGGCTCTCCGCGGAGACCATCCACGTCCTCAGGAAGCCGGCAGCCGGGGAGACCCGGAGCGAGGCCGCGGGCGGCGGCTCCTTCTCGCTGCCCGTCTCCGTCGAGGTGAGGGCGATCGCGCTGCCGGACATCGTCGTCGACCAGCCGGTCGCGGGCGTCGCGGCCGTGCTGTCCGGGCAGGGATCGGCGAGCATCGACAGCGACGCCGTCGCGGCCTCCCTCACCGTGACGCGGAACGACGCGCCGGGCGGCATGCTCACGGCGGACCTCCGCCTCGCCCCGCAGGCGAACGCGCTGACCGCCAAGCTCGATCTCAGCGAGCCGCCGAACGGCATCGTCGCCAATCTCCTCAACCTGCCCGGCCGGCCGGCGGTCGGCCTCTCGCTCGACGGCGACGGTCCGCTCGGCGACTGGCGAGGCCGGATCGGGCTCGAATCGGACGGCAGCCGCATCCTCGGCGGGACGATCGGGATCGCGGCGGAAGACGGCGGCCACCGCGTCACCGGCGACATCACGGGACGGCTCGGCGAGTTCGTCCCGGCGGACTACCGGGCCCTCCTTTCCGGCGACAGCCGCATCGCGCTCGACGCCCTCCTTCCGGCGGCCGGCGGGCTCGACATCCGCACGGCCGAGCTGGCGACGGCCGGGCTCTCGGCGAGCGCCAGCGGAGAGCTCGGCCCGGACTACGTGCCGGAGCGCGGCACGGCCCGCGTCACGATCGGCGGCGGGACCGAGCCGACCGGGCTGCCGTTCCTGCCCGGCGCACCGACCGTCGGCAGGATCGAGGCCGACGCCTCGCTCGAAAGCGGGGCAAACGCGCCGTGGTCGGTGACCGTCAAGGGCGGCGAGATCGCGTCGGACTACGGACGGCTTGCGACGGTGGATGTCCGGGCCTCGGGCGAGGCCTCGAACCTCGCCGCGCCGGACGAGCGCTCCGCCACCTTCGCGGTCGAGGCCTCGCTCGGCGGCCTCGCCCCGGCCGACGAGGGGCTCGCCGAGGCGGCGGGCGACAATATCAGGCTGACCGGTAACGGATCCTGGCGCGCCGGGAGCCCGGTCGCCGTCTCGGCGCTGAACCTCGTGCTCGACGGCGCGACCGCGAGCTTCTCCGGCACCGCCACGGCGGCGGCCCTCGACGGCCGCTACGCCGTCTCGGTCTCCAATCTCGCGCGCTATGCCGGCCTCTCGGGCCGCAGCCTCGCCGGCGCGGCGAGCATCAACGCGACCGGCACGGTGCGCCCTTCCGGCCCGTTCTTCGACCTTGCGCTCGAGGGCAGCGCGACCGACCTCGCCCTCGGCGTGGCCGCGCTCGATCCGCTCTTTGCGGGGACCGTCGCGCTCAAGGGCGGCGTCGCCCGCAGCGAAGGCGGATCGCTCGCCTTCCGCGCGCTCGCGATCGAGGGCCGGAACGCCAGTGCGACCGTCGACGGCTCCTTCTCGGCGCCGGCGATCAACCTCTCCGTCGACGCCCGCGTCGCCGATCTCGCCGTGCTGAGCGACCGCGCGACCGGGGCCGCCTCGCTTGCGGCCCGCATCGGCGGCAGCGGGGATGCGCCCGCGATCGACGCCACGCTTACCGGCGAGAACGTCACGCTGATGGGGCGCAGCCTTGCCGAGCCCCGCGCCCGCTTCGAGGGCATCGTGGCCGGACCGCAGACCAGCGGGCAGGCGAGCCTCTCCGGGACGCTCGGCGGGGTCGGGATCGACGGGTCCGCCCGCCTCGCCGCGGCGGAGAACGGCGGGCGCCGGCTCGACGGCCTGACGCTCACCGCCGGGCGGACGCGCATCGCGGGCGATCTCCTCCTGACCGCCGACAACCGCCTCGACGGATCGCTCTCGGTCCGCTCGCCGGATCTCGCCGAGATCGCGCCGCTCGCGCTGGTTAAGGCTGGCGGCGCCGTCGACCTCGACATCGGCCTTTCGGCGGAGAATGGCGGGCAATCGGCGCGCTTCTCCGGGACCGTGCGCGATCTCGCCTACGAGACGGCGCGGATCGGCACCGCGACCGTCGAAGGAACCGCCGACAATCTCTTCGGCGTTCCGATCGTCGACGCGCGCTTCTCCGCGCAGGACGTCGCGGCCGGATCGCTCCAGGTCCGCACGCTCGAAGGGACCGCCCGGCGCGAGGGCGATGGGACCGCGATCACGGCCGACGCCACCCTCCCCGACGGCGCCGTCCGGGCACAGGCGAGGCTCGTGCCGGAGGCGCGCGGCCTCAATGCCGAACTCGACCTCACGGCCGGGCCGACGCGGGCAACGGGCGACGTCGTCATCCTGACCGCCGGCGGCTTCGCCGGAACGGTCTCCGTCAAGTCGCCGGACGTGGCGCAGGCGGCGCGGCTTGCGGGCGTCTCGGCGACCGGCGCGGTCGATCTCGACGTGACGCTCGCGGCGGAGAACGGCCGGCAGTCGGCGCAGGTCTCCGGGAATGTCCGGAACCTGGTCTACGGCTCGACGCGCGTCGGCTCGGCCGAAATCGAGGGCACCGCCGACGACCTCCTCGGCGTTCCGCTCGTCGACGCGCGCTTCTCCGCGCGCGACGTGGTCGCCGGCGGCACGACGGTGCGCACGCTCCAGGGGACGGCGCGCCGCGAGGGCAACGCGACGGCGATCGCGGCGGACGCCGCCCTCGCCGACGGATCGGCCAGCCTGCGGGCCCGGCTGGAGCCGCAGGGGAACGCGCTCGCCGTCCGGCTCGACAGCTTCGGCTTCGATCGCGCCGGGCTGCAGGCGCGGCTCGCCGCGCCGACGACGATCGTGGTGGAGAATGGCGGCGCGCGGTTCAGCCAGGCGACGCTTCGCGTCGGCGGCGGCAGCGTTCGGATCGACGGCCGCGCCGATGCGCAGCGGCTCGCGCTCGCGCTGGCCGTCGACGCGCTGCCCGTCGCGATCGCCAACAGCTTCGTCGAGGGCCTCGGCGCGGAAGGGACGGTGACCGCCAAGGCCGATATCCGCGGCACGACCGCCTCGCCGCAGGCGACGTTCGATGCGTCCTGGCAGGGCGCGGCGCTGCAGGCGACGCGGAGCGCGGGGCTCGGGCCGCTCTCCGTGACGGCGAACGGCCGCTATTCCGGGGGCGCGCTCCAGCTCCGCAGCGCCATTTCCGGCGGCGGCGGCCTCCAGCTCGCCGTCTCCGGCAGCGTGGACGTCGCAGGCGGCAACCGCCTCGATCTCGCCGTGAACGGGACCGCACCGCTCGCGCTTGCCAACCAGCAGCTCGCCGACCGCGGCGCGCAGCTCTCCGGCACGCTCGCCGTCGATGTGGCCATCCGCGGCACGCCGGCCGCGCCGCAGGTAAGCGGAACGGTCTCGACCGCGGAGGCCGGGTTCATCGATCCCGATACCGGCATCGTGCTCCGCGGCATCGTGCTCCGCGCCTCGCTCGCCGGCGAGCGCATCACCATCGAGCGCCTGACCGCCACCAGCGGGAACCAGGGGACCTTGAGCGCCACCGGCACCATCGGCATCGGCTCGGGCTTCCCCGTCGATCTCACGGCGACCATGCGGAACGTGCGCTACGTCGACGAGAACCTCGTCGTCGCGACCTTCGACGCCGACCTCACGCTCACCGGCAGCATCGTCGCCTCGCCGCAGCTCGGCGGGACGGTCCGCATCGCCCGCGCCGAGATCACCGTGCCGGAGAAGCTGCCGCAGAACGCCGTCGCCATCGACGTCATGCATCTCTACGCCCCGCCGCCGGTCGAGCGGACGCTGGAGGATGCGCGCCAGGTGCAGCGCGCAAGCACGTCCGACGGCGGCTCCGGCGGCGTGACCCTCGACGTCGCGATCGAGGCGCCGGCGCGGATCTTCGTGCGCGGCCGCGGGCTCGATGCCGAGCTCGGCGGACGCCTGCGGGTCCAGGGCCCGATCTCCGCGATCCGGACGGCCGGGGCGTTCGACCTGCGGCGCGGGCGGTTCGACATCTTCACCCGCCGCCTCACCTTCGACCGGGGCACCCTCACCTTCGCCGGCGATCTCGATCCGATCCTCGACTTCACGGCGACGACCCAGGCCGACGACGTGACCGTGACGATCGCGATCACCGGCGTGGCGACCGATCCGGAGGTGCACTTCACATCCTCGCCCGAACTGCCGGAGGACGAGGTGCTCGCCTATGTCCTCTTCGGGCACGGCGTGGAGCAGCTTTCGCCGCTTCAGCTCGCGCAGCTCGCCGCGGCGGCTGCGCAGTTCGCCGGCGTCGGCAGCGGCCCGGGCATCCTCGACAGGCTGCGCACCGCCACCGGCCTCGACGATCTCGACGTCGTGACGGACGCCGAGGGCGGCGTGTCGCTCCGGGCCGGCCGCTATATCGGCGAGCACCTCTATCTCGGCGTCGAGCAGGGCACCGGCTCGGAATCGAGCCGCGTGACGGTCGACCTCGAGATCAGCCGGAGCGTGAAGGCGCGCGGCGAGGTCGGCGCGGAGGGCGGTTCCAAGATCGGCATCTATTACGAGCGGGAATACTGATCCCGCTTTAGTCGAGAAAGACGCGGCTCCTCGCCGCCGCGCCCGCGGCGTCGATCACCAGCAGCTCGACGAAGCCGCGTCCGCGCGGCCTGAAGGTCAGCGCGCGGCCGAAATCGGAGGTGCCGATCGGCGCGCCGTCGGCGAACCAGAGGAAGGGCGGCCGGCCGTCCCTCACCTTGAGGAAGAGCGGCTCCGGATCGCCGGCCGCGAGCCCGAGATCGATCTCCGCCCCGGCGGGCGGATAGGCGATCTCCGG
>NZ_SPKJ01000094.1 GCF_009866965.1 Propylenella binzhouense | reverse complement strand
GCCGCCGCGACCGCGCTCGCGCCGCTCCTGCCGCTCCGTGCCGGCCGCGCCCTCGCCGCCGAGCCGCACCGGCAGGCGCTCGGCGCGGACGAGGTGAGGGTGGTGAGCGACGGCAACCTCGTCTTCCGCCCCGCCAAGTTCTTGGCGCCGGAGGCCGACGACGCCGCCTTCGCCGCGCTGATGGAGGGCTACGGCCTGCCGCTCGACGAAGCGAAGCCGGCCTGCAACGTCGTGCTGCTGCGGCAGGCGGACCGGCTGGTGCTCTTCGACGCCGGTGCCGGTCCCCGCTTCATGGAAAGCGCCGGCAGGCTTCCCGCTAACCTGGAGGCCGCGGGCATCGACCCCGCCGAAATCACCGACCTCGTCTTCACGCACGGCCATCCCGACCACCTCTGGGGGGTGCTCGACGATTTCGACGAGGAGGTGTTCCCGGAGGCGCGCTACCACGTCGCCCGGCCGGAATGGGACTTCTGGATGGGCGCGGACATCATGGCGCGGCTGCCGGAGGCGCAGCAGGCCTTCGCGGCGGGCGCCAGGCGGAACTTCGCCGCGATCGAGGCGCGCGTCGCCTTCTTCGACCCCGGCCAGGAGGTCGTTCCGGGGGTGGAGGCGATCGAGACCTTCGGCCACACGCCGGGCCACGTCTCCTTTGCGCTCCGCTCGGGCGGGGACACGCTGGTCCTGACCGGCGACGCGATCAGCCATGCCGCCGTCTCCTTCGAGCGGCCGGACTGGGTGACCTCGACCGATTTCGACCGCGGCCTCGGCGCCGCGACGCGGGCGAAGCTCCTCGACCGGCTGGCGGCGGAGAAGACGCCGCTCCTCAGCTATCACCTCCCCTATCCGGGGATCGGCTTCGCCGAGCGCAAGGGGACCGCCTACCGCTTCGCGCCCGCCTGAGCTACTCCGCCGGCGTGCCGGCGAAGGGCGTGAAGAGGCCGCGCAGCGAACCTTCCATCAGCCAGACGAGCCCGACCCGCGCCCCGGCGAAGATCGACAGCATCACCACCGGGGCGGAGACGGCGAGCGTCGAGGCGGCCGAGACGCCCTGCCCGATCGTGCAGCCGCCGGCGAGAATGCCGCCCACGCCCATCAGGAGGGCGCCGAGCATGTGCCGCTTCAGCTCGTGCGCGTCGTCGCAGGCCTCCCAGCGAAGATCCCGGCGCCGGCGCGAGGCGAGCACGGCCCCGAAGAGAACGCCGAAGAGGAGCCCGACGCCGTAATCGGGGATCGTGCCGGTGACGGTCGCGACCGCGAGCAGCGCATCGGCATAGGTGACGACGAAGGAGGCCGATTCGAGCTGGACCGGCTGCAGCGCGAGCGAGTGGTCGCGGATCGTCGCGGTGATGAGCCAGCCGGCCGCGACGAGGAGGCCGATCGCCGTGCCCGCCGCGATCTGGCCGCCGTTCCGCCGGTAGCGGCCGTCGCGGAACACCCAGGCGAGAATCGCGCCGGATACGAGCGCGGCGAGAAGCGCGCGTCCCCCGCCGCCGCCATGGGCCTGCAAGAGGCCGACGAGCGACTGGTCGGCCGCCGGAGCGAGATCGAGGGCGAAGCGCTCCACGAGATGGACGCGCGCGAGGCCGACCAGCCCGCGCTGGGCGGCGAGGGCGGCGACGGCGAGGACGAGGATGACGACGAGCGACCTCAGGCTGCCGCCGCCGAGACGGATCAGCGCGCCGAAGCCGCAGGTGCCGACGAGCGCCATGCCGAGCCCGAACGCCAGGCCGCCGCCGACGGCGCCGAGAAGGGAGAGCCGCGGCTCCAGGTAGAACGCGCCGGTCAGGTCGATCAGTCCGGCGACGATCATGGCCTGGGTCGCCGCGATCGCCACCGCGACCGCGAGTGCCCAGGTCCGCAGCCCGGTCGAATCGCCGGCATACCAGTGCCGCTCCAGCGCGCCGAGCGTGCAGAACCGGCTCGCGCGCGCCGCATAGCCGAGCCCGGTGCCGACGGCGAAGCCGAGCACCGGCAACAGGACGATCGGATCGAAACCGAACATCGGGCGTCTCCCTATCCGGCCGCCCGGCTCTTCTGCCCGGGCGCAGCCCGGGACGACGGCCGGGTCGACCGCCTGCGCCGAACGCCGGCGCCGCGCCTCACGCCCCGACCTGCCGCACCTTGCGGCAGAACAGGTCGTACAAGGTCGAAATCACTACCGAAACCTCAGCATCGGCAAGGCTGTAATAGATGGTCCGGCCCTCCCGGCGCGTGTTCACCAGCCGGTCGAAGCGCAGCCGCGCGAGCTGCTGCGAGACGGTCGGCTGCGGCAGCGTGAGCAATTGCTCAAGCTCGGTCACCGATTTCTCGCCTTCGGCGAGCAGGCAGAGGATCAGCAGGCGGCTCTCATGCGCAAGCGCCTTCAGCAGATCGCTCGCCTGCCGCGCCTGTTCCATCAGTGCCGCGACGTCGGCGGGGGTCTTCGGGCTCTTCAGGACTGTCTCGGGCATGGACATCGCAACGAGATTGATGACTCCGTGAGTCTATAGAAGCGTTCTAGTCGGCGGAAGCGGCGCGGCTGCGCGCCGGCAGCCGCGCGATCATTTCGTCGAGGAGCGGCCAGAAGAAATCGTCGCCCGGATAGCCGCGGATGCGCCCGATCTCGCTGCCGCCCTCGACCAGGATGAAGACCGGCGTGAAGCGCTCCCTCACGATGCCGGCGAGATCCGGCGGCCAGGGCTCGACGATCGAGACGCGGCGGAGCGGCGCGATCCGCCCCTCCTCAGTCTTGGGATAGGCGGGCGCGATCTCGGCGTCGAAGCGCGCGCACCAGGGGCAGGCCGGCTGCTCGAGCATGACGAGCTCGGCGGCGCCCGCGGGGGCCGCCACACAGAAGGCGAACAGGACGGCGAGGAGTCGCAGCACGATTTTCGTCCAGACGGTGCGGGCTTCCGATATATAGGAAGAAGCGAATATCTACCAAGCCGCCAGGATGCGGCCGGAGGAAAGGGATCGATCTTGCTCGACGTCTCGGTGCTCGGCGCGCTGACCGCGGGGCTGCTGTCCTTCGTCTCGCCCTGCGTGCTTCCGATCGTGCCGCCCTATCTCGCCTTCCTTGCCGGGGTGTCGCTCGACGAGCTTTCGGACGAGACGGGCCGCGGCGAGACCGGGCGGCGCGTGCTCCTCTCGGCGATCGCCTTCGTGCTCGGCTTCTCGACCGTCTTCGTCGCGCTCGGGGCGACGGCGAGCGTGATCGGGCAGACGATCGCGCGGCACCTCGACGTGCTGGCGATCGTGGCGGGCGTCCTCATCATCGTGATGGGCCTGCATTTCCTCGGCGTGTTCCGGATCGCGCTCCTCTACCGGGAGGCGCGCGTCCAGGTCGAGCGCAAGCCGCCGGGGCTTCTCGGCGCCTATGTCATGGGGCTCGCCTTCGCGTTCGGCTGGACGCCCTGCGTCGGCCCGGTGCTGGCGGCGATCCTGTTCGTGGCCGGAACGGAGGACACGATCCTGCGCGGGGCGACGCTGCTCCTCGTCTATTCGCTCGGGCTCGGCATACCCTTCGTGCTCGCGGCCGGCTTCGCCCCCGTGTTCCTCGGCTGGGCGCGCCGGTTCCGCCGGCACATGCCGACCGTCGAGAGGACGATGGGCGCCTTCCTGGTGCTTACCGGGATCCTCTTCATCACCGGCCAGATGACCGCCCTCTCCTACTGGCTGCTGGAGACCTTCCCCGCGCTCGGGGCGGTCGGCTGACGAAAGGGAACACGATGCTGAAGGTATTCGCGCTCGCGCTCGCCGTCCTTGCCGGGGCCGCCAATGCGGGGGCGGCCACGCTCGGCGATGACGGGCTCCACAAGGAGGACTGGTTCTCGCTCACCTTCCGCGACATGCGGGAGGACATCGAGGCCGCCCGCGCGCAGGGCAAGCGGCTTGCGATCGTGTTCGAGCAGCGCGGCTGCATCTACTGCAAGCGGCTGCACGAGGAGGTCCTCTCCGATCCCGAGGTGCGGGACTACATCCGCGGCAATTACATGGTGGTGCAGTACAACCTCTTCGGCGACGAGGAGGTGACCGACCTCGACGGCGAGGTGCTGACCGAGAAGAAGGCGGCGCGGAAGTGGGGCATCGTCTTCACGCCGACCGTCATCTTCCTGCCCGAGGAGCCGGTCGACGCCCCGGTCAGCGAGGCCGCGGTGCAGGTGATGCCCGGCCAGTTCGGAAAGATGACCACGCTCAACATGTTCCGCTGGGTCCGCGAGAAGGGCTATGCCGGCGACGAGCACTTCCAGACCTATCACGCGCGCAAGCTCCAGGAGATGCGGGCCGCCGGCGACACTCTTTCCGACTGATCCACGATGAAGCTTGACACATTCAAATAAACGAATTTATCGATAGGGATCACGAGGGTCGGAGCTCGGCTTCGGCCGAGCTCAAGAGCCGGCAAGGCGCGGGCGGCAATCGGCGGGGGGAAGCGGAATGAGAGGCTTGGTGGCGGCGGCCGGAGCGGTCGCGTTGGTAATGGCGAGCGTCGCCGCGGCGGCTGCCGTGACGGCGCCGGAGGAGGTGAAGGTCGAGGACATGACCGTCGCCGCCTCGCTCACGGGCCAGCCCGGCGATCCGGCCAAGGGCCGCAGCGTCTTCTCGAGCCGCTCCCTCGGCAACTGCCTCGCCTGCCATGCCAATGCGGATCTCGCCAACGAGCTCTTCCAAGGCGATGTCGGCCCGGACCTCACCGATGTCGGCGGCCGCTACGAACCGGGGCAGCTGCGGGCGATCGTCGTCGATTCCAAGCAGGTGTTCGGCGAACAGACGGTGATGCCGGCCTTCTACCACGCCATCACGGACCAGCGGGTCCGCAAGGATCTCGCCGGCAAGCCGATCCTGACGGCGGAGCAGGTCGAGGATCTCGTGGCCTATCTGGTGACGCTCAAGGGCAAGTAGGTCCGGAGCGAAGGGAGAATGGGAATGCATGTCACACGACGCAGCGCGCTCGCGCTCGGCGCCGGGGCCGCGGTCCTCGTCGGCGCCGCCCTGAGATCCGGAGGGGCCGAGGCCGCCGCCGAGGATACCGCGAAGGCGATCAGCGACCTCGCCGGAGGCAAGGAGCCGCAGGCCGGCCGGATCACCCTCACCGCGCCCGAAATCGCGGAGAACGGCAACACGGTGCCGATCTCGGTCTCCGTCGACGGCGACCTCGCCGCGCCGGACGCCGTGGAGACCGTCACCATCTTCGCCGAAGGCAACCCGAATCCGGGCGTCGTGTCGTTCCACTTCACGCCGCTCAGCGGCAGCGCGGAAGCCTCGACCCGGATGCGCCTCGCGAAGACGCAGAACGTGATCGCCGTCGCCAAGATGCGGGACGGCTCCGTCTACATGGACAAGAAGGAAGTCAAGGTGACGATCGGCGGCTGCGGCGGCTGATCTGGGAGAACGACAATGGCAGCGAACGTCAAACCGCGGGTGCGGGTCCCGAAAACCGCCTCCAAGGACGAGGTGATCGTCATCAAGACGCTGATCAACCACGAGATGGAAACCGGCCTGCGCAAGGACAAGGACGGCAAGATCATCCCGCGGCAGATCATCAACAAGTTCACCGCGGAGTTCAACGGCCAGAAGGTCTTCGAGGCCGATCTGGAGCCGGCGATCTCGGCGAACCCCTATTTCGAGTTCAGCGTGAAGGTGCCCGAGAGCGGCACGATGAAGTTCACCTGGGTCGACGACAACGGATCGTCCTACACCGAAGAACAGAAGATCGAAGTCCAGTAAGGACGGCGCGCGACGCGAAGGCGCCGAGGGGGGAACGGAATGAAGGGACAACTCGGGATGGCCGGCCTCGGACTCGCCGCGCTGCTTTCGATGGGCTCGGCGGCGAGCGCCCAGGACGCGGACAAGCTGGTCATCAACGGCGATCTTGAGATGACCACCCGGGCGCCGGCCCCCGAAGGGCTGCCGTTCGAGGAGGTGATCTCCGGCTGGCATTTCCGCGAGGACGAGACGCAGGCGCTCGAGACCGACGATTTCGACAATCCCGGCATGCTGATGGTCGAACGCGGCCAGGACCTCTGGAACGAGGTGCAGGGGGCGGCCGGCAAGTCGTGCGCGAGCTGCCACGGCGAGGCGGCGGAAAGCATGAAGGGCGTCGGCGCCAAGACGCCGTTCTGGAGCGCCGAGGCGAAGCGACCCGTCAATCTCGAGCTCCAGATCAACCAGTGCCGCACCGAACGCATGCAGGCCGAGCCCTACAAGTTCGACGATCCGGACCAGATCGCGATGGTGAGCTTCGTCCGCTTCCAGTCGCGCGGCATGCCGGTGAAGCTCGACCTCGACCAGGGCGACATGAAGGCCTGGTGGGAGCGGGGCAAGGAGCTCTACTACACCCGCTTCGGCCAGCTCGACTTCTCCTGCGCGAGCTGCCACGAGCAGAATGCCGGCAAGTATCTCCGCGCGGACTATCTGAGCCAGGGCCAGATCAACGGCTTCCCGACCTACCGCCTGAAGGACGCCACGCTCATCTCGACCCACAACCGCTTCAAGGGCTGCGTCAGGGACACGCGGGCGGAGCCCTTCCAGCCGCTGTCCGACGAGTTCATGGCGCTCGAGGTCTATGTCGCCTGGCGCGGCACGGGGCTCGCCGTCGAGACCCCGGCCGTGCGTCACTGACGGGGTCTCCGGGGCCCGATCCGGCCTTCATCGCGGCGGGCAGCCTCTCGCTGGCCGCCGTTTCTGTTTCGTCGCCTTTCGAGCGAGGTGCGTCATGATATCCCGTCGCGAATTCCTCCAGGCGGCAGGCGCGGCCGCCGCCCTTGTCGGCGCCAGCGGCTTCGGCGGGTGGGCCCGGCTCGCGGCTCAGCAGGCGCTGCGCGAGGACGACCTCCTCGCCTTCGAGCCGATGGGCAATGTCACGCTCGTCCATCTGACCGACATCCACGCCCAGCTGAAGCCGGTCTATTTCCGCGAGCCCGACATCAATCTCGGCGTGGGGCCTGCGGCGGGGCTGCCGCCGCACCTCACCGGCGAGGCCTTCCTGAAGCGCTTCGGGATCCAGCCGAAGACGCCGGAGGCCTATGCGCTGACCTCGGTGGACTTCGCGGCGCTCGCGAAGGAATACGGCCGGATGGGCGGCATCGACCGGATCGCGACCGTGCTGAAGCGGATCCGCGCCGAGCGCGGCGACCGCACGCTCTTCCTCGACGGCGGCGACACCTGGCAGGGCAGCTTCACCTCGCTCCAGACGCGGGGCGAGGACATGGTGACCGTCATGAACGCGCTCGCCCCCGATGCCATGACGGGGCACTGGGAGTTCACCTACGGCACCGAGCGCGTGAAGGAGCTCGTCGACGCCCTCCCCTTCCCCTTCCTCGGCTCCAACATCTACGACGACGAGTGGCAGGAGCCGGCCTTCGAGGCCTGGAAGATGTTCGAGCGCGGCGGCGCCAAGGTCGCCGTCATCGGCCAGGCCTTTCCCTATACGCCGATCGCCAATCCGCGCTGGATGTTCCCCGACTGGTCGTTCGGCATCCGCGAGGAGGACGTCGCCAAGCACGTCGCCGAGGCGCGCGCCGACGGGGCGGACCTCGTCGTGCTCCTCTCCCATAACGGCTTCGACGTCGACCGGAAGCTCGCCGGCCGGGTGCCGGGCATCGACGTCATCCTCACCGGCCATACCCATGACGCGCTGCCGGCGCCGGTGCTCGTCGGCAAGACCGTGCTCGTCGCCTCCGGCTCGCACGGCAAGTTCCTCTCCCGCATCGACATCGAGGCGGGCGGCGGCGAGATGAAGGGCTTCCGCCACCGGCTGATCCCGATCTTCACCGACGCGATCGCCTCCGATCCGGAGACGGCCGCGCTCGTCGACAAGGTGCGCGCGCCCTACGAGGCAGAGCTCGCCCGCGAGCTCGCCACGACCGAGAGCCTCCTCTACCGGCGCGGCAACTTCAACGGCACGTGGGACGATCTCATCTGCCAGGCGCTCCTCGAGCAGCGCGACGCCGAGATCGCGCTGTCGCCCGGCTTCCGCTGGGGCACGAGCCTGCTGCCCGGGCAGGCGATCACCGTGGAGGACATGCACACCACCTGCGCGATGACCTATCCCGAGGTCTATCGCAGCGCGATGACCGGCGACACGATCCGCGCCATCCTGGAGGACGTGGCGGACAACCTCTTCAATCCCGACCCCTATTACCAGCAGGGCGGGGACATGGTGCGCGTCGGCGGCATGGGCTACCGGATCGATCCCGCCGGCCAGATGGGCGGCCGGATCGGCGAGATGGTGCTCCTGAGCACCGGCGAGCCGATCGATCCGAAGCGCGAATATGTCGTTGCGGGCTGGGCCTCGGTCAACGAGGGCACCGAGGGACCGGCGATCTGGGACGTGGTCGAGGACCACCTTGCCGAGCACAAGAGCGTGACGATCGAGCCGAACAACTCGGTCGTCGTTTCCGGCTAGCAGCGCAATGGCGCTCGACGGGTCGGGCCCGCGCTGATATATGCAAGAAACCTAATATGACAATCCGCACTTTCGTTGCATCGGAGGATCGCATGGGCGGCAATAGCTCGGCGCCAGACCGCACAGGAACATCGAGGCGGGGCTTCCTCAGCGCAGGCCTCGCCGCCGGCACCACGCTCGCCGCCGGGGCGCTCGCCGCCCGCGGCGCGGCGGCATCCGACACCGCCATCACCGAGCTGCCGGACTGGACCCGCTATCTCGGCGAGGGCGTCGCGACCCGGCCCTACGGACATCCGTCCGAGTTCGAGTCGGGCGTCGTCCGCCGCGACGTGCCGTGGCTGACGGCCTCGCCCGAATCCTCGGTGAGCTTCACGCCGCTTCACGACCTCGACGGCATCATCACCCCGAACGGGCTGTGCTTCGAGCGCCACCACGCCGGCATCGCCGAGATCGATCCGAGCAAGCACAGGCTGATGGTCAACGGCCTCGTCGAGAAGCCGCTGGTCTTCACGATGGACGACCTCAAGCGCTTCCCGCGCGAGAACCGCGTCTACTTCCTGGAATGCGCGGCCAACAGCGGCATGGAATGGCGCGGCGCGCAGCTGAACGGCTGCCAGTACACGCACGGCATGGTCCATTGCGTGATGTATACCGGCGTGCCGCTGAAGCACATCCTGAACGAGGCCGGGCTCAGGACGAACGCGGCCTGGGTCATGCCGGAAGGCGCGGACGCGGCCGCCATGACCCGCTCCGTGCCGCTCCAGAAGGCGATGGACGACTGCCTCGTCGCCTTCAAGATGAACGGCGAGGCGCTCCGGCCCGAGCAGGGCTACCCGCTCCGCCTCGTCGTTCCCGGATGGGAAGGCAACATGTGGGTGAAATGGCTCCGCCGGATCGAGGTGGGCGACGAGCCCTGGCACACCCGCGAGGAGACCTCGAAGTACACGGATCTCCTGGAGAACGGCAAGGCGCGCCGCTTCACCTGGGTGATGGACGCCAAGTCCGTCATCACCAGCCCGTCGCCCCAGGCGCCGCTCAACCACCGGTCGGGCGCAACGGTCGTCTCCGGGCTCGCCTGGTCCGGCAATGGCAGGATCGCCCGGGTGGACGTCTCGCTCGACGGCGGCCGCAACTGGCGGCCGGCGCGGCTCGACGGCCCGGTCCTGCCGCGGGCCGTGAGCCGCTTCTATTGCGAGTTCGACTGGGACGGCTCGGACCTGCTGCTGCAGTCCCGCGCGACGGACGAGACCGGCTATGTCCAGCCCTCGAAGGAGGAACTCCGGGCCGTGCGCGGTGTGAATTCCATCTACCACAATAACGGGATCCAGACCTGGCACGTCCGGTCGAACGGAGAAGTCGAGAATGTCGAGGTTTCGTAAGCCGCTCCTCGCGGCCGGCCTCGCCGCGCTGGTGGTCGCCGGCCCGGCACTCGCAGGCCCGCTCGGCATCGGCCGCGAGGCGACGCCGGAAGAGATCGCCGCCTGGGACATCGACGTCCGCCCCGACGGACAGGGCCTGCCGGAGGGCCACGGCACCGTCGCCGAGGGGCAGACGATCTTCGAGGAGAAATGTGCGGCCTGCCACGGCGTGTTCGGCGAGGGCGAAGGCCGCTGGCCGGAGCTGGCCGGCGGCCAGGGCACGCTGCAGGACGAACGGCCGGTCAAGACCATCGGCTCGTTCTGGCCGTATCTCTCGACCGTCTACGATTATGTGCACCGCGCCATGCCGTTCGGCGACGCCGAATCGCTGACGCCAGACGAGGTCTACGCGCTCGTCGCCTACCTGCTCTACCTGAACGACATCGTCACCGACGAGGATTTCGAGCTGAGCAAGGACAATTTCGGCACCATCCGGCTGCCGAACGAGGCGAACTTCATCGACGACCCGCGTCCGGACACCGAGGTCCTGAAGGCGGGCGCGGAACCCTGCATGAAGGACTGCAAGGCGGAGCCCCCGAGGATCACCATGCGCGCCCGCATCCTCGACGTCACGCCCGATGCCGGGAATGACGAAGAGAACGCCGGCGGCTCGGTCGACTGACCGGCCGGACAGGCCCAGTCGGGGGGCGATCCGGGCGGCCCTTTCCTAGTCGAGCGGGGCGCCCGCGCTGATCCAGGAGCCGAGGAGCCGGCGCTCCTCCTCCGTCATCCCAGTGAGATTGCCGAGCGGCATCGTGTCGGAGAGCACCGCCTGCTGCTCGATCTGGGCGGCATGCGCCCTGATCTCCTCCGGCGTGTCGAACATCACGCCCTTCGGCGCCTCCGGAAAGTCCTCGCTGGTGGGCCGCGCGGAATGGCAGGTCACGCAGCGCGTCGCGATGATCGGGTGAATGTCCGAAAAGGCGACGGCGCCCGAAGGCGCCGCCACGCCGGGCCGCTGCGCGGTCACCAGGATGATCGCGAGGACGATCAGCACGGCCGCCGGAATGGCGGCGATCGCCGACCAGTCCGCCGGCCCCTTGTTGGTCTGGTTGAAATAATGGCGGATGAGCGCGCCGACCACGATGATGGCGAGCGCGATATAGGGGCTCCACGGATTCCCGAACACCACCGGATAGTGGTTCGAGATCATCATGAAGATGACCGGCAGCGTCAGGTAGTTGTTGTGGAGCGAACGCTGATGCGCGGCTATGCCGTATTTCGGATCGGGCTTCCGCCCGGCGACCAGATCCGCCACCACCACCTTCTGGTTCGGGATGATGACGAAGAAGACGCTGCCCACCATGATCGTGCCGATGAAGGCGCCGATATGGAGATAGGCGGCGCGGTCGGAGAAGACGGCGGAATAGAAGAAGGTCGCGACCGCGACGAGCACGAAGACGGCGGCGGCGAGCGGCGCCGTGCGGCCGCCGATCCGCCTGCAGAGCTGGTCGTAGATCACCCAGCCGGCCGCGAGCGAGGCGACCGAGATGGCGATCGCCTGCCACGGCGCGAGCGCGATCTTGCCGCGGTCGATCAGATAGGCGCTCGCGCCGAGATAATAGATCACCACGAGGAGCAGGAAGCCGGTGATCCAGGTGAAGTAGGCCTCCCACTTGAACCAGTGCAGATCGGGCGGCATGCGCTCCGGCGCGACTGTGTACTTCTCGGCGAGATAGAACCCGCCGCCATGCACCATCCAGCTCTCGCCGGCGATGTCGGCCGGCTGGTCCGCCCGCTTCTTCAGGCTCTGGTCGAGCCAGATGAAGTGGAACGAGGTCCCGATCCAGGCGATGCCGGCCATGATATGGGCCCAGCGGAACACGAGGTTCAGCCATTCGACGAAGACGGCCGCCATGGGTCCCTCAATAGGCGCGCTTTTCGGGCATCGACTTCCATTCGGCGAAGACCGCCTCCGCCTCGGGCAGCTCGATCCGGACCATGGGGATGAGGCGGTCCTCGATCGGCTTCGACACCTCGCCGTAGATGAGCGCGTCGTCGAAGCCGATCGCGGCGGCATGCTCGCGCGTGTTGGCGTAGTAGACGCGGTCGATGCGGGCCCAGTAGATCGCGGCGAGGCACATCGGACAGGGCTCGCAGCTCGTGTAGATCTCGCAGCCCTCGAGCGAGAAGGTGCCGAGGCTGGCGCAGGCGTTGCGGATCGCGGTCACCTCGGCATGCGCCGTCGGATCGTTCGTGGAGGTGACGCGGTTCCAGCCCTCCGCGATCACCTCCCCCGCCTTCACCACCACCGCGCCGAAGGGGCCGCCATGCCCCTCGCGCATGCGCTCGGCCGAGAGCCGGACGGCCGTCGCCATGAATTCCTTCGCCGGTGCGTCACTCATGCCGGAGATGCTCGCTCGTTGCTTCGGTTGCCTGTTCGAGCCGGATCAGGAGGTCGGCGGCAACCGCCGCCGCGATCACCGCCGGGTCCTTGCCCGCGATCGCCGGCAGGCCGATCGGGCAGGTGAGCCGGGCGAGCCGCGCGTCCGGCACGCCGGCCGCCTGCAGGCGCGCGAGAAAGCGGGCGCGCTTGGTGGCGGAGCCGATCAGGCCGAGATAGGCGAAATCGCCGCGCTTCAGCACCGCCTCGCAGACGGCCTCGTCGAGGCCATGGCTGTGCGTCATGACGAGGTACCATGCGCCGGGCGGCGCCTCCTCCACGGCGAGCTCCGGCATCGCGAGCTCCCAGAGCCGGACCTCCGCCGGGACGGCGCCGGCCTGGCCGGTCCGCCCGTCGATCCAGGTGATGTCGAGGCCGAGCGGCGCGAGCGCCCGCACCACGGCGCTCCCGACATGGCCGGCGCCGAACAGGAAGAGCGTCGCGCGCGCCGGGTTCATCCGCTCCGCGATCGTCAGCCGCCCCGCCGCCTCCGCCACCTCGAAATCCGCCACCGGCGCGCAAGCGCTTCGCCACGCGCGCACGAACCGGGACCCGGCGCCGATCGCGATGGTGCGGACGAGCGGAACGGGATCGTTGGCGGCCACCGCCAGCTTCTTCGCCCAGGCGAAATCCGCCGGCGCGAACGGCTCGAAGGCGAGCGTCACCGACCCGCCGCAGCATTGCGCGAGTTCCGGCCCGAGCGGCCAGCGTTCGACGCAGGCCGCGCCGGTCGGCAGGAGCTCGCGCGCGCGCCGGAGCGCCCGGTGCTCCAGTTCGCCGCCGCCGATCGTCCCGAAGAGCCGGTCGTCGGTCACGAGCATCTGCGCCCCGGCATCGCGCGGGGCCGAGCCCTGGACCCGCACGACATGGACGAGGACGGCGCCGCGGCCCGCCCCGAGCTCCGGCAGGAGATGGCGGAGCCAGGCGCGCATCAGGCGAAGCCCGCCCGCCGCCGCGCATCCTCCACCGCCGCGAGCACGCGCTCCGGCGTGGCCGGCGCGTCGAGATCGGGGAAGGCGCGATAGTCCGCAGCCGCCGCGACCGCGTCGACGATCGCAGAGAAGGCGGAGAGCGCCAGCATGAGCGGCGGCTCGCCGACGGCCTTCGACCGGAAGACCGTCTCCGCGCGGTTTTCCCCCTTCGACCAGATCGCGATCCGCATGTCGTCCGGGCGGTCGTTCGCGGTCGGGATCTTGTAGGTGGACGGCGCGTGCGTCCTGAGCCGCCCGGCTTCGTCCCACCAGAGCTCCTCGGTGGTGAGCCAGCCGAGCCCCTGGATGAACCCGCCCTCGATCTGGCCGAGGTCGATCGCCGGATTGAGCGAGCGGCCGACGTCGTGGAGGATGTCGACCCGGAGAACCCGGTTTTCGCCGGTCAGCGTGTCGATCGCGACCTCGCTCACCGCGGCGCCATAGGCGTAGTAGAAGAACGGCTTCCCCGAGGCGGTTTCGCGGTCGTAGTGGATGCCGGGTGTCGCATAGAAGCCCGTCGAGGAGAGCGAGACCTGGTTGAGATAGGCCTCCTGCACGAGGTCCGGAAAGCTCATCTCCTCGTTGCCGATCCTGACCCGGTTCGGCAGGAACACGATGCGATCCTCCGGCAGGCGGTACTTGGCGGCGGCGAAGGCGACGAGCCGGCCTCTGATCGCCTCGGCGGCGGCCTTCGCCGCCATGCCGTTCAGGTCGGAGCCGGAGGAGGCCGCCGTCGCCGAGGTGTTCGGCACCTTGGCCGTGGTCGTGGCGGTGATCTTCACCCGGTCGAGATCGATCTGGAAGACTTCCGCCACCACCTGCGCGACCTTCACGAACAGGCCCTGCCCCATCTCGGTGCCGCCGTGATTGAGGTGGACCGAGCCGTCCTTGTAGACGTGGACCAGCGCGCCGGCCTGGTTGAGATGCGTCGCGGTGAACGAGATGCCGAACTTCACCGGCGTGAGCGAAATGCCCTTCTTCAGGATCGGGCTTCCCGCGTTGAAGGCGCGAACCGCCTGTCTGCGGGCGCGATAGCCGGAGCTCCGCTCGAGCTCCTCCACCATCTCGGACACCACGGAATCCGTGACCTCCTGGTGGTAGGGCGTCACCGCCCCGCCCCCCGGCGGGTAGAAGTTCGCGCGCCGGACGTCGAGCGGATCGCGGCCGAGGGCGAAGGCGACCGCGTCGAGCACGCGCTCGGTCGCGATCATCCCCTGCGGGCCGCCGAAGCCCCGGAACGCGGTGTTCGAAACCGTGTGCGTCTTCAGCCGCCGCGAATGGATGCGCGCCGCCCGGAGATCGTAGGCATTGTCGGCGTGGAACATCGCGCGGTCGGCGATGCCGCCGGAAAGGTCCGCCGAATAGCCGCAGCGTGCCGCCTGCCGGAACACGGCCCCCGCGATCCGGCCCGAGCCGTCGAACCCGACCTCCCAGTCGATCCGGAAATCGTGGCGCTTGCCGGTCATCACCATGTCGTCGTCGCGGTCGACCCGGAGCTTGGCCGGCCGGCCGGTCTTCTTCGCCGCGAGCGCCGCGATGGCGGCGAAGAGCGCCGGCTGGCTCTCCTTGCCGCCGAAGCCGCCGCCCATGCGCCTGACCTCGACCGTCACCGCATGGTCCGCCACGCCGAGGACCTTCGCGACGGTGTGCTGCACCTCGCTCGGATGCTGGGTGGAGGAATGGACGAGCACGTCCTCGCCCTCCCCCGGAACGGCATAGGCGATCTGGCCCTCCAGGTAGAAATGGTCCTGGCCGCCGACCCGGATCGTGCCCGCGAGGCGACGGGGCGCGGCGGCGATCGCCGCCTCCGGGTCGCCGAGCCGCATTTCGTGCGGCGGCAGGAGATCGGCGTCGGCCGCGAGGGCGTCGTCGACCGTAAGGAGCGCCGGCAGGTCCTCGTATTCGATCCGGGCGAGGGCCGCCGCCGCCCGGGCGGCCTCCCGCGTCACGGCGGCGACGGCGAAGAGCGATTGCCCGGCATATTGCACCTCGCCCTCCGCGAAGACCGGATCGTCGTGGAAGACCGGGCTGCAATCGTTCTCGCCAGGTATGTCCCCGGCCGAAAGCACGGCGACGACGCCCGGCGCGGCGCGGACCGGAGCGAGGTCGATCGCCGCGACCCGCGCATGGGCGCGGCTGCTCGTGGCGACATGGAGATGGAGCGTCCCCGGCAGCTCGGGAATGTCGTCGACATAGACCGCGGCGCCGGTGACGTGGCGCGCGGCGCTGTCGTGAGCGACCGGGCGCGCCACGCCGCCGCGGATCGCCTTGTCCGCGGCCGCGGCGAGCTTGTGGTGCGGCACGTCGCGGAGGGTTTCGGCCTCGCCGCGATCCTGGATGCGGGTCTCAGACATCGGCGAGATCCAGGACGCGCGTGGCCGGCCGGTCCGGGGCGATCTCCATGAGGAAGCGCCGGAGGAGGTTCTGCGCCGCCTTGAGCCGGTAGCCGGCGGAGGCACGCATGTCGGTGAGCGGCGTGAAATCCCGCGCGAGCGCCGCACAGGCGGCTTCCGCGCCGCCGGCGCCGGGCCTCGCGCCGACGAGCGCGGCCTCCGCGGCGGGCGC
>NZ_SPKJ01000093.1 GCF_009866965.1 Propylenella binzhouense | reverse complement strand
CGCCGGATCCGGCATCGGCCGCCCGCCCGCCTATTCGGCGATCGCCGGGCCGCCGGCCGCGGCCGGCGCGCGGGCCGGGCGCCGCAGGAGGAGGAGGAGCGGGGTCGCCGCAAGGGTGACGAACATCATCAGCATGAAGTCGTCGAGATAGGCGATCATCGTCGCCTGCTGCGCGACCTGCGCGGCGAGATTGGCGAGCGTCGTCGGGTCGCCCGCGAGCGCAGCCGGCATCTGGTCCGCGACGGCCGGCTGGAACGGCGTCAGCCGCGAGACGAGCTCGACCCGGTTGACGGCCGCGTTCTGCGACAGGAGCGTGACCACCACGGAGATGCCGATCGAGCTGCCGACATTGCGGACCAGGCTGAAAAGGCTCGCGGCGTCGGTCCGGAAGCGCGGCTCGAGCGTCGCGAACGCCATGGTGCTGAGCGGGACGAAGACCAGGCCGAGGCCGAGGCCCTGGATGATGCCGGTCTTCATGATCGGCCAGGAGCCCATCGCGATCGTGAAGCCGGTCATCTCCCACAGCGAGACGGCGGTGAGGCCGAGCCCGGTCAGGATGAGCAGGCGCGGGTCGATGCGGTGCACGAGGCGGCCGACCAGGATCATCGAGATCATCGTGCCGACCCCGCGCGGCGCCATCACGAGGCCGGTCGTGATGGTCGGATAGCCCATCAGGTTCTGGAGCAGCGGCGGCAGCAGCGCCAGGCTCGCAAGCAGGATGATGCCCACGATGAAGATGAAGACCAGCCCGGTGACGAGGTTCCGGTCGCGGAAGATCTGCGGATGGATGAACGGGTTGCGCGCCGTCACGGAGTGCACGACGAAGACCCAGAGCCCGGTTGCGGCGAGGAACGTCTCGATCACGATCTCCGGCGAGGAGAACCAGTCGAGCTGCTCGCCGCGGTCGAGCATCATCTGCAGCGCGCCGACGGCGAGGCTCAGCATCGCGAATCCGAGCACGTCGAAGCCGCGGCGGCGCCGTTCGGTCTCCGGCAGGAACGCGAGGATGCCGAGGAAGGCGAGAATGCCGACCGGCAGGTTGATGTAGAACACCCAGCGCCAGCTGAGGCTTTCGGTGAGCCAGCCGCCGAGCGTCGGCCCGATGATCGGCCCGACCATGATGCCGGCGCCCCACAGCGCCATCGCCTGGCCGTGCCGCTCCTTCGGATTGATGTCGAGGAGCACGGCCTGGGACAGCGGCACGAGCGCGGCGCCGAAGGCCCCCTGCAGGATCCGGAACAGCACCATCGTCTCGAGGCTCCCGGCGATGCCGCAGAGCATGGACGAGATCGTGAAGCCGCCGACCGAGGTGAGGAACAGCGCCTTGCGCCCGAACCGCTCGGCGAGCCAGCCGGTCACCGGCGTCATGATCGCAGAGGAGACGATGTAGGAGGTGAGCACCCAGGTGATGGTGTCCTGGGCCGCGCCGAGATTGCCCTGCATGCTCGGCAGCGCGACGTTCGCGATCGTCGTGTCGAGCACCTGCATCACGGTCGCGAGCATGATCGAGACCGTGATCAGGCCGCGGTTCGGCACCGCCGCATGCGAGTCCGCGCTCATCGGGAGATCAGTCCGCCCGCGCCTGCGCGACCGAGGGCCCAATGCCGACGACGGCGAGCGCGGAGCGGATCACCTTCGGCAATCCCCGGACATGCCCGGTATCGACGGAGACCGAGGCGCTCATGCCGGTCCGGAGCGCCACGTCCTGCGGCGGAGAGACGATGTGCAGCCGGACGGGGATGCGCTGAACGACCTTGACCCAGTTGCCCGTCGCGTTCTGCGCCGGCAGCAGAGAGAACTCGGCGCCGGTGCCGGCGCCGATGCTCGCCACCTCGGCCTCGAAGCTGCGGCCGGGATAGGTGTCGAACGTGAGCTCCGCCTGCTGGCCGACGGCCATGCCGGTGAGCTCGGTCTCCTTGAAGTTCGCCTCGACCCAGGTGTCCTCCGGCTCGACCAGGCTCATCACCGCGGTGCCCGCGGCGACGTACTGGCCGATCTGGAGCCGGCCGGTCTGGCTGACGATGCCGGGCCGGGGCGCCGCGACCCTGGTGCGCTCCAGGTTGAACTTCGCCTGGTCGCGGTTGGCGAGCGCCTCGAGAACGGCCGGGTGGTCGTCGGTCGCGATGTCCGGGCTGCCGCCGAGCGCGGCGAGCGCGCTCGCGACCTGCTGCTCCGCGGAGCGGAGCTGCTGCTCGGCCTCCTGCTCGGCGAGCCGGGTCTCCTCGAACTGGGACTTCGTCACGTAGCCGTTGCCGACGAGCTTCTGCTGGCGCGCGAGCTCGTTCTTGCGGAAGGCGAGCGTATCCTTGGCCGTCTGCAGGTCGGCCGTGGCGCTGTGATAGGCCGAGCGCAGCCGGTCCACGTCGAGGCGCGCGCCGGCAAGCGCCGCTTCGGCCTGCTCGAGGGCGAGGCGGTACGGCTCCGGATCGATCTGGAACAGCACGTCGCCGGCGCCGACACGCTGGTTCTCGCGGACCGCCACCGTGACGATCCGGCCGGCGACGTCCGGCGCGATCGAGACCTTCGGCTGCTGGACATAGGCGTTTTCGGTGCTGACATAGCGTCCGCCCGTCACCCAGAAATAGCCGCCGGCGAGGGCGACCAGGAGCGGGAGCCCCAGCATCAGGAAGGTCCGCCGGCCGCGGCGCGCCTTCGGCTTCTCCGCGACCGCGCCCTCGGCTGCGGTTCCTTCGGCGACTGGCTTCTCGGCCATTGCGTAATCCCGCTTCATGCCGCGTCCTCCCCGAGGACGGCTTCCCGCTCGGAGAGGTTCCTGATCAACGTGCAGAGCGCTTCGGTGACAATTGCGCGCACCTCCGGCGAAATCCCGGCCAGCGCCTCGGCATAGACCTCCCGGGCGACTTCCCGCATCGCGCCAAGCTGCCCGCGGGTCTTGTCGGTGAGGTAGAGGAGCCGCGCGCGCCGATCGCCGGGGTCGGGCTCGCGGGCGACCCAGCCCGCCTCCTCCATCCGGTCGACGAGCCGGCAGAGCGTCATGGGCTCGACTTCCAGGAGCTGCGCCAGGCGCACCTGGTTGATGCCCTCGTTGTGCGAGAGCCGGGCGAGCATCTGCCACTGCGTCGCGGTGAGCCCGGTGCCGCGGGCCTTCTCCTCGAAGCGGCGCCGCAGCAGGCGGTGCGCGTCGGTGATCAGGAAGCCGAGGCTGTGTTTGATCGTCGTGTCACTCATGGAGCCGCATATAATAAGCTATGCTGACAATATCCAGCCAATGTTTCATCGGGCCGCCATGACGGCCGCGACCAAACGCCGCCAGCCTCAGACGCCTGGATCGGGCGCGAAGACCCTGAGCGCTGCGGGCCTGACGGAGAACCGCGCCGGCGTCTCCGCGACGAGCTTGCCGTCCGTCCTCACCGGCATGGGCGCGTCGGTCGTCACGGCGAGCTCGCGCCCGGAGCAGGTCTCGACGCTTCTCCGGCGCCCCAGCCGCCCCGTCAGCAACGACGGCAGGATCGGGAGGATCGCGAGCCCGCTTCCCGCCTTGACGGCGAAAAGGTGCAGAAGCCCGTCATCGATCCGGGCGGTCTCCGAGACGGTCCCGATCCCGCCGAACCTGCCGCCGTTTCCGACCGTGATCTGGACGGCCTGCATCGTGATCTCCCGGCCGTCGACGACGATGGCGGCGCGAAACGGCCGCGCGCCGAGGACCGCGAAAAGAGCCGCCGGCATGTAGGCGAACCGCCCGAAGGCGCGCTTGAGCGGCCGCGGCGCGGCCGCTCCCCGGGCCGCCCCGATCCCGATATGTGCGACGTTCAGGAACGGCTCGCCATTGACGTAGCCGACGTCGATCCGCCGCGTCCTTCCGGCCGCGACGATTGCGGCCGCACGCTCGGGCGACGGCGGAATCCCAAGGTTCCGGGCGAGGTCGTTGGCGCTCCCGGTGGGGAGGATCCCGAGCGGAAGGTCGTGCTCCAGGAGCAGCGCGACGGCATTGTGGACCGTGCCGTCGCCGCCGACGAGCACGACGGCATCGACCGCGCCGACATGCCGCGCCACGAGCTCGGGGATGTGGCGGGACTTCGGCACCGCCGCCACGACCGGCTCGATGCCCGCCCCGGCAAGGATGGCGAGCGCGCGATCGAGCGATCTCCGTCCGTGCCGGCTGCCGCGATTGATCGCTACCAAGGCGCGCATCAGCGCAAGGAAGGCGGCGCGGGCCCGGCGCGAGCGGCGATGAGCGTGCCGAAGCTCAGCGCGATCAGCGCCAGCCACCATTCCTGCCACGCTCCGTGGCTCACCGACCACACGGCGAAGAGGGCGGCGAGGAGACCGGCCGCCAGCGCGCCCTGGCGGGGCGGAAGCGCCAGGATCCGCCGGAAGGTCGCGGCGAGGACGGAGAGCGCGACAAGGACGCCGACGAGCCCGAAATCGAGCCAGAGCTGGATCGGCAGGCTGTGCGGATGGGCATAGGGCACCAAGGGACGGCCGCTGCCGTCGGCGTGCTTCATGAAGCGCTCGCTCGCAATGCCCCAGCCGGTGAACGGCCGCGCCGGGAGCGCCTCGGCGAACCCCCGCCAGATGTCGAGGCGCAGGAGCGCGTGGCTTTCCCGGACGTAATTGGCGAGCGGCGCGGCGTCGAGCAGGGGACGGAGCCGGTCCGCGACCCAGGGCACGGCGAACGGGATCATCAGGAGCGCGACCCCCATCAGCACGCCGATGACGATGGTTCCGCGCCGCGCGAAGATGGCGGCGAAGAGGGTCGCCGGCACGAAAGCGAGCCAGAAGAGGTCGGTCGACTGGCTCTCCGAGATGGCGGCCACGCCGAAGGCCAGCGCCGCGAGCGCGACGGAGACGACCATCCGCCGCGGCGAACGGTCGTGCGCGGAGATGACGAACAGGGCGGAGGCGAGCACGCTCACGATCATCACGGGCCGGTTCAGGTTCCACGTGGCCGTCTCCCGCGTGAGGATCGTCCTCAGTCCGACCGGCGCGAGCAGCTCGTAGGCGCAGGCCGCCGCGCCGAGCGCGACGCCGACCGCCAGATAGGGCCAGATCCGCTCGGTCGGGACGCGGCGGATCACGACGCACCAGGCGAGGACGAGCACGATGCTGCCGGCGAGCCGGAGCGCCTCGTCCCAGGCCCTGAGCGGCGCGGGCGACCAGGCGAGCGACAGGACGGCGACAGCCGCGAAGGCGAGCAGGCTCAGTCCGAGCGGGCGACGGGCCGATCTCCCGAACTCCGAAAGGAGCGGCCGCGCGGATCCGTCGGCCGCCATGCGCGCCACCGCCAGCAGCAGCGCGGAGACCGACAGGAAGGTCGCCGCGGATCGCGTCGCATAGACGCTGACGACGGGAAGCAGCGTGAAGCCGATGAAGAGGCCGGCCCTCTCGATCCAGTCGGACCTCATGGAGCCCGAGCCTCGCAAATCGGCACCCTCCAGCTCTGACCCACGTTTCCGTCCCGGAAAGCGCGTCCGAAGACTTGTAGCAAAGGGTGCTGCGCGGCGCTTATAGGGACCGGCGGACTCACCTGCAAGTGCGGCGAGCGGCGCTGCAACCCAAGTTATTTTGACAAGCCGGCTTTGCTCTTCGG
This sequence comes from Propylenella binzhouense, assembly GCF_009866965.1. GTDB lineage: Bacteria > Pseudomonadota > Alphaproteobacteria > Rhizobiales > Afifellaceae > Propylenella > Propylenella binzhouense. Next base: position 19,202 of record NZ_SPKJ01000093.1, on the reverse strand, counting down.
GACAGCCTTTCCACAGGCGACCTCCAGGCGGGCGGCCCTCCTTCCGGAGCGCCGCCGCAGCCGGATCAGAAGCCGAGCGCCGGCCCGAAGCGGTAGTTGATGCCGAACCGCGCCGTGTGGGTGGAGGGCTCGATATTGATCGAGCCGCCGCCCGGCACGCCGTAATCGGCATCGTCGAAGCGCGTGTACCGGTACTCCGCCTTCACGGAGACATTGTCGGTGAGCTTGGTTTCGATGCCGGCGCCGAGCGTCCAGCCGCCGAAGCTCTCCTCCTGGCTGCCGGCGGCGCCGCCGGGCGTGGCGACGAAGCTCGCCTCGAACTTCTCCCAGCTGTAGCCGCCGAGCGCGTAGAGGAGCGTGCTCGGATTGACGGCGATGCCGGCCCGGGCGAGCAGATCGAAGCCCCACTTGGCGTCGATGTCGCCGTCGACGCGCGTGCCGCCGGAGATCGCGAAGGCGTCGCTGCCGAGATTGGACCAGTAGATGTCGCCGAGAACGCCGACGACGAAATTGCCGCCGACCTGGGCGTCGTAGCCGATTGTGCCGTCGATGACGAAGCCTTCGCCGCCGATCCCGTCGACGCCTGCGACCGGCGCGCCGCCGGCCGAATAGGTGGCGTCGTGATTGCCGACGCCGCCGCCGAGGCTGACGCCGAGATAGGGACCGGACCAGGTCGCGGGGTAGCCGGTCGCCGCGGGCGCGGCGCCGTAGCCGTAATCGGGGATATCGGCCGCGAGGACGGGCGAGCCGGCGAGAGCGAGGCCGGAGAGCGCGCAGAGCCGGAGGAGCGCGGAGGACGACATACTTATCTCCTGCGTTAGGGTTCGATGAACCACACCTGCCGCCGGAGAGTTAAGCTGCGGTAAACGCTCGGTCTTCCAGGTCACGTGCCGGCGAGGCGCGCGGCGAGCTCATCGGCGAGCATCGCCACCTCCGCGGCCGCCTTGCCGCCCGCCTCCGTTTCGAGCACCGTGCGCCCCTTGCCCATGCTGGCGGCGAAGGCGATCCGGTTGCCGAGGCGCGCCGCGGCCGCCGGCCCGAGCGCCGCCAGGGCCGCGATCACCTCCTCGGCGAGCAGCCCGCGCGGCGGCACGCGGTTGACGACCAGCAGCGCCGGGCGCCTCTCGCGGGCGACGAGATCGAGCGTCGCGCCGCTCGCCCAGAGATCGACCGGGGTCGGCTGCACCGGCACCGCCACGAGATCCGCGCTCTCGATCGCCGGCCGCGCCTCGAGATCGGATTTGGGCGGCGTGTCGAGCACCACGAAATCGTGATCGCGGGCGAGCGCCTTCGCCTCCCGCTTCGCGCCCCAGCCGCTCGCGGTGCGGAAGGTCACGCCGGTACGATCCTCGCCCAGGCTGCGCTCGCGCGCCTCGAACCATTCGCCGAGGCTCCCCTGCGGGTCGACGTCGAGGAGCGCCACGCGCCCCCGCCCGGTCCAGGCGACCGCGAGATGCGCGGCGAGCGTCGTCTTGCCGGAACCGCCCTTCTGCTGGGCGATGGTCACGATTCGGCCGGTCATCGGGCCTCCCGAGCGAAGTGTTGCACCGCAGCAATAACCCCGCAAGCGCAAACGAAACCGTGACCGGACCGGCATTGCCGATCCGAACCCTCCGGCTAAACTCGCCGGACCAGCCGGAGCCTTGGCCATGACGCTGCCGAGCAGACTGCTTGCACTCCTCGCCGGCCTCCTCTTCGCCGCGCCTGCGGCGGCCCAGATGGGAAGCCAGTGCCTCGCGATGGCGCAAGCGGCCCCGCCGAGCCTCCGGGCGGCCTATGTCCCGGACGGAGGCCGGATGCGGCCGCGGCCGATCCCCGCCGCCGGCGAACCGGTCTCGATCCGTTTCGTCGGGCACGCGACCTTCCTCATCACCAGCCCGGCCGGCGTCACCGTCGCGACCGATTACGACGGCTGGGCGGGGCCCGGCGTGATCCCGCGCGTCGTCACGATGAACCGCGCGCATTCGAGCCACTATACCGACACCCCCGATCCGCGGATCGAATACGTCCTCAGAGGATGGAACCCCGAGGGCGGACCCGCCAAGCACAATCTCCAGATCGGTGACGTGCTCATCCGCAACGTGACGACCGACATCCGAAGCTGGGGCGGCGGAACGATCCCGGACGGGAACTCGATCTTCATCTTCGAGATGGCGGGGCTCTGCATCGGCCATCTCGGCCATCTCCACCACCGGCTCGCGCCGGAGGATCTCGCCTATATCGGCCAGCTCGACGTCGTGATGGTGGCCGTCGACGGCACCTTCACCATGGCGCAGGACGCCGTCGTCGACACGCTCAAGGTGCTGAAGGCGCGCCTCGTCCTGCCGATGCATTATTTCGGCACCGAGACGCTGGAGCGGTTCCTCGCCGTGCTGGGCGAGGAATTCGAGATCGAGCGCAGCTCCGTTCCGGAGATCACGGTCTCGACGGCGACGCTGCCGAAGACCACCACCGTCCTGGTGCTGCCCGGCCACTGACGGGCCCTCGGGGTGGCGGAGCCGGACGCGATGCTCTATCTCGCACCGGCACGGGCAGGCCGCGCCTGCCCCTCTTGCTTTCGCGAACCGGAGAGGCCGCTGATGCCGGACAAGACCCCCGCTTCGGAGATCGACGCGCTCGGCGAGCTGATGGTGATCCAGAGCGCGATGCAGCGGCAGTTCCTCCGCATCGTGCTTCGCCGGATCGCCGCCGACCTGCCGAATTTCGACGCCGAGATGTTCCTCGCCGAGCTCGAGCTCATGCGCGAGAGCCTGGCGGAGGGGCGCGACCGCTCCGCGATCCACGGCTTCGCCGCCGCCGAGTGGCAGCGGCTCTCCGAAATGGCGCTGGAGGCGATCGCCTCCACGCGGGCGCGGCCCGACACGCACTGAGCCGGCGAGGAGGGCACCGCCCTCCCTCGGCTCTTGCGATGAGGGCCGAGGCGAGGCTCGGCCTCAGCCGATCATTTCGAGCACGATCTGCCGCATCTCCGCGCGGGAGATCGGGGACGGCTCGGGCTTCCAGTCGAAATGGCCGAGCTGTTCGGGACGCTTCGTCTCCGCGCTCGGACGGATTGCGCGCGGCTTGCGCGCAGGCTTTGTCTTCTTCTTCATTCTTTCTCTTTTCATCACGCTCGAATCGATCGCGGCCGTCCGGTCAATCCCGGCGCGGCAAGTCAGGCGGATCGAATGGGGAGAGCGTCGGCTCACTCGGAGCCGCATGGCCCGGCCGACCGGCCGGATGGTCCTGATATGGGCATGCCCGCCGCATCGGCAAGCCCGCTTACGGACGGCTCGCGAAGCGCACTTGCGACGGAGCGTCGATGGCACGATGCTGCAATGCGGCATGGCGTGCCCGCCGGCCGCACGGAATCGGGTGGTGCCCTTGCCGCCTCCGGCGGACAGTCCTCGCCGCGAGGAGCCGCGCGGGCGGCCGCCGATGGAGATGCCGATGCAGCGATTGGATGGCCCGGAGCCGTCACCGGCGGCCGAAGCCTCCGCAGGTCCGCAGGCGGTCGCCGTGGTCGGGCTCGGCGGGATCGGCGGCGTCGCCGCCGGATGCCTGGCCGAGGCCGGCATCCACCGCATCGTCGGATGCGCCCGCCGGCCGCTCGAGCGCCTCACGCTGGAGCGCGACGAGACCGCGCTCGACCTGCCGCTCCGCACGCTGACCGATCCCGGCGAGGCCGAACCCGTCGACTGGGTGCTCCTCGCCACCAAGGCCCAGGACACCGCGGCGGCCGGGCCGTGGCTCGAGCGCCTCTGCGGGCCTTCCACGCGGGTCGCGGTGCTGCAGAACGGCGTCGACCACGCCCGCCGGGTCGCGCCCTTCATCGGCGAGGCGCGGGCCGTGCCGGTGATCGTCTACTATAATGGCGAGCGGATCGCGCCGGACCGCGTCCGCCTCCGGCACATCGGCGGCGACGACATGATCGTCGCGGACGAACCGGACGGCCGCGCCTTCGCCGCGCTCTTCGCCGGCACGTCGCTCGCCGTCGGGCTGAGCGCGGACCTCCTGACGCTGATGTGGCGGAAGCTCCTCATCAACGCCGTCGCCAATCCGATCGGCGCCCTCACCCGCCAGCGGCAGGTCGTGATGCGGCGGGGCGACATCCGCGCCCTCGGCCTCGCCGTGCTCGAGGAGGCCGCGGCGGTGGCCGCGGCGTGCGGCGCCCGGCTCGAGCCCGACGAGCCGGAACGGACGCTCGCGCGGCTCCTCACCTTTCCGGAGGAGGCCGGGACGTCGATGTATTTCGATACGCTTGCCGGCCGGCCGCTCGAGTTCGAGGCGCTGACGGGCGCCGTCGTCGCGGCGGGCGAGCGGCACGGCATCGCGACACCCCTCAACCGCGCGCTTCTCGCGCTCCTCTCCGCAATCAGCGACGCCGCGCGGGCGGCCGCCTGACCTCACCTTTCTCCTACGCCGCCCGCGGAGAAGGCCGAGACTGCGTCGCCGCCGCTCCGGCCGCCCAAGCGAGGACGAGCGCGACCTTCTCCTCTTCCGGAAGCCTCTGCCGGTCGAGCCCCGCCCAGGTCGGGAAGTCAAGCGCGTGGCGGATCGTCGCCCGCAGGGGCGCGCCCGCCGGCATGCCGATCCCGAACGGCTCGAAAAGGCCGTCGGCAACCGCTGCGAGGAACCTCGCGAACGCCGCCATCGGCTCCTGCAGTGCGGGAACTTCGGCCAAGTCCCGATGCGCCGCCGCCCACATCGCTTCGGTGGCACGGTAGTAGGAATAGAAGGCGGAAAGCGCCGCCTCGAGCCGCTCCAACGGCGCCGCGACCGCGCCCCACGAAGCCGGGTCGGGCGGCGGGTTGACGCTCAGCCAGTGCGACGTGCAGGCCCGGAAGATCGCCGTCTCGTCCGCAAAGTGCCGGTAGACGGTCAGCCGCTGCACGCTTGCGCGCGCAGCGATGGCGCTGATCGTCGTCGCCCGCGGCCCGACCTCCTCATGAAGCCGCATGGCCGCTTCCACGATGCGCCGGCGCGTTTCGTCCTCCGACCTGGCGCGCCTCTCTTTCCGATACACCCGCTTGCTCTCCATTCAGTGAACATGGGTGATCATCCAATCCTTGACAAGGCGGAACGGCAACCTTATCGCATTCCGATGAACATGACTGTTCACTGAAATCGCTCGCGCAGCGGGCATGTTTTGAAGCGAGATGAAGGAATCGGACCATGACTGACGACAATCGCGTCGCCGCCCGCAACCGGGCGACCGTCGAGCGCTTCCTCGCCGGGACCCATTCCCCGGACCTGGCGGAGGTGGCGGTCATCGACGAAACCGTGGCGCCCGGGATCGTCTGCCACGGCTTTCCCGGCGGTGACCCCTGTGACCGCGAGAGCTACAAGGCGTTCTTTCGGACCTTTCGGCGTGCCTTCGCCGACATGAGCTTCGAGATCGACGCACTCGTCGCGAACCGGCAGTTCGTTTCGGCGCGATGGCACATCACCTGCGTGCACGCCGAGGACTTTGCCGGCGTCGCCGGAACCGGGCGGACGGTCGCGTTCGACGGCCTCGTGCTCTACCGGATGGAGAACGGCCTGATCGCTGAGACCTGGCTGCGGGCCGACGAGATGGCCATTCTCGGCCAGATCGGGGCGCTGCCCGCGATCGCCGCCTGACGCGCCTGCTTTGCCTTCCGGCATGCGGGCGGCTTTGCGGAGAGCCGCACGGCGCTCCGCAAGGCTGCCCTCAGCCGGTGTTCCGCAGCCCGGCCGCGATGCCGTTGATCGAGATCAGGATGCCGCGCTGCGCCTTGTCGTCCACCTGCCCGGCCCGCCAGCGGCGGAGCAGTTCGACCTGGAGGTGGTTGAGCGGGGCGATATAGGGAAAGCGGTGGGCGATCGAGCGCGCGAGCGTCGGATTGTCGGCGAGGCGCGGCCGTCGGGTGACAAGCTCGAGCGCGTTCCAGGTGCGCTGCCACTCGGCCTCGATCGCATCGAAGACCGCGCGCGCGAGGGCCCGGTCGGGCACAAGCTCGGCATAGCGTGCCGCCATGCCGATATCCGCCTTGGCGAGCACCATGTCCATGTTGGACAGAAGCGCGCGGAAGAACGGCCAGCCCGCCTCCATGCGCATGAGCAGCTCGCCGCGGCCGTGCGGGTCCCCGGCCAGGAAGCTCTCCACCGCCGAGCCGAAGCCGTACCAGCCGGGCAGCGCGACCCGGCTCTGGCCCCACGAGAACGACCAGGGGATCGCCCGCAGGTCCTCGATCCGCCGGTTCGCCTTCCGCGACGCCGGACGCGAGCCGATGTTCAGCTGCGCGATCTCGGAGATCGGCGTCGCCGCGAAGAAATAGTCCGCGAAGCCCGGCATCTCGTAGACGAGCGCGCGATAGGCCCGCATGCTCGCTTCCGAGAGTTCGGCCGCGGCCGCCAGGAATTCCGGCGGGGCGACCTCCTCCCGGGCGAGCAGCGTCGCCTCGAGCGCGGCCGCCATCAGCGTCTCCAGATTGCGCCGCCCGATCTCCGGATTGGCGTATTTGGCGTTGATCACCTCGCCCTGCTCGGTGAGCCGGATCTGCCCCTTCACGGTCGCAGGCGGCTGCGCGAGGATCGCCTGGTAGCTCGGCCCGCCGCCGCGCCCGACCGCGCCGCCGCGGCCGTGGAAGAGCCGGAGCGTCAGCCCGGGCTTCTCCTCGAACAGCCGGGCGAGCGCGGTCGAGGCGCAGTAGAGCTCCCAGGTGGACGTCAGATAGCCGCCGTCCTTGTTGCTGTCCGAATAGCCGAGCATGACGTCCTGCACGCCGCCCGAATTGCGCACCAGCCGCTCGATCCCGGGCAGGTCGTAGAAAGCGCGCATGATCCGCTCGGACGCGCGCAGGTCCTCGATGGTCTCGAAGAGCGGGACCACCACGAGATCGGCCTCCGCGCCGGCCCAGTCCTCCGGTGCGAGCGTGCCCGCCATCAGGCCGCTTTCCTTCTGGAGGAGCAGGACCTCCAGGAGGTCGCTGACGGCTTCGGTGTGGCTGATGATGTAGTGCCGGATCGTGTCGGGCCCGAAGGCGCGGCGGAGCGCGGCCGCCGTCTCGAGGATCGCGAGTTCCGACAGCGCCCCATCCGAATAGGCGGCGTTCCGCACCCTGAGCGGCCGCGGGTCGGAGAGGAGCCGGAGGAGCAGCGCCTGCTTCTCGGGCTCGCCGAGCGCCGCATAGGCCGGCTCGATCCGGGCCGCGGAAAGGAGTTCCGCGATCACCGCCTCGTGGCGGTCGGAACTCTGCCGCAGATCGGTGGTGGCGAGGTGGAAGCCGAAGATCTCGACCGCCCGGATGAGCGGCTTCAAGCGCACGGCGACGAGCGGCCCGCCGTGATTGCGCATGAGCGAATCCTCGATCACCCGGAGATCCGCGAGGAACGCCCCGGGATGGCGGTAGGCCGGGCCGGGCGGAAGCGGGCCCGCCGGCGCCGTCTCGCCCGTCAGCGCGGCAAGGGTCGCCGCAAGCCTGGCATGGATGCCGGCGAGCGCCCGCCGGTAGGGCTCGTCGTCGCGGCGGGGTTCCCGGTCCCCCGCCCGTTCGGCGAGCGCGAAGAGATCCGGCGTCGCGGCGACGAGCGAGCGCGAGAGCGAAAGCTCGGCGCCGAGCGCCACCGCCTCGTCGAGATAGTGGCGCAGCACCGTTTCGCCGTGGCGGCGCACGGCGCGGGCGAGCGTGTCCGCATCGACGTTCGGATTGCCGTCGCGGTCGCCGCCGATCCAGTTGCCCATGCGGAAGAACGGCGCGACCGGCTGGCCGAGCCGCTCCTCGAGCTCGGCATAGAGCTCCGGGAGCTCGCGGATGAAGGTGGTGCGGTAATAGCCGAGCGCGTTCTCGATCTCGTCGGCGACGGTGAGCTTCACCGTGCGGATCATGCGCGTCTGCCAGAGCTGCGCGATGCGCGCCCGCAGCATCGCCTCGTTGCGGGCGCGGGCACGCGGCGTGTGGAGGTCGTCGCGCTCGGCCAGCAGATCGGCGATGGCGCGCTCGGCGTCGAGCGTGCTCTTGCGCTGCACCTCGGTCGGATGCGCCGTCAGCACCGGCGAGACGTAGCTCCGCCTCAGCGTGCGCGCGATCCGCTCGACGCCGACGCCCGCTTCGCCAAGGCGCTCGAAGCTCCGCGCCAGGCTGCCGTCCTGGTGCTCCTCGCGCGCCTCGTGGACGGCGCGCCGGCGCAAATGGTGGCGGTCCTCGGCGATGTTGGCGAGATGGGAGAAATAGCTGAAGGCCCGGATCACGGAGACGGTCTCGGCGGGGCTGAGGCGCTTCAGGAGCTGGTCCAGGTTGCGGCCCGCCTCCGCGTCGGACTTGCGCTCATAGGCGACGGAGAGCCTGCGGATCGCCTCGACGAGCTCGAACGCCGCCTCGCCTTCCTGCTCGCGCACGATGTCGCCGAGAATCTGCCCGAGCAGCCGGACGTCGTCATAGAGCGGCCGGTCCTTGCCGTCGTCGGGCTGGACCGCGGGACCGGATGCCTCAGCCAGCGCCATCACTCCGCCTCCGGGCTCCGGGCTTCACCGTCGGGAACAGTTTCGAGCCGTCGGCAGAGCGTCGCAAGAGGCGTGCCACGGGGGACCGCCGCCGGGGGAGAACCGCGGAGGACAGGGAAGGCGGCGAGCCGCTACGCCGCCGCGCTGCGCGTCGGCTCGATCACGAAGCCGCTTCGCGGCAGCGCCGGGATGCATGCGAGGTCGACCGAGATATCCTGCGGCGGGACCTCGTAGCGCATCTCGCGCGTGAGGAGGCGCACCGCCATCTTCATGAGGTCGATCGTGATCCATTCGCCCGGACAGCGGTGGCCTGTCAGGTGATCGCCGGCACCCTGCGGCACGAGATCGAACGGCGAAGGCGGCCGATCAAGGAAGCGGGCCGGGCGGAAGGCGTCCGGATCGGCGAAGGCGCGGCCGTCCCGATTCGTGCCGTAGAGGTCGAGAAGGACCCAATCGCCGATTGCGAAGTCCTTGCCGCGCCAATGGAATTCCTTGCGGACGCGACCGCCGACGAACGGGAAGAAGGGCGCGAGCCGGCGCACCTCCTGGACGAACGCCTCGATGTCGGCGTCGTTGCCGCCTTGCAGGCGCGTCGTCCAACCTGGCTGCTGGTGCAGCGCGAGCGCGGACCAGACCACGAACCGCCCGACGGCAACCGTCGGGCGGAGCACGTTGAGGAGCTCGACCGCCGCCACCTCCGGATCGAGCAGCCTGCCGTCGAGGTCGCGATGCAGGGCGACGATCTCCGCAGGGCTGCGCCCCTCCCCGCCGCCTTCCGCGCCGCGTCCGCGGATCGCGGCGACGATGCGCCGCGCCCGGCGCTCGGCCCTGCGGCGAAGCAGCCGGGCGCGCCAGTGACCCGGCCCGAACGTCGCGACATTGTCGATCATCGCGCCGAGTTCCGCCGCCACGATGGGCACGTCGGCCTCCCTGAGGGGCACCCCGGCCCATTCGCAGACGGTCCGGGTCAGGACTTCGCGAACCATGTCGAAGAGGACGATGCGGCTCCGGTCCGCCCGCGCGGCGAGCGCCTCGCGCCAGCGCGCGGCGAAGATCGCCGCGAGGCGTTCGCGGCGCGCCGGTTCCATCATGGCCAGGAACATTTCCTTGCGATGCCGGTGCGGCATGCCCTCGAGAAGCTGGACGCTGCCCTCGTCCTGGAGGAGCTTCAGCACGCGATTCGGCATTGCACCCGCCCGCTCGAACCGGCCGCCGCCGTAGAAGAGCTCGGCCGCCTCCGGACCGCCGATGCAGACCGCCCTGCGCAGCAGCAGGCGCGTCTCGAAGATGTCGGTTCCGAACCGCGCCCACCGGTTCGGCAGGAAGCGATAGCCCTCGCGGAGGAGAGCGAGCGTCGCGTCGAAGCCGCGATCGCGGGGAATGGCGGGCATGCCGTCGCCTCCGTGCGGCCGGCCGCGCCGGACCGGCATGAAGGAACTGGCCTCAGGCCGCGCTCCGTCAAGGTCTCGCGGCCGGCCCGGGCGGGGCACGGGGCCGCTCCGGTCAGTGTCCGCCGGGAACCGCCGGCGGGGCTCGGGCGGGGGGTGGATTCCGGGCGCAATTTCGCCAGGCGGAACAAGCGGGACGGCGCGGCGCGTTGACGTGCCGGGCCCGACATGGGATCGGGACCGGGAAGATTAGGACCTGCGGCCGGGGCTGCATGACATGGACTGCATGACAGGGACTGCATGAGAGGGGCTGCATGATCGACAAGTTCGTCCGCTCGGCGGCGGAGGCGCTCGCGGGCTCGGCCGTCCTCATCGACGCCCTGATCGAGCAGGGCGCGAGCGACCTCGTCATCGTCTCCAACAATGCCGGCACCGGCCGCACCGGCCTTGCCCGCCTGCTCGAGCTGAGGCGCGTGCGCAAGATCGTCTGCAGCTTCCCGCGCACGTCCGACCCGGTCGTCTTTGAGGAGCTCTTCCAGGCCGGCCTGATCGAGCTCGAGATCGTCCCGCAGGGCACGCTCGCCGAGCGGCTGCGCGCCGCCGGCGCCGGCATCCCCGCCTTCTACACCCAGACCGCCTACGGGACCCGCCTCGCCGAGGGCAAGGAGACGCGCGCCTTCGACGGCCGCCACTATGTCATGGAGCGCGCTTTGCCCGGCGACGTCGCCCTGGTGGAGGCCTGGCGGGCCGACCGCTGGGGCAACCTCACCTACCGGGAATCCGGCCGCAACTTCAATCCGGTGATGGCGGCGGCGGCGACCCTCACCATCGTCCAGACCCAGCATGTGAGCGAGCTCGGCGCGCTCGACCCGGAGGCGATCGTCACCCCCGGCCTCTATGTCGACCGGGTGCTGCATGTCCCCTACGGCGATCCCTGAGATGGAGACCGGCATGAACGAGACGGGCATGAGCGAGACCGGCATGAGCAGGACGGGCCCCGGCGGGACGGGCCCCGGCAAGACGGGCATGAGCGGGACGGGCGGGAGCGCCGGCGCGGCCGCCGCCTTCACGCCGCTGAAGCGCGCCGAGATGGCCGCGCGCGCCGCCCGCGACGTGCCGGAGGGCTGGTACGTCAATCTCGGCATCGGCATCCCGACCCTGATGGCGAACTACGTGCCGGCCGAGCGCGAGGTGGTGTTCCATTCCGAGAACGGCATTCTCGGCATGGGCCCGGAGCCGCCGCCGGAGCGGATCGACCGCTGGCTGGTCAATGCCGGCAAGCAATATGTCACGCTGAAGCCGGGCGGCGCCTATTTCCACCACGCCGACAGCTTCGCCATGATCCGCGGCGGCCATCTCGACCTCTGCGTGCTCGGCGCCTTCCAGGTGGCGGAGACCGGCGACATCGCCAACTGGGCGACCTCCGACGCCGACGCCGCCCCGGCCGTCGGCGGCGCCATGGATCTGTGCGTCGGCGCCCGCAACCTCTGGGTGGTGATGGAGCACACCACCAAGAGCGGCGAGAGCCGGCTGGTGCGCAAATGCAGCTACCCGCTCACCGCGCTCGGCTGCGTCAAGCGCATCTACACCAACCTCGCCGTGCTCGAGGTGACCCCGGACGGCTTCCTCGTCACCGAGATGATCCCCGGCCTCAGCTTCGAGGACCTCCAGGCCCGCACCGAGGCCCCCCTCCGCCGCGCCTGACCGCGGCGCCCGCGCGGGCCGGGCCGCCCCGGCCCGGGCATCCAGCGGCCTCCGGTTCCGCCTCGGCCGCCCCTCTGGATCGCCGGATCAAAGTCCGGCGATGACGACGGGGAGGGAGGAGAAGGCGGCGTCCGCCTCGGCCGCCCCTCTGGCTCGCCGGATCAAGTCCGGCGATGACGACGGGGGCGTGGCGAGGCGGCATGAGGTGCGTGTCTGTCCATGCCGCGGGAACGTCCCCGATCATGCGGCAGACCGGTGCCGTTCGGATCGGCGCCGGCCTTTCGCCGCCGCCCGCGGCGGTGCATAGGGAAGCGCCGGCTCTCGCCCGGCGCCGCCTGCAATCATCCTCGGAGCCTCCCTCATCATGCAGCAGACCGGCCTGCGAACCCGCGCGCTCGTGACGCTCGCAGTCGGCTTCCTGGTCCTCTTCGTCGGCGGCGGCGCGCGCTTCGCCATGGGGCTGACGCTGAAGCCGATGGTGGACGAGCTCGGCTGGGTGCGCGGCGACGTCGGCTCCGCCGTGGCGCTGTTCCAGTTCGTCTCCGCGGCCTGCATGTTCGCCGCCGGCCGCTTCTCCGACCGTCTCGATCCCCGGATCGTGCTCGGCGCGGGGCTCCTCCTCGCCGGCGCCGGAATCGGCCTCATGGCCGTCGTCACCGCCCATTGGCAGGTGCTGCTCGTCTATGGCGTGCTGTTCGCGGCCGGCAACGGGATCGCGTCGCTGATCCCCGTCGGCGTGCTCGTCACGCGCGCCTTTCCGGGCCGCACCGGCGCGGCCAACAGCGTGGTCGTCGCCGGCATGAGCGTCGGGCAGCTGGTGCTCGTCGGCGCGATGGCGGCCGCCCTGGCCGCGGCCGGGTGGCGCTCGCTCTATGTCTGGCTCGCGCTGCTGCACTTCGTGGCGCTCCTGCCCCTCTTCCTGGTGCCTTCGGGGCGGAAGCGGGCGCATGCGCACGCCGAGGGCGCGGCGCCCCGGGCGGGCGGCCTTTCGGTCCGCGCGGCGGCGCGGCAGCCGCGGTTCTGGACCATCCTCGCGATCTACGCCGTCTGCGGCTTCGAGGACTTCTTCGTGGCGACCCACATCGTGGCCTTCGCGCAGGATCGCGGGGTGGACGCGTTCCTGGCGGGCAACCTCCTGGCGCTGATGGGCCTTGCCGGGCTCCTGGGGCTGTTCATCGCCGGGATCTGGAGCGACCGCTCGGGACCGGCCTGGCCGACGGCCGCGTCCTTCGCCGCCCGGCTCGCGGTCTTCGCGCTCGTCGCGGTCGACCAGTCGCCCTTCGCGATCGCGGTCTTCGCGCTCGTCTTCGGCATGACCTTCCTGGTGATTGCGCCGCTCACGGTCCTCTTCGTCCGCGACGGCTTCGGCCTCGCCCATCTCGGCGCGCTGACCGGCCTCATCACCATGGTCCATCACGTCTGCGGCGGTCTCGGTGCCTATCTCGGCGCCGCCCTCTTCGACGCGACCGGCAGCTACGATCCGGCGTTCCGGATCGTGCTTGCCCTCTCCGTGCTCGGGCTGCTCCTGAGCCTCGCGACGCGGAAGGCGCCGCGGCTCGATTTCGGGAGCTGAGGCCCTCCGCCGCACGGCCGGGCGGCGGAGGGCCTCGTCCCCGATCGCCTCAGACCAGCGCGTCGAGCGTGATCGGAAGCCTGCGGACCCGCCGTCCCGTCGCATGGAAGACCGCATTCGCGATCGCCGGGGCGACGCCCACGATCCCGACCTCGCCGACGCCCTTGCCGCCGAGCGCCGAGGCGTGCGGATCGGGAATCCCGACATCGATCACCCGGATGTCCGGCACGTCCGCATTGGTCGGCAGCAGGTAGTCGCCGAGATTGTTGTTGATCACCCGGCCGTTGCGGGAATCGACGAGGCCCTCTTCGAGGAGCGCCATGCCGATGCCCATGATGATGCCGCCCTTCCACTGGCTCTCGGCGAGCTTCGGATTGTAGAGGCGGCCGCAATCGAAGGCCGAGACCATGCGGGCGACACGGATGGTGCCGAAATCCTCGTCGACCCGGACCTCGACGAAATGCGCGCACCAGCTGTGCATGGAATAGTCGCCCGCGGTCGGCCCCTGCACGGTGGTCATGGTCGTCCAGGCCCGGAAGCGGCCCTCCGGGGTCTGCAGGTGGTCGGGCAGCGTGTCGCGCCGCACCTCGATCCGCTCGCGGCCGATCCGGCCGAGGAGCTCGCCGACCGAAACGACCGGCCCGTCGCCGCGCGGCGCGGAGATCCGGCCGTCGGCGAGGATCAGCGTGTTGGCGCCGGTGTCGCGGAACGGCGAGTTCGGATCGTTGAGCGCGAGCGCGATGAGCTCGTCCCGGGCCGCAATCGCGGCCTTCTGGACGGCGCCCGTCATCACCCCTGCGAGCTTGGAGCCGCCCGCGACAGGCGCGCCCGGCAGGGCGGAATCGCCGAGCCGGACATCGATCCGCTCGAACGGGATCCCGAGCGCCTCGGCGGCGGTCTGGGCGAGGATCGTGTAGGTCCCCTGGCCGATGTCGGTCGCGCCCGTCACGACCTCCGCGGAGCCATCGGCGAGAATTCGCACCAGCGCCTCGCCGTAGTTCCGGATGACCGGGAAGGTGCCGGTCGCAAGACCCCAGCCGATCAGCTGATGGCCGTCACGCATCGAGCGCGGCTCGCGGCTGCGGCGGGCCCAGCCGAACGCTTCGGCGCCCTCCGCCAGCGCCTCGCGCATCCGACGGGTCGACCAAGGCTTGCGGGCCTGCGGGTCCTCCTCGGCATAGTTCCTGAGCCGGATCTCGAGCGGGTCCGCGCCGACGGCACAGGCGAGCTCGTCGATCGCCGATTCGATGGCGAAGGCGCTCGGCGTCTTGCCGGGAGCGCGCAGCGCCCCCGGTGTGACGGTGTTGACCGCTACCAGCCGCTGGCGCGCGCTGAAGTTCGGCACGGCATACATCAGCGGCGTGGCCGCGCCGACCTGCTCGACCCAGGTTCCGACGGTGGAGGTCTCGCTGGCGCCGCGCAGCACGATCGCCTGCAGCACGCCGTCCTCGGTCGCACCGAGCGCGAGGCTCTGCCGGGTTGCGGCGCGGCCGCCATAGGCGGCGAAGTTCTGCGGCCGGGTGACGGCGAGCTTCACCGGCCGGCCGAGGCGCCGCGCGGCCGCCGCGGCGATCGCCCCGAAGCCGTAGCTGAAACCCTTGGAGCCGAAGCCGCCACCGACGAAGGGCGAGACCAGCCGGACGTTCTCGGGCGGCAGCCCGAACCATTCGGCGTAGCTGCGCGCCATCGAATGGGTCCACTGGCTCGGCTCCCAGACCGTGAGCCGGTCGCCCTCCCAGCGCGCGATCAGGCCGTGCGGCTCCATCGCGGCGTGATATTCGCGCGGCGTGTGGTACTCGGCCTCGACCCGAACCGGGGCCGCGGCAAGCGCTGCCTCGGCGTCGCCCCAGGCGACGGACAGCTGGTCGAGCGGGCTGCCCTCGCCGGCATTCGGGCTGTCGAGGCCGGGCGTGACGGGGCCCTCCTCGTAGGCGATCGCGAGGCGCCGCGCCGCCTCGGTCGCCTGCTCGAGGCTGTCGGCGACCACCAGCGCGACCGGCTGGCCGTTATAGGCGATGTCGCGGGGAAGCGGGACGTAGGGGCCGTCCGAGGCCCTCACATTGTTCCAGTCGGTCGCCGGCTGGAGCCCGAGATCGTCGTCGGGGGTGAGGATCAGGCGCACGCCGGGAGCAGCCTTTGCCGCCGCGACATCGATCCGTGCGACCCGGCCGGCGCCGATCGTCGCCGGCACGAGCACCGCATAGGCGAGGCCGTCGACCGGCTGCTCGAGGGCATAGGTGGCGGCGCCGGTGATCTTAAGCTTGCCGTCGAGCCGGGACAGCCGGGCGCCGATCGCGCCGCCGTCGGAAGCGTCGCCGTGTTTCCGGGGTGTGTCGAGAAGCGTCATGCGAGGCCTCCGAGGCTGAGGATGGCGCGCGCGACCAGCCGCGGCGCAAGGTCGATCTTGTGGGCGTTGTCGGCCTGGGCGACGGCGCCCTCGACCGCGAGCCGGCTCGCTGCCCGCACGGATTCCGGCTCGAGGAGCGTTCCCTTCAGCGCGTCCTCGACGGCGCGGCAGCGCCACGGCACCGTGGCGACGCCGCCGAGCGCCACCCGCAGGTCCCGGATGGTGCGGCCGTCGGGGCCGAGCTCGAGGCCGACGGCGGCGCTCGCCGCGGCGAATTCGTAGGACTGGCGGTCGCGGACCTTGAGGAAGGTCGAGCGCCGCGCGGCGGGCGAGGCGGGAATGGCGACCGCCGTGATCATCTCGCCGGGCCCGATCGCATGCTCCCGTGCCGGCGTGTCGCCGGGGACCAGGAAGAACTCCTCGACCGCGATCGTGCGCCCGCCGAGCCGGACTGCCGCATCGAAGGCGACGAGCGCGACCGCGAGGTCGCCCGGATAGGTCGCGATGCAGGCCTCGCTCGTGCCGAGCACCGCATGGTTGCGGGTGACGCCGCCGATCGCGGCGCAGCCGCTTCCCGGGTCGCGCTTGTTGCAGGCCGGAAAGGCCGCGGGATCGCGGAAATAGGGGCAGCGCGTCCGCTGCAGCAGGTTGCCGCCGATCGTCGCCATGTTGCGGAGCTGCGCCGACGCCGCCTGCGAAAGGCTTTCGGCGACGGCCGGGAACGCGGCCCTCATCCCCGCGTGGTCGGCGACCGCGCTCATCTTCGCCAGCGCGCCGATGGTCGCGCCGCCGGCGTCGACGGCGATGGCGTCGAGGCCGGAAATATGGCCGATGTCGACCAGCATGTCCGGCTCGGCCACGCCGCATTTGGCGAGGTCGAGGAGCGTGGTTCCGCCGGCGAGGAGCATCGCCCCCGGATGGGCGGCGAGGCGGGCAGCGTCCTCCGCCGATCCGGCGCGCTGATAGGTGAAGGCCTTCACGACGCCATCTCCGCGGCCTGCCGGACGGCGGCGACGATGTGCGGATAGGCGCCGCACCGGCAGAGATTGCCTGCCATGTATTCGCGGATCTCCTCGTCCGATCCGGCATGGCCCTCGCGGATGCAGGCGACCGCCGACATGATCTGGCCCGGCGTGCAATAGCCGCACTGGAAGGCGTCGTGCTCGAGGAAGGCGGCCTGGACCGGATGGAGCTCGCCGCCGGGCGCGGACAGGCCCTCGATGGTGGTGACCGGGCGGCCCGCGGCCTGGGCGGCGAGCGTGAGGCAGGAGAGGACCCGCGCGCCGTCGACATGCACCGTGCAGGCGCCGCACTGGCCCTGGTCGCAGCCCTTCTTGGTGCCCGTCAGGCCGAGATGCTCGCGCAGCGCGTCGAGCAACGTGACGCGCGGATCGAGCGTCAGCGTCTCGCTCCGCCCGTTGATGTCGAGTTCGATGGTGATTTCCGTCGTCATCCGCATCCCTTTCGATGGCTCTAGATGACCGGCCGCCGACTGTCCGGGTCTCCGCGCCCCGGTCCAGGGACCGGCGGGCGAAGCAGCATGACATGTCCCGGCCGCGATGAGATAAGAACAGGAGACCGCCATCAACCGGAGGCGCCTCCGTTTCTGGAAGCTAGTCTGTTGCCGTCTCCGGCGCAAGTGGCGGATCGAAGCGGAGGTGTGATTTGGCTGAACGGCCGGCGAGGGAGAAGGGGCGGGCTGCGGAGGAATTGCCGAGGCAGATGCGGGCGGATGCCCGGCGCAATCGCGACAAGCTCGTGGAGGCGGCCGCGCGCGTCTTTGCCGAGCAGGGCGGCGTCGACGCCTCGCTGGAGGACATCGCCCGGCGGGCCGGCGTCGGCATCGGTACGCTCTACCGCCACTTCCCCACCCGGGAGCACCTGGTGGAGGTCGTCTACCGGCGCGAGGTCGAGGCGCTTTCGCGGGCCGCGGACGCGCTGGCGGCCGCCAATCCGCCGGATGTCGCGCTCAACGAATGGATGCTGCGGCTCGTCGACTATGCCGCGACCAAGCGCGGCATGGCGAACAGCCTGCGCGTGCTCCAAGACACCAATGCCGCGCTCTTCGCCGATACCGCCGGCCTCGTCTCCGCCACCCTGCGCCGGCTCCTGGAGGCGGCGGCGGCGGCCGGAACCGTCCGCTCCGACGTCGACAGCGCGGACGTGTTCCGGGCGATCTCCGGGATATTCTCCGCGCCCGGCACGCCGGACTGGCGCGAGCGTTCGCGCCGGCTCGTCTCGCTCATCATGGACGGCCTGCGGTGGAGCGCGCCCGGCGGCGAAGGCGGCGGCGGGAAGGGCCCGCGCGTCACCTGAGCGCGGCGCGGGCCTTTCCGGGCGGGCCGATCTCGCCCAAGCTGCAATCGCCCAGCAACGTGCGGAAGCGGCCGAGGGAAAGGCGTGACATGGCGACCATGGGGAACGGCGCGGAGCCCGATGCGGCTCTCGACCTCATCTGCCTCGGCGAGCCGCTCATCGAGTTCAACGAGGTCGAGCCGGGCCTGTGGCGACAGGGCTTCGGCGGCGACGTCTCGAACGTGGCCGTCGCCGCCCGCCGCGCGGGGGCGCGGAGCGGCGTCGCCGCGAGGCTCGGCGCCGACCGGTTCGGCGACGCGCTGACGGCGCTCTGGGCCGGCGAGGACGTCGATGCCGGCGCCGTCGCGCGCGACCCGGCCGCGCCGACCGGCCTCCATTTCGTGCGCCACGGGCCGGAGGGGCACGAATTCGAGTACCGGCGCGCCGGCTCGGCGGCGAGCCTGCTTTCGCCCGAAAATCTGCCCGTGGCAGCGATCCGCTCCGCGCGCCTCCTCCACCTGTCGGGCATCTCGCAGGCGATCAGCGCATCCGCCGCCGAGGCCGGCTTCCGCGCGATCGCGGAGGCGAAGGCCGCCGGGATGCGCGTCTCCTACGACCCGAACCTCAGGCTTCGGCTCTGGCCGCTCGAACAAGCGCGCGCGTTGATCCACGAAGCCATGCGCTCGGCCGATGTCGCGCTTCCCGGCCTCGAGGACGCCCGGCTCCTGACGGGGCTCGAGGAACCCGGGGCGATCGCCGACTTCTATCTCGGCCTCGGCGCCGGGATCGTCGCCCTGACGCTCGGGCCGGACGGCGCGCTGATCGCGACCCGCGACGGGAGGGAACGCATTGCCGCGCCGCCCGCCCGCCTCGTCGACGCGACCGGCGCCGGCGACTGCTTCGACGGCGCCTTCCTGGCACGACTCCTCGCGACGGCGGACCCGTTCGCGGCGGGCCGCTACGCCGTCGCCGCGGCGGCGCTGTCGGTCGAGCGCTACGGCGCGGTCGCAGGAATCCCGACCCGGGCGGAGGTCGAGCGCGCCCTCTGCCATGCGGAGCGCGGCTGACGCCGTACGGACGGGCCGCCGGCCCATCCAGGGACCGATCGGGCGCCCATGCACGGGGCCCCTGCCCCTGCCCCTGCCCCTGGCCGGGCGGATCAGCCCGCTTTATCCGCCGCCATCAGCCAGCCGCCGGTGAGCGTGCAATCGAGGACGGCACCCGGGCGGAGTTCCGAAAGGCCGTGGCTGCGGAGCTCCGCCGCGACCTCCTGGCCGTCGGCGAGGCGGCCGACCACCCACCAGGCGCCGCCCCGGAACACGGTCTCGTCGACCGTGAGCGCGAAGAGCGCGTCCTTTGGCGCGGCGAGCACGACCTGCTCGGGCCGGACGAGCAGGAGCGCGCCGCGGCCGGCCGCGAGCCCCGGCGGCAGCGGGCGGCCCGCAAGCGCCG
>NZ_SPKJ01000092.1 GCF_009866965.1 Propylenella binzhouense | reverse complement strand
CGGTTCCTTGCCGGCCGGCGCGGCCGTGGGCGTCGCGCCGCGCCTTGCCCCGAGGCCGGCGGCCGAAGCGCGCGGCCGCCGGTCAGGGGTTGTCCTCCCGACGCCGCGCGCCATCATAGCCCGAGGGTCGTGAGCCGGCGTCTGAAAGGGGGCCCCATGTTCGAAGGTGTCGATCCGGTCGTGCTGGCGCGCGTCCAGTTTGCCTTCACGATGGCCTTCCACATCCTCTTCCCGGCGCTCTCGATCGGCCTCGGGAGCTATCTCGCGGTGCTCGAGGGGCTGTGGCTCCTGACCGGGCGCGAGGCCTATATGCGCCTCTTCCGCTATTGGGTGCGCGTCTTCGCCATCGCGTTCGGGATGGGCGTCGTCTCCGGCATCGTGATGAGCTACCAGTTCGGCACCAACTGGAGCGGCTTCTCGGACAAAGCGGGCCCCGTCGTCGGGCCGCTGATGGGCTACGAGGTGCTCACCGCCTTCTTCATGGAGGCGGGCTTCCTCGGCATCATGCTCTTCGGCATCGGCCGGGTCCCGAAGCTCGTGCACTTCCTGGCGACCCTCCTCGTCGCCGCCGGCGCGCTCGTCTCCGCCTTCTGGATCCTCGTCGTCAACAGCTGGATGCAGACCCCGCAGGGCTATTCGGTCAACGAGGTCGGGCAGTTCGTCCCGGAGGACTGGCTCGCCATCATCTTCAATCCGTCGCTGCCCTATCGCCTCGCGCACATGGTCATCGCCGCCTATCTCGCCACCGCCTTCGTGGTCGGCGCGGTCGGCGCCTTCCACCTCCTGCGGAAGCGCGCGGGCCCGGAAGTGCGCATCATGTTCTCCATGGCCATGTGGATGGCGACGCTGGTGACGCCCGTCCAGATCGCGGTGGGCGACCTGCACGGGCTCAACACGCTCGCGCACCAGCCGGCCAAGATCGCCGCCATGGAGGGGCATTTCGAGCCGGAGCTGAGCGGCGCCCCGCTCTATCTCTTCGGCTGGCCGGATGCCGAGGCGGAGACCACGCGCTACGCCGTCGGCGTGCCCAATCTCGGCAGCCTGATCCTGACGCATGAATGGGACGGCACGCTGAAGGGGCTGAAGAGCTGGCCGAAGGAGGACTGGCCGAACCTGCCTTATGTGTTCTGGGGGTTCCGGATCATGGTCGGGCTCGGGCTCCTGATGCTCGCGACCGGCATCGCGAGCCTCTACCTGCGCTGGCAGCACAAGCTCTATGCCGCGCCGCTCTTCCAGCGCTGGGTGCTCGTCATGGGGCCGAGCGGGCTCGCCGCCATCATCGCCGGCTGGGTCACGACCGAGGTCGGCCGCCAGCCCTACACGGTCTACGGCCTGCTGCGGACGGCGGATTCCGCCTCCCCGGTCGCGGCGCCGGCGCTCGGCGGCTCGCTGGCGGCCTTCGTCGTCGTCTATTTCGCCGTCTTCGGGGCGGGCATCTGGTATCTCTTCCGCATGTTCGGCAGGCCGCCCGAGGCCGCCACCGAAGACGAGCTGCGCGGCGGTCCCGAGCGCGCCGCCGGCATCACGCCGATCCAGGCGGTCCACGGGCCGGGGCAGGGCTGACGGCAATGGACCTCGTGCTCCTCTGGGTTTTCATCCTCGCCTTCGCCGTCTACGCCTATGTCGTGCTCGACGGCTTCGATCTCGGCATCGGGCTGCTTGCGCCGTTCGTCGGCTCGAGCGCCGACCGCGAGCGGATGATCGGCGCCATCGCGCCGGTCTGGGACGGCAACGAGACCTGGCTCGTCCTCGGCGGCGGCGGCCTGATGGCGGCCTTCCCGCTCGCCTATGCGATCCTGATGCCGGCGCTCTACGCGCCGCTCGTCGCGATGCTGCTCGCGCTGATCTTCCGGGGCGTCGCCTTCGAGTTCCGGCACCGCGACGAGCGCCACCGCTCGCTCTGGACGGCCGGCTTCGTCTTCGGCTCCTATGTCGCGACCTTCTGCCAGGGGATCGCGCTCGGCACCATCCTGCAGGGGGTGGAGACGAGCGGCCGCGCCTATGCCGGCGGCTGGTTCGACTGGCTCTCGCCCTTCAGCCTGGCGACCGGGGCGGCGCTCCTCGCCGGCTATGCGCTGCTCGGCGCCTGCTTCCTCCTGATGAAGACGGGCGGCGATCTGCAGGACCGCATGTTCCGCTACGCGCGGCCGCTCTCGCTGCTGCTCGTGGCCTTTGTCGGGCTGGTCAGCCTGTGGACGCCCCTGATCAGCGATTTCGTCGCCGGGCGCTGGTTCACATGGCCGAACATCGCGCTTCTCTCGCCGGTACCGCTGCTCGTGCTCGGGATCGCGGCCGCGCTCCTCAGGAGCCTCGCGCGGCGGCACGAATTCGCGCCCTTCCTGTTGACGCTCGCCCTCTTCTTCCTGTGCTTCCTCGGCCTCGGAATAAGCTTCTTTCCGTATATCGTGCCGATCTCGGTCACCGTCTGGCAGGCCGCCGCGCCGGCGAGCACGCTCGTCTTCCTGCTTGTGGGGGTGGCGATCCTGATCCCGATCATCCTGATCTACACCGGCTATTCCTACTGGGTGTTCCGCGGCAAGGTGGAAGACCAGCAATTCTACCACTGAGGCGCATGCAAGGCGGCGCGAACGGGCCGGGAAGGCGCGGCCGGTCGCTGCATCGGTCTCGGCGCAACGCGCGCTCTTCTACTAAAGGATAACCGGCAGCTTGGAGAAAGCCGGGAAGCTGCGCTTGCCCGGCGGGTTTCATCTTGCCACTCTTGCCAAGGGCTCGGTGCTGGGCG
Organism: Propylenella binzhouense; assembly: GCF_009866965.1. Lineage (GTDB taxonomy): Bacteria > Pseudomonadota > Alphaproteobacteria > Rhizobiales > Afifellaceae > Propylenella > Propylenella binzhouense. The sequence goes on along the minus strand of NZ_SPKJ01000092.1, from coordinate 13,609 downwards.
ATCCCGCTGAAGGCTGGCGCTCGGGACTTTCGAGCGTCGGACCGAAACAACGGCCGGTCAACGGCCGAGCGGGAAGATCTGTTTCCTTGGGAGGAATACTGAATGAAAACCGCAGAAAACGTATCCCGCCGCAAGTTCCTGAGGGGCGGCGCCCTCGCCGCAGGCGCGGCGGCCGGCGCGCTGGCGGCGCCGGCGGTGGTGACGGCGCAGTCGCCGATCGTCCTCAAGATGCAGTCGTCCTGGCCCGCCTCGGACGTCTTCCAGGACATGGCGAAGCAATATGTCGAACGCGTCCAGAAGATGTCGGGCGACCGCCTGCGCATCGACCTTCTGCCGGCCGGCGCGGTCGTCGGCGCGTTCCAGGTCCAGGATGCCTGCCATGACGGCGTCATCGACTGCGCGCACACCGTGGCGGTCTACTGGTACGGCAAGCACAAGGCCGCGTCCTTCTTCGGAACCGGCCCGGTCTTCGGCGGCAGCGCGGCCGACATGCTGGCCTGGTTCTACACGGGCGGCGGGCAGGACCTCTATCGCGAGCTGACCCAGGACGTGCTCGGGCTCAACATCGTCGGCTTCTTCGGCTTCCCGATGCCGGCGCAGCCGCTCGGCTGGTTCAAGAACGAGGTCAAGTCCGCGCAGGACATGAACGGCCTGAAGTACCGCACCGTCGGCCTCGCCGCCGACCTGATGCAGGCGATGGGCCTCAGCGTCACGCAGCTTCCCGGCGGCGAGATCGTGCCCGCCATGGAGCGCGGCGTTATCGACGCCTTCGAGTTCAACAACCCGACCTCCGACATGCGCTTCGGGGCGCAGGACGTTGCCAAGAACTACATGCTCTCCTCCTATCATCAGGCGAGCGAGAGCTTCGAGTTCATCTTCAACCGCGACCGGTTCGAGAGCCTCGATCCCGACCTCCAGGCGATCCTGCAATATGGCGTCGAGGCCGCGAGCACGGCGAACTTCGCGCTGGCGATGAACCAGTATTCGACCGACCTGCGCAAGCTGCAGGACGGCGGCATCAACGTCGCGCGCACCCCGCAATCGGTTCTCGAGGCCCAGCTCGGCGCCTGGGACAAGCTGATCGATCAGCTCGGCCAGGATCCGGTCAACAAGAAGATCATGGACAGCCAGAAGGCGTGGACCGAGCGCGTCGGCTACTACCAGCTCATGAACGCGCCGGACTACAAGCTCGCCTACAACCATTATTTCCCGGGCAAGATCAACTTCTGATCCTGGCCGACGACATTGGCCGGGCGCCGGGCGCCCGGCCGGAAGGCCGCTTCGCTCAAGGATCGTATGCTCACCTACATTCAGATCGCGGACAGACTCTCGGCCTGGGTCGGGAAGGCTTTCGCCTGGTGCATCATCATCATGACCCTCGGGGTCAGCTATGAGGTGTTCGTCCGGTACGTGCTGAACAGCCCGACCGTCTGGGCCTTCGACATGACCTACATCCTCTACGGCACGATGTTCATGATGGCGGGAGCCTACACGCTCTCGCGCGACGGGCACGTGCGGGCGGACGTCGTCTACCGGCTCTGGCGTCCGCGCGTCCAGGCGAGCGTCGAGCTCGTGCTCTACTTCCTGTTCTTCTTTCCGGGCATCACCGCCTTCATGGTGGCGGGCTGGCGATATGCGTCGCGGTCGTGGCGCTACCTCGAAGTCAGCAGCATGAGCCCGGCCGGGATACCGATCTTCCAGTTCAAGTCGGTCATCGTGGTGGCCGGCGCGCTGCTCTTCGTCCAGGGCATCGCGCAGGTGTTCCGCTGCATCCTCTGCATCCGGCTCGGAGAGTGGCCGCCGCGGGCGCAGGACGTCGAGGAGATGGAGAAGCTCCTGATGGAGCGCGGCTCGCTCGAGCGCCTGGAGCACGGCAGCGAGGCCGTCGACCTCGCCGGCCTCGACGATCCCGCGGCCGATCCGCGCCGGAGATCGGGGCGATGACGGATCCCCAGGTCGCGGTGATGATGCTCGGCATCTTCATCTTCGTCATCATGCTCGGCTTCCCGATCGCCTACACGCTGATGGCCCTCGGAGTCGGCTTCGGATATTACGCCTATTACGACGCGGCGATCATGGCGCGCGTCTACCAGCGCCTGCTCGGCGGTGCCGATCCGGATTCCTTCTACGGCCAGCTCGTCTGGATCCGGGCGCTCTTCAACAACCGCATCTTCGACCTGCTCGTGAACCAGACCTATTCGGTCATGGCGAACGACGTGCTGACCGCCGTCCCGCTCTTCCTGTTCATGGGCTACATCGTGGAGCGGGCGAATATCGTGAGCCGCCTGTTCACCACGCTGCAGCTGGCCTCGCGCAGGGTGCCGGGCTCGCTCGCCGTCGCCGCGCTCATCACCTGCGCCCTCTTCGCGACCGCGACCGGCATTGTCGGCGCCGTCGTCACCCTGATGGGGCTGCTCGCCTTTCCCGCCATGCTGCGCGCCCGCTACGACACGAGCTTCGCCTCGGGCGTCATCTGCGCCGGCGGGACGCTCGGCATCCTGATCCCGCCCTCCATCATGCTGATCGTCTACGCGGCGACTTCCGGGGTCTCGATCGTCCGGCTCTATGCCGGCGCGCTGATCCCGGGCTTCATGCTCGCGGGCCTCTATCTCGTCTATGTGGTGGGCCGGGCCTGGATGAACCCGAAGCTCGCGCCGCCGCCGCCGGAAGAGGAGACCGCGGGCGTCTCCGGCGGCCAGCTCGCCCTGATGCTGCTGACCTCCTTCTTTCCGCTCGCGATCCTCATCCTCGCGGTGCTCGGCGCGATCCTCTTCGGCCTCGCGACGCCTTCCGAGGCGGCGGCGATCGGCGCCCTCGGCGGCATCGTGCTCGCGGCCGCCTACCGGGCCCTCACCTGGAAGCGGCTCGAGGAATCCGTCTATCTGACGGTGCGCACGGCGGCCATGGTCTGCTGGCTCTTCGTCGGCTCCTGGACCTTCGCCTCCGTCTTCTCCTATCTCGGCGGCGAGCAGCTCATCAAGGACTTCGTCACCGGGCTGGAGATCAGCCCGCTTTTGTTCCTGATCCTGGCGCAGATCATCATCTTCCTGCTCGGCTGGCCGCTCGAATGGTCGGAGATCATCATCATCTTCGTGCCGATCTTCCTTCCGCTGCTCGCGCATTTCGAGATCGACCCGCTCTTCTTCGGGATCCTGATCGCCCTCAACCTGCAGACCTCGTTCCTGTCGCCGCCGATGGCGATGTCGGCCTATTACCTGAAGGGGATCGCGCCGCCGCACGTGCAGCTCGTCCAGATCTTCAAGGGCTGCATGCCGTTCCTGCTGATCGTGATCGTCTCGATGGTGATCGTCTATCTCCTGCCCGGCACCGTCTACTGGCTGCCTTCCCTCGTCTATGGGCGGTGACGTGAGCAAGGCGGCGCTCGCCGATCTCGACGCGGGGGAAGCGCGCGGGCGCATCGCGCGCGGCGAGACGAGCTCGGTCGAACTCGTCGAAGCCTGTCTCGCCCGCATCGAGGAGCGCGATCCGGCGGTCCGGGCCTGGGCGCATCTCGACCCGGCCTACGCCCTCGCCCAGGCGGAGATGCGCGACCGCCAGCGCGGCACGGGCCGGCCGCTCGGGCCGCTCCACGGCGTGCCGGTCGGCCTCAAGGACGTCATCGACGCGGCGGGCCTGCCCTGCGAGAACGGAACGGTGCTCGATTCCGGCCGCCGTCCGCAGGAGGATTCGACGGTGGCCGCGCGGCTGCGCGCCGCCGGCGCCGTCATTCTCGGCAAGACGGTCACCACCGAGCTCGCCGTCTATTCGCCCGGCCCGACCGCCAATCCGCACGATACCGGCCGGACGCCCGGCGGATCCTCGTCCGGCTCGGCCGCCGCGGTCGCCGCGCGCATGGTGCCGCTCGCCGTCGGGACCCAGACCAACGGCTCGGTCATCAGGCCGGCCTCGTTCTGCGGCGTCTACGGCTACAAGCCGGGCCGCGGGATGATCTCGCGCCGCGGCGTGCTGGTGCAGTCCCCGCTTCTGGACGCGATCGGCGTCTTCGCCCGCTCCGGCGCCGATTGCGCGCTCATCGCCGACGCGCTCGCCGGCTACGATCCGGGCGACCGCGGCACGCGGCTCGAGGCGTTCCCGGCGCTCGCCCGGACGGAAGCGGCGAGGCCGCCGGTCCGCCCCCTGCTCGCCTTCGTGAAGAGCCCGGTCTGGGACCAGGTCGAGCCCGGCACGGCGGAGGCGTTCGCCGAGCTCTGCGCGGAGCTCGGCGGCGACGTCGCGGAGGTCGGCCTGCCGCCCGCCTTCGCCGATGCGCACCGGCTCCACGGCGCGCTGATGCTCGCCGACATCGCCCGCAACTATGCGCGCTACACCGAGCGGGGCGCTGACAGCCTCAGCGCGCGGCTCCGCGGCATGATCGAGGAGGGCCGGGCGGTCCGGGCCGTCGACTACGCCGCCGCCATCGAGGCGATCGAGAGCCTCAACGCCGCGCTCGAGGCGATCTTCGACCGCTTCGACGCGATCCTCACCCCGGCGGCCGCCGGCGAGGCGCCGGTCGGGCTCGGCTCCACGGGAAGCCCCGCCTTCTGCACGATATGGACCTTCTGCGGCGTGCCGGCCCTCACCCTGCCGCTTCTCGTCGGGCCGGCCGGGCTTCCGCTCGGCGTCCAGCTGGTCGGGCGCCGCGGCCAGGACGGGCGCCTGCTGCGGACGGCGCGCTGGCTGGTCGGGCGCCTCGCCGGGGCGGCGCCGGCGGTCCCGGAGGAAAGGCCAGAGGGAGTCGCCCGATGATCGTCTTCGACCGGATCTTCGCCCTTCTCGGGCTCGCCGCGCTCTGCGCCTTCCTCGGCGTCCTCGTCTGGAAGGTGCCGCTTCCCGCCCTCATCGCGGTCTGCGCCATCGGCGTCGTCCTGGCGGCGATAGATTTCGCGCGCACGCTCTTCATGCCAGAGAAGTAGAGCGGCGGCGCGGTGCTCCGCCGCCAGATTGGAATCGCTCCAAATCATATCGGTTGACAGGGCGCGGCGATCCGAGACACTTCGGCTCGACCTTTGATGTCAGGGCCTTGAACCCTTTCCTTGGAGGATGTCATGTCGATCCGGTGGCGGGCGCGTTCTGCGCCCGGTCTTTTGCTTGTCCGCGCCCGGCGCCGCGCCGAGGCGCATGTTTCCTCTCCGGCAGGCCGCGCCGGGTCTCCGCGATGAGCGCCTCCTGTTTCGCCGCGCGCCCCGTTGGCCTGCTCGACCGGGTGCCGGAGCGGCTGCTCCTCACCGGGATCCGCGGCTGGATGGCGGGCTACGCCTCCGGCGACCTGCGGCATTGGGAGGACGTCTGGAATCTGCATGCGACGTCCCTCGGCGTCCCGGCGGCGCGCCAGGTGGTGGAGCGCCTCGCCGCCTTCGTCAGCATGATCCGCGACTGCGCCCAGTGCCCGATGCGGTGCTTTCCCGGCGCCTGCCCGCGGCTCTGCCGGGACGAATGCCTCGCGCTCGCGATGGTCTCGGCCAGCCAGAACGCCGATCTCGACTGCCTCGCCTACGCCATGGCGCGCTTCATCGATCCCGAGGGGCAGGAGGCGGCGATGCCCCCGCTCGTCGCCTATGCCGAGGCCATGGTCGAGCAGCAGCTCAGGCTGATGCCGGTCCCGAGGCACGTGATCCAGGACATTGCGGAGCGCCCGCCGCGCGCCTGCCTTCACTGAACCGTGTCCGGGGCGTGATTTGCCCGCCGGTGCGCCCGGCATCATGCTCCCGCCGGTTGCAGGCCAGACCGGGAGGATTGCGATGAACGAGCGGCCGAAAATCACCCAGGAGATGATCCGGCTCTATGACGAGTACACGCATCTGACGCTCGACCGGCGCCGCTTCATGGACCGGCTCACCAAGCTCGCCGGCAGCTCCGCCGCCGCCTTTGCCATCGCGCCGATGCTGGAGGCGAGCAAGGCCAAGGCCGCGATGCTCGCCGAGGACGACCCGCGCATCAAGGCCGGCATGGTCACCTGGCCGGGCGCGGAGGGCACCACCCTGAGCGGCTATCTGGTCACGCCGGCCGACGCCCAGGGCCCGCTGCCGACGGTCATGGTCATCCACGAGAATCGCGGCCTCAATCCGCACATCCAGGATGTCGCCCGGCGCGTCGCCGTCGAGGGCTTCCTGGCGCTCGCGCCCGATTTCCTCGCGCCGGCCGGCGGCACGCCGGAGGACGAGGACAAGGCGCGGCAGATGATCTCCGAGCTCGACCAGGCGCAGACCGTCGCGAATGCGGTGGCGACCGTCGCCTATCTCGACCGCGAGGAAAGGGGCAACGGCAAGGTCGGCACGGTCGGCTTCTGCTGGGGCGGCGGCCTCGTCAACCAGACGGCGGTCCACGCCCCGGATCTCGATGCGGCCGTCGCCTATTACGGCCGCACGCCCGAGCCCTCGCAGGTCCCCGACATCGAGGCGAGCCTGCTCCTCCACTTTGCCGGGCTCGACGACCGCATCAATGCCGGCATCCCGGAATACGAGGCGGCGCTGAAGGCGGCCGGTAAGGACTACCGGGTCTTCGTCTACGAGGGCGCCAACCACGCCTTCAACAACGATACCTCCGCCGCGCGCTACGACAAGGCGGCGGCCGATCTCGCCTGGTCGCGCACCATCGCGTTCCTCAAGGAGAAGCTCGCCGCCTGATCGGGCGAAGCCGTCATGCGCTTGCCCGCGCCGGCCCGGCGCGGGCCTCCCGGCGCGGCTCGGCGTGGATGACGACGCGGGCGATGTCGGGGCGGCGGCCGCGGACGGCGCGTTCGAGCGCATCCACGCGGTCGTGCACGTCGTCCACGGTCCAGGCCGGGTCGAGGCGGCAATGGGCGACGAGGACATAGCCGTTCCGCGCCCGCCTGAGGCGCACGTCGTGCACTTCCGACAATCCCTCGATCCCGTCGGCGCTCTCCTGGAGGGCCGCTTCGATGTCCTTCCGGAGCGCCTCCGCGCCGGCCACCACGTCGCGCGATTCCGGGGTGAGCGGCTCGATGTGGGTCTCGATCTCGATGCCCTCGCCGAACTCGGCCTCGATCGCGTGCTCCAGCCGGTCCGCGACGCCGTGGGCCTGCGCGAGCGGCATGCGGCCGTCGACCTCGATATCGACGGCGATGGCGAGGCGGTCCCGGAGATGGTGGACGGTGACGTGGTGCACCGCGACCTTCTCGCGCAGCGCCACCAGCAGGACGCGGTCGTGGATCGTCTCGTCGCTGGGTGAAACCGGCACGGACTGGACGACCACCTCCGCGCGCCCGAGTACCTGTCTGGCGGTGGCGACCACGTCCTCCTTCACACGCGCCGCCTCCTCCATGTTGAGCGACCGCGCGACCTGGATCGCGACGTCGGCGAAATGCTGCGGCCCGACCGAGCGGACGCGGACGAATTCGACGCCGACCACCCCGGGCAGGCGGATGATGCGCTCCTCAAGGTTCCGGCCCGCTCCGGCGGGCGCCGTGTCGACGAGGTCGTCGATCGTGCGCCGGAGCAGGCGGAGCGCCAGGACCGCAATGATCCCGGCGACGGCGAGCGCCGCCGCCGCGTCGCCCCAGCGGAACCCCAGCGCCAGGAGGCCGAAGCCGGCGAGCACGGCGAGCGAGCTGTAGACGTCGGAGGCGAAATGGACCGCGTCCGCCTGCAGCGCCGCGCTCTTGGTCTCGCGCCCGACCTTGAGAAGGGCGCGGGCGCGCCAGGAATTGATGCCGATCTCGACGAGCAGGATGCCGACGGCGAGGGCGGAGACCGTCGGCGCGGAGTCCGCCGAGCCGAGGCGCCGCACGGCCTCGACCGTGACGCCGCCGGCCACCAGCAGGAGCAGCGTCGCCTGCCCGAGGGCGGCCACGCTCTCGAACTTGCCGTGTCCGTAGGGATGCGATTCGTCGGGCGGACGGTCGCCCCAGCGCACCGCGACCCAGGTGAGCGCCGTCGCCGCGAAGTCGGTCGCCGAGTGCAGCGCGTCCGTGACGAGCGCGAGGCTGCCGATGGCCAGGCCGATCGCGAGCTTCGCGGCCGCGAGCAGCAGGCTCGCGGCGAGCGAGATCGTGGCGGTGCGTTCCTTCAGCGTCATGGCACTTGGCTCGTAAGGGCCGATCATCGGACGGGCAAGCGCGATCGGCAGGCACCCGCCTCCGCCTGGACTCGTGCAAAGATGACGAAAATGTCATGCTTCCCGAGCGACGGAACGGAGCGCATCCTCCGTTGAACGGTCTTGCCGTGCCAAGGAACCGCCTCGCCCCATGTCGATCTGGAAACAACTTGCCCTCTGCCTGGTCATTGCCGCGCTCGCGGCAGGGGGCTGGTACGCATGGCGCAATCCTTCGGCGGTCGAGCCGGTCCGTGCGGCGCTCTCCGCCGTCCTCCCGGCAAGCCAGGGCGGAGACGGCGGGGCGCCCGCGCCCCGTTCGGGTCCGCCGGCCGGCCGGACGGGCCAGGCCGGCGGTTCCGGTCCGCTGCCGGTCGTCGTCGCACCGGCCGAGAGCGATAATCAGGGCGAGCGCGTGGTCGCGCTCGGCTCGGCCAAGGCGGGCCGCTCCGTCACCCTTCTCCCGGAGGTGACCGGCATCGTCGAGCGCGTGGCGTTCCGGCCGGGCGGCATGGTCGCCGAGGGCGACGTTCTCTTCGAGCTGGAGAAGAGCTCGCAGGTGATCGCCGTCGAGCGCGCGCGGATCGAGCTCGAGCAGGCGCGGTCTGCGCTGAGCCGCGCCCAGCAGCTTTCGAAGTCGAAGAGCATCTCGGAGGTCGCCAAGCAGGACGCCGAGATCGCCGAGCGGGTGGCGGAGATCGCCTTGCGTTCCGCCGAGCTCGACGAATCGCGCCGCACCATCAAGGCGCCCTTCTCGGGCGTGACGGGGCTGACGGACATCGCCGTCGGCGATCTCGTGACGACGAGCACCTCCCTCGTCACGGTCGACGACCTCGACAAGGTCATCGTGGCCTTCGAGGTTCCGGAACGGTTCGCGGGGCGGGTCGGGCACGACATGCCCGTCAGGGCCATCGCCCACGCTTTGCAGGGCCGCGCCTTCACCGGCACCGTCACCGCCGTCGACAGCCGCATCGACCAGACCAGCCGGACGCTGAAGATGGAGGCGACGCTCGACAATCCCGGCGGCGAGATCAAGCCCGGCATGGCCGTGTCGATCGAGATCGACCTGCCCGCCGAAGAGCGCGTGGCCGTGCCCTCGCTCGCGGTCCAGTGGGACCGCCAGGGCTCGTTCGTCTGGCGCGTCGGTGCCGACAGCAAGGTGACGCGCATCCCGGTGACGATCCTCGACCGCCGCACCGGCACGGTCGTCGTCAAGGCGGACATCGCGTCCGGCGACACGCTCGTCGTCGAGGGCGTCCAGCGCCTTCGCGGCGGTGCGGAGGTGCAGATCACCCGGCGCAAGCCGTCCGGTGCGCCGGCGGCCGAGGAGAGCGACGCGACGGCGCGCTCCGGCGGCACCGCGCCCGAGCGCGTGACGATCCAGAAGGCGAAGAGCTGAGGAGGGTGCGTGAGCGGCACGTTCGAACACGCGCGCGAGCGCATCCTCGAAGCCACCAGGGGCATTTCCGCGCTCTGCGTCCGGCGTCCGGTCCTGACGATCGTCGCGAACCTGCTCATCATCGTGGCGGGCCTTGCCGCCCTCTCCGCCGTCGAGATCCGCGAGCTTCCCGACGTCGACCGGCCGGTGATCACGATCACCGCCGATTACGACGGCGCCGCGCCCGAGACGATGGACACGCAGGTGACCAACATCCTGGAGGGCGCCGCCGCGCGCGTGCCGGGCGTCAGCACGATCTCGTCGACCAGCCGGACGGGCCGGAGCCGTGTCGTCGTCGAGTTCAACAGCTCGGTCGACATCAATGTCGCCGCGAGCGACATGCGCGACGCGATCGGCAGCGTGGAGCGCAACCTGCCCGAGGAGGTCGAGGACCTCACCATCGTCAAGGCGGACGACGATTCCGATCCGATCATCCGGCTCGCCGTGACGGCCGAGAACATGCCGATCGAGGATCTGACCAAGCTGGTCGACGATTCGGTCGTCGACCGTCTCTCGGCGGTCGAGGGCGTGGCGCAGGTGACGGTCTTCGGCGATCGTGACCCGCTGGTGCGCGTGCTGGTCGATCCGGACGCGCTCGCCATGCGCGGCATCTCGGTGACCGATCTTTCGAACGCGCTGTCTTCGGTGGCCATGGACGCGCCCGCCGGCAATCTGACCGGGTCCGACCAGGAGCTTCTCGTGCGGGCCGACGCGAGCGTCACCAGCGCAGAGGAGGTGGAGGCGATCCGCATCAACCGTTCGACCAGGATCGGCGACGTGGCCGACGTCCTGTTCGGGCCGGCGGAGCGCACCAGCATCCTCAGGATCAACGGCCAGACGGGCGTCGGCCTCGGCATCATCCGCCAGGCCCAGTCGAACACGCTCGACATATCGGAAGGCATCCAGAAGGCGGTCGACGAGCTCAACGCGGCCATGCCGAAGGGCGTCTCGGTGCGGATCACCTCCGACGACGCGACCTTCATCGGCGGCGCCCTCAACGCGGTCATGCACGCGCTGGGCGAGGCCGTGGTCATCGTCATCGCGGTCATCTTCCTGTTCCTGCGCTCGCTCCGGCTCACCATCGTGCCGGCGGTCACCGTCCCGATTGCGCTCATGGGCACCATCGCGGCGATCTATCTCTGCGGCTTCTCGATCAACATCCTGACGCTTCTCGCCTTCGTGCTGGCGACCGGCCTCGTCGTCGACGACGCCATCGTCGTGCTCGAGAACATCGAGCGGCACATGCGGATGGGCATGGGGCCGCGCGCCGCCGCCGTGCTCGGCGCCAGGCAGGTGTTCTTCGCCGTCATCTCGACGACCGCGACGCTCGCCGCGGTCTTCATCCCGATCTCGTTCTTCCAGGGCACCGCCGGGCGGCTCTTCTCCGAGTTCGGCTTCGTGATGGCCTTCTCGGTCGTGCTCTCCGCCTTCGTGGCGCTCACGCTCTGCCCGATGCTGACCTCGCGCCTGCTGAAGAAGGAGGACGAAGCGCACGGCCCCTCGCGCAATCCGCTGATGCGGCTCGTCGGCGCGGTCGGCGGGTGGAGCGAGGCCGCCTATCGCCGCGTGCTCGACGCCGCGCTCGCCGCGCCCATGGTGGTGCTCGCGATCGGGCTCGTCTTCGCGGCGGGCGCCGTGGCGGCCTATTCGGCGCTGCCCGAGGAGCTCACGCCGAGCGAGGACCGCGGCATGGTCCCGATCCAGATAACCGGGCCGCAGGGCGTCTCGATCGACTACATGGACGCGCAGCTGCAGGAGCTCGAGAGCGCGGCGCGGCCGCTCCTCGCGAGCGGCGAGGCGACCAACATGTTCCTCATCGCCGGCCGGGGCAGCACGAATTCCGGCTTCGTGGTGCTGACGCTCGCCGATTGGGACAAGCGCGCTCGCTCGCAGCAGGAGATCATGCGCGAGCTCAATTCCAAGCTGCAGAACATCCCGGGCGTCCAGGTCTTCGCGCGCTCGCCGAACAGCCTCGGCATACGCGGCGGCGGCCAGGGCCTGCAATTCGCGATCACCGGCATCGACTACGACGCCCTCGCGGTGAAGGCCGAGGAGGTTCGCCGCGCCATGGAGGATTCGCCGAGCTTCGCGTCGGCGCGCCTCTCCTACGACACCACCCAGGCCCAGCTCTCCGTGCGCATCGACCGCGAGCGCGCCTCCGATCTCGGCGTCTCCGTCGACGACCTCGGAACCACGCTCTCGACGCTCCTCGAGGGGCGCAAGATGGGCGAGTTCTATGTCGGCGGCGACGCGATCGACGTCCGGGTGGAGGCGCCGACCGGGACCATCAACGACCCGACGGATCTGGAATCCGTCTATGTCCGCACCTCGGGCGGGCGGATGGTGCCGATCTCGTCCTTCGTCTCGGTGACGGAATCGGCGGTCGCGCCGAACCTCCCGCGCGAGGGCCAGCGGCGCGCCGTCCCGCTCATCGGGCAGCTCGCCGAGGGCCACGACCTCCGCTCCGCCATGGCCGCCGTCGAGGCGATCGCGGCGGAGAAGCTGCCGCCCAGCATGGGCATCCGCTTCCTCGGCGAGGCGGCGACGCTCGAGGAGACCTCGAGCGGGATGGCGGTCACCTTCGGCTTCGCGCTCGTCGTGGTGCTGCTGGTGCTCGCGGCGCAGTTCGAGAGCTTCGTCAGCGCGGTGATCATCATGCTCACCGTGCCGTTCGGCCTCGCCGCCGCGATCTACGCCATGGTGCTCACGGGCGGCTCGCTCAACATCTACAGCCAGATCGGGCTCGTGATGCTCGTCGGCATCATGGCGAAGAACGGCATCCTCATCGTAGAGTTCGCCAACCAGCTGCGCGAGAGCGGGCTCGGCGTCCACGACGCCATCCGCGAGGCCTGCCGCATCCGCCTGCGGCCGGTCGTCATGACGATGGTCGCGACCGTGATCGGCGGCGTCCCCCTCGTCCTGTCGCACGGTGCCGGCGCCGAGGCGCGCCACGCCCTCGGCTGGATCGTGGTGGGCGGTCTCGGGCTCGCCACCTTCGTCACCCTGTTCGTCACGCCGGTGACCTTCCTTCTCCTCGCCGGCCTCTCCAAGCCGCGCTCGGCGGAGGCGGAGCGGCTGGAATCGGAGGTCGCCGCGGCGCTCGCCGGGGGCCATGGCGGCACGCGCAGCGAAGTGGAGGACGTGCTCGGCCCGGTCCAGCCCGCATACCGGGAGGCCGCTGAATGACGCGCCTGCCGCCGCAGCTCCCCGCCGCCGGGGCGGCCGCTTCCGCCGATGAGCCGCGCCCGCCATTGGCCTATAGTGCCGGCCGGGATCGTGTCCCCGCGGGGGAGGCGAATCGGAAGGATGTTGCGTGGACGCAGCAGAGGACGCAGCGCGCCTCCGGGCGGTCGCGGCCGGAGACGGCTCCGCCTTCGCTCAACTCGTCGACGCGCATGCTCCGCGGCTCCTGCGCTTCGCGCGCCTCCTCCTCGGCAATGAGGCGGAGGCCGACGACCTCGTCCAGGATGCCTTTCTCGGCCTCTGGCAGGCGGCCGGGCGCTGGCGGCCCGAAGCTCGCATTTCGACCTGGCTCCACCGGGTGGTCTATAACGGCGCGGTCGACCGCATCAGGCGCCGCCGCGCCTTCGTCGATGTCGCGCTGGTCGCGGATCTGCCCGATCCGGAGCTGCCCGCGCCGGACAGCGGCCTGCTCCGGTCGGAGACCGTGGCCAGCGTCCGCGCCGCGCTCGCCGCGCTGCCGGAGCGCCAGCGCACGGCCGTCCTCCTCTATCACTTCCAGGAACTCGGACAGGCGGAGGCGGCCGACGTGATGGGCATCGGCGAACACGCCTTCGAATCGCTTCTCGCGCGCGGCCGCCGGGCGCTCAGAAGCGCTCTTTCGGCCGGCGGAACCGACCGGAACGGAGATCCGGCATGACGACAGAGACGAACGGAAGGACGGGCGCCGAGCTTGCGGCGGCGCTCGACCGGTTCGGAAGCGATCTCGCCCGCTGGCCGGACGGCGCGCCCGCCGCCGAGGCCCGCGCGGCGCTTCTCGGCGATCGCGCGTTCCGCGGCAGCTGGGAGGTCTGGCGCGATGTCGAGCAGAGCCTCGACGCCGCGCGCGCGGCGTGCGACGCGGAGATAGCGCGCTCCGGCGCGCTCGAGCGGATCCGCGCC
>NZ_SPKJ01000091.1 GCF_009866965.1 Propylenella binzhouense | reverse complement strand
CGGCGGCGCGGCTCGCGGCGCTCCGGGCCGCGCCCGCCGATGTCGCCGCGCTCGAACGCGCGGTGCGCCGCGGCAACGACGCGGCCGGCTTCGAGGATTTCGAAAGCTGGGACGCGAACTTCCACCGCATGCTCATCGCCGCCGCCCGGAACGGCCTCCTCGTCGGGCTCTACCGCACCATCGAGGCCGCGCGCGCCGAGCGCATCTGGGGCCGGCTGAAGCGCGCCTCCCTGACGAGCGAGCGCAGGCGGCGCTACGAGGAGAGCCATGCCGCGATCGCGGCCGCGATCGCCGACCGCGACCCCGCGCGCGCCGAAGCCGAGATGCGCCGGCACATCGAGGAGGTGAGGGCGAACATGGGGGCCGGATAGGCCGGCGGGCGCCCTGCCGGTCCGCGTCAAAGGAGGGGAAGGGCCGCCATCCTGCCGCAGAGGAAGCGGCGGACGCTCGGGCCGGGCTCGAGCCCGATCGCGCGTCGATACGGGCGCCGCTCGTGACGCGCCGCCGAATGGATGTCGACCGGGACCGGGCCGGAAAGACGGGGCCGGACAGACAGGGCCGGACTGACAGGGCCGGACAGACAGGGCCGAACAGACAGGGGAAGCGCATGAGGGCGGTGGCCCGGCGATTTCCTTCCGGCCGTCCGCCTGCCGACGATTTTCGCCGCCTTAGCGCCGCGAAGCCCGAGACAAATCCGCGGGCGGCGTGCGAATAAGCGCCTCGCCATGCTCAGCCCCGCCATCATCGCCACCCTCGCCGTCACCGTCGTCGCCACCTCCTTCATGTCGGGCATATTCGGCATGGCCGGCGGCATGATCCTGATGGGGCTCCTGCTCGTCATCCTGCCGGTCCCGGCGGCGATGATGATGCACGGCTCGACGCAGCTGGTGGCGAATATCTGGCGCGCCGCGCTCTGGTACCGCCACGTCGACGTCAGGATTCTCGGCCTCTATCTCGCCGGCAGCGCCGCCATCTTCGCGGTCTTCACCTTCGTCCGGCTGGTGCCGGACCGGGCGCTGGTCTACATCGTCATGGGCCTGATGCCGTTCGTCTCGATGGCGCTCCCGCACCGCTACGCGCCGCGCGCCGATCTGCCGGCCGGCGCCTTCCTGAGCGGGCTGATCTCGACCGGATTCCAGCTTCTCGCCGGCGTCTCGGGCCCGGCCTTCGACGTCTTCTTCGTGCGCACCGAGCTCACCCGGCACCAGGTCGTCGCCACCAAGGCCGCCTGCCAGTCGATCAGCCATTTCTCCAAGCTCGTCTATTTCGGCGGGCTGCTCGCCACCGGCGGCACCGTGGTCGGCTGGCCGGTGATGGCGGCGGCGATGGTGCTCGCCATCGTCGGAACGAGCCTCAGCCGCATGGTGCTCGACCGGCTCACCGACGTGCAGTTCCGGAGCTGGACCCAGCGCCTCGTCATGGCGATCGGCATCGTCTACCTGTTCCAGGGCGTCCGCGACCTCTTCCTCGCCTGAACGGCCGGCGGGGCGCGCTCCCGGTGCGCCCGCTGAAAACCTCTTGCGCGACCGGTTTGGAATTGGTTGATCTTCCCGGCGCCAGGCTGTAGCTTGGCGCCCAATCGGTCAATCAAGAAGTCCGGCGGAATTCCGCCCCTCAGGGAGACGCTCGATGTCCAGTCGCTTCAGGGTTTCACGCCGCCAGTTCCTCGCATCCTCGGCGGCAGGCGCCGCGGCCTTGACGCTGCCCGGCCGGGCGGCCTTCGCCCAGAGCTTTCCGGACCACAACATCAACATCACCATCCCGACCGGCGAGGGCGGCGGCGCCGACCGTGACGTGCGGCTGATCACCCAGATCTGGAAGAAGTACCTGAACACAGACTTCGAGTTCGGCTACTATCCCGGCGCGGCGGGCCAGGTCGGCTACGAGTTCTTCATGAAGCGCGAGCCGGACGGCTACAACCTCCTGTTCGCCAACATGGGCCCGGAAGTCATCATGCTGACGCTGCAGAACGTCGGCATCCAGCTCGGCAAGGACCTCGTCTACATCAACCAGACGAGCTCGGAGCCGATGTCGGTCTTCGTCGGCAAGCGCTCCAAGTTCCAGAGCCTGCAGGAGCTCGTCGACGAGGGCAAGAAGCGCGCGATCACCTGCTCCGTGAGCCGGCTGCCGCACCCGGCCTCGATCGGCATGCTGGCGCTCGGCGAGGCGACCGGCGCGAACTTCAACCTCGTGCCCTTCGGCGGCGGCAATCCCTCCGCGATGGCGGCGATCACCGGCGAGGTCGATTGCTGCGCGCTGCCTTTCGCCAATCCGATCACGCTCGGGTCCGAGGTGCGGATCCTCGGGGTGTTCTCCGACAAGAATCCCGCGCCGGACCAGAGCGGCGACGCGCCGACCGTCAATTCCGTGTTCGGCACCAAGCTGCCGGAGCTCACGAGCTCGCGCGGCTTCGCCGTCCAGGCGGCCGCGATGGAGAAGTTCCCGGACCGCATCGAGACGATCAAGAAGACCTGCGCCCAGGTCCTCGCCGATCCGGATTATGTCGAGGCGGTCCAGAAGGCCGGCCTGCCGAAGGAGTTCATCGACCCGGGCGACCAGCAGAAGGCGATGAGCACGGCCGAGGCGACGCGCGAGCTCGCGGAGAAGTACCGCGCGCTCCTCACCGGCAAATGATCCTGCGGGCGGCCGGCCGCGGTGCCGGCCGCCACCTTCGGCTCGCGACCAATTGCGCGGATGGACATGACTGAAGCAACGAACAGGAAGAAGGCGATCGGGGCGGATCTGATCATCCCGCTCGCCGGCGCCGCCTACGCCGTCTACTACGTCTGGTCGGTGCGGGACTTCCCGATCGAGGCGCAGATGAGCGGCATGATCCTCGCCGGCATGCTGCTCTTCCTCGTGCTCCTCTATCTCGTCCGGATCGGGGTGGGGCTCGCCGCCGGCCGGTACGGCATGGGGCTCGGCGATTTCCTCGGCCCGAAGGAGACGCGGGTCTCGCGCGGCCTCTTCTTCGTGCTGGTCCTCGCCTCCGTCTATGCGATCGGGCATTTCGGCTTCACGCTGACGACCTTCGGATTCCTCGCGCTCTCCTTCGTGGTGCTCGGGATCCGGCCGGTCGGGCGCGCGATCCTCGTCGCCGCCATCGCCGCGCTCGTCGGCTGGCTGTTCTTCGTCGTCCTTCTCGGCACGCGTTTCCCGATGGGCCCGTTCGAGCAGCTCATGCAGGCGGTGTTCTGATGGATTTCTCGCTCGGCTCCTTCGCCGATCTCTTCGCGCACGCCTTCAGCCTGTGGTGGATCATCATCCCGGCGATCTTCGTCGGGATCATCGCGGGGGCGGTGCCGGGCTTCGCGGCCCACAACACGATCATCATCCTGCTGCCGCTGACGCTCGCCTTCAACGTCGAGGTCGCGCTCACCTTCATGGTCGCGCTCTACTGCGCCTCCCATCTCGGCGGCGGCATTCCGGCCATCCTCGTCAACATTCCGGGGACCGGCGGGGCCGCGGCGACGACGCTCGACGGCTATCAGATGACGAAGAAGGGGCTCGCCGTCCGGGCGCTCGCCGTCTCCTTCGTCGCCTCCGTGCTGGGCGGCCTCATCTCCTCGCTCATCACGCTGGTCGCGCTGCCGGCGCTCTCCCAGGTCGGCTATTACGTCCACAGCGTGGAGATGGTCGTCATCATGCTGTTCGGGCTCGCGCTGATCGCCTCGATCGCCGCGAAGGACATGCTGAAGGGCCTGATCGCCGGCGTGCTCGGGCTTCTCCTCGGCGCGATGGGCGCGGACCACATCTATGCCACCCCGCGCGGCACGTTCGGCATTCTGGAGCTTTTCGACGGCATTCCCCTCGTTCCCGCCCTGATCGGTCTCTTCGCCGTGTCCGAGGCGTTGGTCATGCTGGAGGAGAAGTCGATCGTCGAAGGCGGCACCGCCAATGTCGGCAAGGTCACCTGGGGCGAGACCTTCCACGAGATCTTCGGCGCGTTCCGGCACTGGTGGAACATCACCTGGACCAGCATTCTCGGCCTTCTGATCGGGGTGCTGCCGGGCGCCGGCGCGAGCATCGCCGCCTTCGTCGCGTACCAGCAGACGCAGTTCTTCTCGAAGCATCCCGAGCGGTTCGGCACCGGCATTCCGGAGGGCGTGTCCGCCCCGGAATCCGCCAATAACGGCGTCACCACGGGAACGCTCGTGCCGCTCCTTGCGATCGGCGTGCCGGGCGGCAGCACCGCGGCCGTCATGATGATCGTGCTGCAGTTCCACGGGGTGCCCTTCGGACCGCGCCTCTTCGTCGAGCAGCCGCAACTCGCCTATGGCGTGATCGTCTCCATGGCGGTGTCCTACATCCTCATGATCTTCACCATCTTTCCGATGGTGAAGTACATGTCGCGGATCACCGTCATCTCGACGCTCTATCTCGCGCCCTTCATCTGCGCCTTCACGCTGGTCGGCGCCTTCGTGCCGCGCGGCTTCCTGTTCGACATCGGCATCGCACTCGCCTTCGGCGTGCTCGGCTTCGTCGCGCGGAAGACCGGGTACCACGTGGCCGCGATCCTCATCGGCGTCATCCTCGGGCCGCTGATCGAGAAGTCGTTCCTGCTCGCCATGCGGATCTCCGGAAACGACCCGATGGTGATGTTCTCCTCCACGATCGGGAACATCCTGTGGGTCATGCTCGTGGCGACGCTGGTGCTGCCGTATGTCTTCAAGTGGCGGCGGGAACGCCGCGCCGGGTTGGAACACGACCGTCTCGTCGAATCGGAGGGCTGAGGAATGACGGCGCATGCGGCGAGCCCCCTCTCGCGACGGACCCGCCAGCTCGGCCATCTCGACATGCCGGGCGGCGGCCAGGTCGTCGTGCGCGACGGCTTCGCCTATGTCGGGCACATGAAGCCGCCCTACGGGACCTCGATCGTCGACGTCTCCGACCCGAAGAATCCGCGGCTCGCGAGCCGGATCATGCTGCCGGACGAGGCCTCGCACACCCATAAGGTGCGGGTCGTCGGTGACCTCATGATCACCAATGTCGAGGAGAACAACCGCCATCTCCGCCGGAAGGGCGGCAACATTCCGGCGGCTGAGGCGGCGCTTGCGGCCGAGCTCGGCCGGCCGCCGGCCGATGCCGAGATCGCCGCGCGGATCGGCGTCGATCCGGGCGACATCCCCTATCTCCGCAAGGCCCTCAAGGAGAGCTATCGCGACGGCGGCTTCAAGGTCTGGGACATTTCGGACCGCGCCGCCCCGCGCGAGCTCTGCCACGTGCGCACGCACGGCTTCGGCGTCCACCGCTTCCACGCCGACGAGCGCTACGCCTACATCTCGACGGAGATGGAGGGCTATGTCGGCAACATCCTGGTCGTCTACGATCTCGCGGACCCGGCGAGGCCCGAGGAGGTGTCGCGCTGGTGGCTGCCCGGCCAGCACGTCGCGGGCGGCGAGACGCCGACCTGGCGCGGCTATTCGAACCGCCTCCATCACGCCATGCGCTGCGGAAACGAGCTCTGGGCGTCGGTGTGGCAGGCGGGCATGCGGGTGATCGACGCCTCCGACATCCGGAACCTCCGGACGATCGGCGCCTACGACTACCACCCGGCGATCCCGGAGCCGACGCATACGGTGATGCCGTTCGAGAACCTGATCGGCGGACGCCGCTACGCGGCGGCGATCGACGAGGAGCACGCGCATGTCCACGGCCGGCTGCGCGCCTTCATGTGGATCCTCGACGTCACGGACCTGTCGGCGATCAGGGCGGTCTCCACCTTCGCGATCGGCGAGCTCGATTCGCCCTTCAGCGGCCGTCCGGGCCGCTTCGGCGCGCACCAGTTCCGGGAGCGGCTCGACGGCACGCTCGTCTACGCGGCCTGGTTCGCGGGCGGGCTCAGGATCGTCGACGCGAGGAACCCGGCGGAACCGGAGGAGGTCGGCTTCTTCATACCCGAGCCGGCGAGCGCCGATGGCGCGCCTCAGACGAACGACGTCGACGTCGACGAGGAGGGCCTGATCTACCTCATCGACCGGGACAGGGGCTTTCACGTCGTCGCGTTCGACCGCCCGTAGCGCGGGCCGGCAGACGCGATCAGCGGAGGGGACGGGGATGAAGACGCGGCGGCTCGGCCGGCTGGAAGTGTCGGCGATCGGGCTCGGATGCATGGGCATGACGGGGCTCTACGGCGCCCGCGACGCGGAGGAGTCGAAGGCGACGATCCGCCACGCGGTCGACCGCGGCATCACGCTCATCGACACCTCCGACGCCTATGGCAACGGCAAGAACGAGACGATGATCGGCGAGGCCCTGAAGGGGCTCCGCAGCAAGGTCGTGCTCGCGACGAAGTTCGGCAATCTGCGCAATCCCGACGGCAGCACGGGTGTGAACGGGCGGCCGGACTACGTGCCCAAGGCCTGCGACGCGAGCCTGAAGCGGCTCGGCACCGACCACATCGACCTCTATTTCGTCCACCGCATCGACCCCGACGTCCCGATCGAGGAGACGGTCGGCGCGATGGCCAAGCTCGTCGAGGCCGGCAAGATCGGCCATATCGGCCTCTCCGAGGCGGGCGTCGCGACCATCCGGCGCGCGCATGCGGAGCATCCGGTCGCCGCGCTGCAGACCGAATATTCGCTCTGGACCCGCGACGTGGAGGACGAGATCCTTCCCGCCTGCCGCGAGCTCGGGATCGGCTTCAACGCCTACGCGCCGCTCGGCCGCGGCTTTCTCACGGGCCGGATCGACGGGCCGGGTTCGCTGGAGGAGAACGACCGCCGCCGCGACATGCCGCGCTTCCAGGACGAGAACCTCGAGCAGAATCTCGACCTCCTGAAGACGCTCGAGGCGGTTGCCGAGGAGACCGGCCACACCCCCGCGCAGGTGGCGCTCGCGTGGACGCTCGCCATGGGCGAGGACATCGTGCCGATCCCCGGCGCGTCGCGGCGGAAATGGATCGACGCCAATGTCGAGGCGGCGGAGATCGCACTCCCGGCCGCCGCGCTCGCACGGCTCGACGGCGATTTCGTCGCCGCCCGCGTCCACGGCACCCGCTATCCCGGCGGGCAGATGAAGCGGCTCGGCATCTAGCCGCTCCGGCGGCTTCCGGCCGCCCGCAGCATTTCCGGCACCTCAGAAGGAATTACGATGCAGGACGACATTCGCGCGGCGATCAGGACCGAGGGCAAGGAGCACTGGACGGAGTCGAACGGCCAGAAGCTCTTCCTGTGGGAGAAGCCGGCCGCGCAAGGGCCCGCCCGCGGGACGATCCTCTTCATCCACGGCTCCTCCATGGCCTCGCAGCCGACCTTCGACCTCCAGGTCGAGGGCATGCCGGAAGCCTCGGTGATGGACTGGTTCGCGACGCGCGGCTTCGACACCTGGTGCTTCGACTGCCGCGGCTACGGCCGCTCCTACAAGGGCGAGGACATGCTCGCCGTCATCTCGGACGGCGCCGAGGACGCCCGGGCGGCGACCGACTACATCATGGCGCGGGGCGGCGGCCCGTTCATGGTCTACGGCATCTCCTCCGGTGCGCTCCGCGCCGCCCTCTTCGCGCAGCGCAACCCCGACCGCGTGACGCGGCTCGCGCTCGACGCCATGGTCTGGACCGGCGAAGGCAGCCCGACGCTCGAGCAGCGCCGCAAGAAGCTCGACGAGTGGCGCGGCGCGACACGCCGGCCGGTCGACCGCGCCTTCCTGCTCTCGATCTTCAACCGCGACCATCCCGGCACGGTCGAGGACCGCTTCGTCGAGCCCTTCATCGCGCAGGTGCTCGCGCTCGACGATTCCATGCCGAACGGCACCTATATCGACATGTGCGCCAATCTGCCGGTGGTCGATCCGGAGCGGATCGAGGCCGCCACCATCGTCATGCGCGGCGAATATGACGGCATCGCCGGAATGGCGGACCTGCTCGCCTTCTTCGACCGGCTGCCGAATGCGGACAAGGAGTTCGCCGTGATGCCGGGCATCGCGCACGCCTCCTTCACGCAGAAGAACTTCCTCCTCGTCTACCATATCCTCCACGCCTTCTTCACGCGTCCGGAGCCCGCCTACCGCGGCTGAGGCGCGCCGGCCGGCCGCCGGCCGGAGACATGAGCCGGGACGCGGCGGCGCGTCCCGGCGCCCCACGGTCCTTCCGCGCCGCGTGCCCGGCCGGAGCCGCCGGCTTGATCGAGCGCAAGGTGCCCGCCGCGCCGCTGCCCCACTTCTCTGCGGGGGCGGCGTTCGGCCGCCTCCCGGTTTGGAACGGTGTTCCCGGCGAGCCGTTGAGCTTGTCGAGGTCCGCCCCCACTTAACCGGCGAAGGAAGGTGAAAGGCGAGCGATGGCGGCACGCAATCCCGATGTCTGGATGTGGTCGGAAGCCTGCGATCTGATCGCGCGGGCGGAGCGGCTGCAGCGGCAGTTCTTCCAGCTCCGGAGCTCGGTCCGGCACCTGCCGGTGTGGGAGCCCCCCGCCGACGTGATCGAGACCGAGCGCGAGGTGATCGTGCTGCTCGCGCTGCCGGGCGTCGATCCGGAGCGCGTGCAGGCGGCGATCGAGGACGGCAAGCTGGTGGTCACCGGCGACCGCGTCCTGCCGCCCGAGCTGCGCACCGCGATCATCCACCGGCTGGAGCTGCCGCAGGGCCGGTTCGAGCGCAGGCTCGCTCTGCCGCCGGGCCGCTACAGCGATGTCCGCCGGCTGTCCGCGAATGGCTGCCTCGTCGTCAGCCTGCTCAAAGCGTGAACGGAAGTCCCGCAATGAATCCGAACCAGAAAGTCTTCGCTGCGGCCGATGCTTCCGGCGCGGGCGACCTTCGCCAGAGCCTGCCGCTGCCGCCCGATGCGGTCATCATCCTGCCGGTCCGCAACATGGTGCTCTTCCCGGGCGTGGTGTTCCCGATCGGGATCGGCCGGCCGGCTTCCGTCGCCGCCGCCCAGGAGGCCGTCCGCCGCCAGGCGCAGATCGGCGTTCTGCTGCAGCGCGATCCCGAAACGGACGAGCCGGGCGGCGACCAGCTCAACCGCATCGGCACGATCGCCAACATCGTGCGCTACGTGACGACGCCCGACGGCGGGCACCACCTCGTCTGCCAGGGCGAGGAGCGCTTCCGCGTGGTCGAGTTCGTGCCGGGCTGGCCGTTCCTGGTCGCCCGCGTGATCCGGCTGCCCGAGCCGACCGCCGTCTCCTCCGAGATCGAGGCGCGCTTCATAAACCTGCAGGCGCAGGCGCTCGAGGCGATCGAGCTCCTGCCGCAGGCGCCGCCCGAGATGGCGCAGGCGATCCGTGCGATCACGGCGCCCGGCGCGCTCGCCGACGTGACGGCCGCCTACATGGACGCCAAGCCGGAAGAGAAGCAGGAGATCCTCGAGACGGTCGATCTCGATGCGCGGATGGAGAAGGTCGCGCGCCTGCTCGGCCATCGCATCGAGGTCCTGCGTCTCTCGCACGAAATCGGCCAGCAGACGAAGGCCGCGCTCGACGAGCGCCAGCGCGAGGCGCTGCTGCGCGAGCAGATGGCCGCGATCCAGCGCCAGCTGGGCGAGGGCGAGGGCAAGGGCCAGGAGATCGCGGAGCTCGGCGAGGCGATCACGAAGGCCGGCATGCCGCCGGAGGTGGAGGAGCAGGCGCGCAAGGAGCTCAGGCGGCTCGAGCACATGCCCGAGGCCGCGGCCGAGTACGGCATGATCCGCACCTATCTCGACTGGCTGATCGAGCTGCCCTGGACCATTCCCGAAGAGCCGCCGATCGAGATCGCCGAGGCGCGGCGGATCCTCGACGAGGACCATTACGGCCTGGACAAGATCAAGCGGCGGATCGTGGAATATCTCGCCGTCAGAAAGCTTGCGCCGCAGGGCAAGGCGCCGATCCTCTGCTTCGTCGGCCCGCCGGGCGTGGGCAAGACCTCGCTCGGCCAGTCGATCGCGCGCGCCATGGGCCGGAAGTTCGTTCGGGTCAGCCTCGGCGGCGTGCACGACGAGGCGGAGATCCGCGGCCATCGCCGGACCTATGTGGGCGCGCTGCCGGGCAACATCATCCAGGCCATCCGCAAGGCCGGCACGCGGAACTGCGTGATGATGCTCGACGAGATCGACAAGCTCGGCGCAGGCATTCACGGCGATCCGTCGGCGGCGATGCTGGAGGTGCTCGATCCCGAGCAGAACGCGACGTTCCGGGACAATTATCTCGGCGTGCCGTTCGACCTCTCGCGCGTCGTCTTCATCGCGACGGCGAACATGCTCGACACGATCCCCGGGCCGCTCCTCGACCGCATGGAGCTCATCAGCCTCGCCGGCTACACCGACGAGGAGAAGCTCCAGATCGCGAAGCGCTATCTGGTGCCGCGCCAGCTCGAGGCGAACGGCCTCGAGGCCGGGCTGGCGGAGATCGAGGAGCCGGCGCTCCGCGCCATCGTGCAGCACTATACGCGCGAGGCGGGCGTCCGGAATCTCGAGCGCGAGATCGGCAAGGCGCTGCGGCATGCCGCGGTCAGGATCGCCGAGGGAAGCGACGAGCGCGTCACCATCCGGGAGGCGGACCTCGTGTCCATCCTCGGCCAGCCGCGCTTCGAGAACGAGGTCGCGATGCGCACCAGCGTGCCGGGGGTCGCGACCGGCCTCGCCTGGACCCCCGTCGGCGGCGACATCCTGTTCATCGAGGCGACCATGATCCCCGGCAACGGGCGGCTGATCCTGACCGGGCAGCTCGGCGAGGTGATGCGGGAGAGCGCGCAGGCCGCGCTGAGCCTCGTCAAGAACCGCGCGTCCGAGCTCGGGGTCGACCCGAAGCGGCTCGCGGAGAGCGACATCCACGTCCACGTTCCGGCCGGGGCGACGCCCAAGGACGGCCCGAGCGCCGGCGTGGCGATGTTCACCGCGCTCGCCTCGCTCCTGACCGGGCGGACGGTGCGCAGCGACACGGCGATGACGGGCGAGATCAGCCTGCGCGGTCTCGTGCTCCCGGTCGGCGGCATCAAGGAGAAGGTGACGGCGGCCGCGCGCGCCGGTCTCACGCGCGTGATGCTGCCGGCCCGGAACCGCCGCGACTACGACGACATCCCGGAGCAGGCGCGCGACAGACTGGAATTCGTCTGGCTGGAGCGCGTCGACCAGGCGCTCGAGAACGCCCTCGAGCCGGCCGGCGGCGAAGCCGGCTCGGCCGCCGGCGGGGAGGGCGCGCGCAAGGTCGCGTGAGCGCAGGAGGCACCGGCCGCCCGGTGCTTCCTTCCGCCGCTCGACTCTTTCCGCCGCCGCCGCGACAATCGCGAAATGAAGCGTGCGGATCGCCCGTGACCGAATTCCCACCGCTCAGCCGGGGCCCGGTCGCGGGGCTCAGGACGGAAGAGATCGGCTTCGCCGGCCTCGGCGACCTCGCCCTTGCGGAATCTCCGGGGGCGCGCGCGGAGGTGCTCGCCCGCACGATCCTCGCCGTCTTCGACGATTATTACGACCGCTTCCGGGCGATGGCGCCGCTCGCCAAGGCCGCCTTCGAGACGCGCGACTGGCCGCGCACCGTCGCGCTCTCCGCCGAGCGGCTCTCGATCTATTCGGTCAGCATCGCGATCCTCGCGCCGCTCCTTCATGCCGCCGTCCCGGAACTCGGGCGCGAGAGCGGCTTCTGGGCGAAGGTGGAGGCGCATTATCTCGGACTGATCGAGGGGCGGTACGAGGCGGATCTCGCCTTCGCCTTCCTCACCTCGATCCGCCGCAAGGTGTTCGAGGACGAATGGCGGCCGGTCGCCTATTCCTACCCGGCCGGGAGGCCGGGTCCGGCGGCCGTGCGGCGCGAGACGCTTGCCCGCTTCGCGGCCGACATGCCGGTCCCGGCCGAGATCGCCCGGCAGATCCTCTCCGTGCCCGCGTTCGGGGCGGAATGGCGCGACCGCGCCGGCGACGAACGGCTGCTCGCCGAGGCGATCGGGCGGGCGGCCGCGGGCATCGAGCCCGGCTGCCGCACGGTCCGGGTGGAGATGGCGCGCTGCGGCTTCTTCCGGAACCGCGGCGCCTATCTCCTCGGCCGCATCACCACGCCGTCCGGTCGCTCGGCACCGCTCCTCGTCGCGCTGCTGAACCCGCCTTCCGGCCTCCATGTCGACGCGGTGCTGACGGACAGCGACGAGTTGCAGTTCGTGTTCTCGACGACGCTCGCCAATTTCAACGTCACCTGCCCCTATTATCACGAGCTCGCGGCATTCCTCTTCGAGCTCATGCCGAAGCGGCCGGTCGGCGTGCATTATTCGAGCATCGGCTACAACCATCTCGGCAAGATCGCCGTGATGAACGAGATCGTCGGCGAGCAGCGCAGGACCGGCGAGCGGCTCGGCACGGCCGTCGGCTTCCGCGGCACGGTGGCGATCGGCTTCTCGATGCCGTCGTCGCGCTACGTCATGAAGATCATCCGCGACCGGCCGAGCGACGGCTACAAATGGGGCGCGTTTCCCGGCGTCGAGAAGGTGCTCGACAAGTACCGCCTCGTCCACGAGATCGACCGCGCCGGCTCGATGCTCGACAACATCATCTACTACAGGGTGAAGCTCGACCGGCGGGCGTTCGCGCCGGAGCTCCTCGACGAGCTTCTCGCCGAGGGCGGCTCCACGGTGAGCCTGCTCGGGAGCGAGGTCGTGTTCCGTCACCTCGTCGTGCAGGTGAAGCTGGTGCCGCTGCCGGTCTTCCTGGAGACGGCCAGCCCGGAGGCGGCGCGCCTCGCCGTCCTCAATCTCGGCGACTGCATCAAGAACAACGCCGCGGCGAACATCTTCAACAAGGACCTCGACGGCCGGAACTACGGCGTCAATCCGATCGGCAAGGTCTACCTCTTCGATTACGACGCGGTGGAGCCGCTGACGAGCGTGAAGGTCAGGACCAACACCGACCGCGAGGAAGGGGAGGAGGGCATCCCGGACTGGTACTTCGAGGAGGGGACGGTGTTCCTGCCGGAGGAGATGCTGCCGGGCCTCAGGATCGACGACCCGGAGCTCAGGCGGCTGTTCCGGACGGCGCATGCCGACCTCCTCACGGTCGCCTACTGGGAGGGGCTGCAGCGGGCGCTCGCGTCGGGCAAGGTGCCGCGGGTCCGCAGCTACCCGGAGGCGCGCCGGCTCGCGCGGCCCGACGCCGCGGCCGCCTGAGCCGCGCCTAGACGTCTTCGCCGGGGTTGCGCACGTCGGGGTGGACCGGAAGACCGTCCGGCTCGGGCGGGCCCGAAGGCTCCGCGCGGGGCGGTGCCTTCCCTTTCCCTGACGGCGTCTTCGCCGGCTTGGGCTTGTCGCGGTCGCGGTTCCCGCCTGGCTTTCCGGCCATGCCTGCCTCCCTCGGCCAAATCGGGCGCGGCGGGCGTAGAGCCTCCGGACCGGCCCCTCCGCCCCATCTTGCGACGCCCGCCGCCCGAAATCCATTGCGGCGGGAGCGGATCGGAGCGATTTCCGTTAGTGTCGCGACGCATCCCGGTCCTGGAGACCCGCCATTCCCGAGCTGTCCTTCCGATCGGTCTACCGCCACGGCTTCGTGCGCGCGGCCGCCTGCACGATACCCGTCCGGGTCGCCGATCCGGCGGCCAATGCGGAGGCGATCCTGCGCGCCGCGGCGGCGGCCGACGCGCGCGGCGTCGCCGTGCTCGTGCTCCCGGAGCTCTCGCTCTCGGCCTATGCCATCGACGACCTGCTGCTGCAGGATGCGCTGCTCGACGCGGTGGAGGCCGGCATCGCGGAGATCGCGGCGGGCACGGAAGCGCTGATGCCGCTCGTCCTCTTCGGCGCGCCGCTGCGGCACGGCGCCCGGGTCTACAATTGCGCCGTAGCGGTCCATCGCGGGCGCGTGCTCGGCGTCGTCCCGAAGGTCCACCTGCCGAACTACCGGGAGTTCTACGAGCGGCGCCATTTCGCGTCGGGCGAGGGCACGGAGGGCGGCACGATCATGCTCGCCGGCCGGGAGGTGCCGTTCGGGCCGGACCTCCTGTTTGCGGCGGAGGACCTGCCGGGCTGCGTCGTCCATGCCGAGATCTGCGAGGACTTCTGGGTGCCGGTGCCGCCCTCGGCGCAGGCGGCGCTTGCCGGCGCGACCGTGCTTGCCAACCTGTCGGCCTCGAACATCACCATCGGCAAGGCCGAGACGCGCCGGCTGCTCGGCCGCTCGCAATCGGCGCGCTGCCTCGCCGCCTATCTCTATTCGGCCGCGGGAGCCGGCGAATCGACGACCGATCTCGCCTGGGACGGCCAGGCCGACATCTTCGAGAACGGCGAGCTCCTCGCCTGCACGGAGCGCTTCCCCTCCGCCGACGAGATGGCGGTCGCCGACATCGACCTCGACCTCCTGCGCCAGGAGCGGGCGCGGATGGGGACCTTCGACGACAATCGCCGCCTGCACGCGGCGGCGGCGGCGCGGTTCCGCCGGGTCCCGTTCCGGGTCGATCCGCCGGCCGGCGACATCGGCTTCGCGCGCCGCGTGGAGCGCTTCCCCTTCGTGCCGGCCGATCCGGAGCGGCTCGCGCTCGACTGCTTCGAGGCCTACAACATCCAGGTCGCCGGCCTCGTCCAGCGCCTGCAGGCGGCGGGGATAGGCCGGCTCGTCATCGGCGTCTCCGGCGGGCTCGATTCGACGCAGGCGCTCATCGTCGCCGCCAAGGCGTTCGACCGGATGGGGCGCGACCGCCGGGACATCCTCGCCTACACCATGCCCGGCTTCGCCACCGGCGAGCACACGAAGGCGAATGCGCACCGGCTGATGGCGGCCCTCGGCGTGACCGCCTCCGAGCTCGACATCCGTCCGGCCGCGCGGCAGATGCTCCTCGACATGGGCCACCCCTTCGCGCGCGGCGAGCCGGTCTACGACGTCACCTTCGAGAACGTGCAGGCGGGGCTCAGGACCGACTATCTCTTCCGGCTCGCCAACCAGAACGGCGGCATCGTGCTCGGCACCGGCGACCTGTCGGAGCTCGCGCTCGGCTGGTGCACCTACGGCGTCGGCGACCAGATGTCCCATTACAACGTCAATGCCGGCGTGCCGAAGACGCTGATCCAGCATCTCATCCGCTGGGTGGTCACCTCCGGCCAGTTCGACGAGGCGGTCGGGCGGACGCTCGAATCGATCCTCGCGACCGAGATCTCGCCGGAGCTCGTGCCGGTCGTCGCCGGCGAGACGCCGCAGAGCACGGAGGCGAAGGTCGGCCCCTACGACCTGCAGGACTTCAACCTCTTCTATACGCTCCGCTACGGCTACCGGCCCTCGAAGATCGCCTTCCTCTCGCTGATGGCCTGGGGCGAGCTCGCCGCGGGCGACTGGCCGCCCGGCTTCCCCGCCGAGCGGCGGAAGGCCTACGACCTGCCGGTCATCAGGGCGTGGCTGCGCGTGTTCCTCGAGCGCTTCTTCGGGTTCAGCCAGTTCAAGCGCTCGGCGCTGCCGAACGGGCCGAAGGTGGCGGCGGGCGGCTCGCTCTCGCCGCGCGGGGACTGGCGCGCCCCCTCCGACGGAAACGCGCGGATCTGGGTCGAGGAGCTGGAACGGAACGTGCCGGAGTCCTAGGTTCGCTCCGCCTTCCGCTCGTCCGAGCGATCCCCCCCGAGGCGCGCCGTGCGCCGGCGGCCCGGCGCGACCCGCCGGGCTCCGCCTGCCGGCGCCCGTCAGACAAGAGGTCCCGATGACATTCCGCCTCCACACCATCATCGTCAGCACGCGCCCCGGCCGGGTCGGCCCGGCCGTCGCCAGGTGGTTCCACGACCAGGCGCGCGCCGACGGCGGCTTCGATGCCCATCTCGTCGACCTCGCGGATTTCGCGCTGCCGCTCTACGACGAGCCGTTCCACCCGCGGCTCCAGAACTATCAGCACGCGCACACGAAGCGCTGGAGCGAGAGCGTGGCCGCGGCCGACGCCTTCGTGTTCGTGACGCCGGAATACAATTACAGCCCGGCGCCCTCGTTCCTCAACGCGCTCGATTACGTCTTCAGGGAATGGGCCTACAAGCCGGCCGCCTTCGTCAGCTATGGCGGCGTCTCGGGCGGGCTGCGCGCGGTGCAGGCGGCGAAGCTCGCCATGACGGCGCTGAAGCTCGTGCCGATGGTCGAGGCGGTGATGGTGCCGATGGTGGCCCAGCACATGAAGGACGGCGCGTTCGTGCCGGAGGAGATCCACACCACGAGCGCGAAGGACCTCCTCGTCGAGCTCCGCCGCTGGACCGAGGCGCTGAAGCCGCTGCGGAGCTGAGCCGCCGCGCCGCCGCTGCGGGTCCGGGGCACCCGGTCGGCTGCGGCGCTGAAGCGGCGACGACGCGGCGCGGTTGAGGCGCCGCCACATTCTCTGTCGTCATGCCCGGGCTCGACCCACTGCTGTCCGGTTTGATTTCAGGCCCATTGCAGGACCATCTGGTTGGAGGGTTCGGCGGGTGGATCGTGGCCGGTCAGCCGGTCGATGCGGCGCTTGTGCATGAGGTTGACGCGCACCA
>NZ_SPKJ01000090.1 GCF_009866965.1 Propylenella binzhouense | reverse complement strand
CGAGCCGCGGGCGCACGGCGGCGCGGCGCGCATGCGCCGGGGATGCGACGGCGTCGCCCTCCCCTTCGCCGAGCGCGATCGCGCCGGCGCTCCCGCGGAGCGGCTGGTCCATCAGAGCGACGCCGCCGCGCCGCGGCAGCGGCCGCAATGACCCAGCACCTCGACGGAGATGCGCTCGATGTCGAAATCCGAGCCGGCGGCGCTCTCCGCGATCGCGGCCATGCGCTGGTCCTCGAACTCGCGCACCCGGCCGCAATCGCGGCACACCACGAAGCCCGGCCGGTGGCCGCCGTGATCCGCCTGGCAGCAGCGGATGAAGGCATTCAGCGCCTCGATCCGGTGCACGAGGCCCTGGCGCTGCAGCTTGGCGAGCGAACGGTAGACCTGGACCGGAGCCTTCAGGCCCCCGGAGCGGACCTGCTCGAGAATGTCGTAGGCGGAGAGCGGACGATCGGAGGCGGCAAGCGCGCCAAGGATCCGTTCGTCATTGGAATTGAGCATGCCGGTCGCCATGGATGGGAGCCTCCGTCGACGCCGCATGTAACCATATAACATTACACCGGCAAGGCCCTCACGCCGGCCAGGCGTCGTTTTTTCCACCGGAACGGAGGAACCTGCCCGGCGTTCCTGACGAGGAGCCGAGAATGAGCCGCCCAGATCTCTTCGCCGACGCCCTGCTGCCGGAAATCGGTCCGAACACCACCATCGCCGCTCTTGCCGAGGAGGCCGCAGGCTGCACGCGCTGCCGGCTCTACAAGGATGCCACCCAGACCGTCTTCGGCGAGGGCCCGCCGGATGCCCGCGTCATGCTGGTCGGCGAGCAGCCGGGGGATCAGGAGGACCTCCAGGGCCGGCCCTTCGTGGGTCCGGCCGGCCAGGTGCTCGATCGCGCGCTCGCGGAGGCGGGGATCGACCGCGACGAGGTCTACGTCACCAACGCGGTGAAGCACTTCAAGTTCGAGCCGCGCGGCAAGCGCCGCATCCACAAGAAGCCCGACCGTCCGGAGATCGAGGCCTGCAAATGGTGGCTCGACCGCGAGATCGCCGTGATCCGGCCCGAGACGGTGGTCGCGCTCGGCGCCACCGCCGGCCAGGCCCTTTACGGCCGTGCGGTGAAGGTGCTGTCGGAGCGCGGCCGCCCCTCCGACGACCCGCGCGGGTTCCGCCTCCTCCTCACCGTGCATCCCTCGATGCTGCTGCGCATCCCCGACCGGGCGGCGAAGGAGAAGGGTTTCCTCGCTTTCGTGGCGGACCTGAAGATGGTCGCCTGAGGGCCTGCCGGACCGCGCCATTCAACACGCATCGCAAAGGCCGGTGGAGTCACGACCGGTGCAGTTGCGCGCGGACCCGAGACGGCTAAGGTGCGGGCGAGGTTCTCCCATGCTTCCCGAATTCTTCGCCCGCCGCCGCTTTTCAGATCTCTCCGAGGCCGAGGTGCTGGCGCTCGCGATCTCCTCGGAGGAGGAGGACGGCCGGATCTACGCCACCTACGCGGAAAGGCTGCGAGCGGACTACCCGCAGACCGCATCGGTGTTCGACGGGATGGCCGCCGAGGAGAACGAGCACCAGAGGCGCCTCACGGAAGCCTACCGGGCGCGCTTCGGGTCCGTGATCCCGCCGATCCGGCGGGAGCACGTGTCGGGCTATTATGCCCGCCGCCCATACTGGCTGGTCAGCGAACTCGGGCTCGACCGCGTCCGGTCCGAAGCCGCGCTGATGGAACAGGATGCCGAACGGTTCTACAGGCACGCCGCGGAGCGGGCGAAGGATCCAGCGATCCGCACGCTCCTCCTCGATCTCGCGGCGGCCGAAGCGGGGCACGAGCACACCGCCGAGGCGCTCGAGGAAAAGTATCTCGGCGGAGACAGGAAGACCGCCGAGGACGAGATCGCCCATCGCCGCTTCGTGCTGACCTACGTCCAGCCGGGCCTCGCCGGACTGATGGACGGATCGGTCTCGACCCTCGCGCCGGTCTTCGCCGCCGCCTTCGCGACCGGCGACCCGTGGCAGACCTTCCTCGTCGGCCTCGCCGCCTCGATCGGCGCCGGCATCTCGATGGGCTTCACCGAAGCGCTCTCCGACGACGGGGCGCTCACGGGACGGGGCTCGCCGGTCCGCCGCGGCATCGCCTCGGGCGTGATGACCGCGCTCGGGGGGCTCGGCCACGCCCTCCCCTACCTCATCCCGCATTTCTGGACCGCCACGACGATCGCCATGATCGTCGTGGTGTGCGAGCTCTGGGCGATCGCCTGGATCCAGAACCGCTTCATGGAGACGCCGTTCTTCCGCGCCGCGCTGCAGGTGGTGCTCGGCGGCGCGCTCGTCTTCGCGACCGGCATCCTGATCGGAAGCGCCTAGCGGACTTCCGGCCCCGAGAAGCATTGCCGCGCCAGGCGGTCGTAGATCCCACGCTCGTCCTCGCTGAGCGCGCCCGCCTGCAGGCTCTCCCAGATGCCTTCCGCCTTCGCCTCGCGGAGCACGCAGCCGCAGGCGGCGCGGCAGAGCACCTCCTCGCGCGCGGTGGCGACGCAGGCTGGCACGCAGCTCTCGACGAAGCTCCGCTCGGCGGGAGGCGCGATGGCGCCGAGCGCCTGCAGCCCGTAGAGCGCGCCGAAAAGGATTGGCTGGTGGACCAGATAGATCGCGAGGCTGTTGCGCCCGAGCCATGCGAGCGCGCGTGCCGGCGCCGCGACATGCGCCGGCGCCGGGAGCCTCGCCGCGGCGAGCCGCGCGGCGAGGATGCCCGCGAGCACGATCGCGAACCAGGGGAAGACCGGCACGTAGTCGTTGGAGACCGGCGGGACGGTGTAGAGGCCGAGCCAGAGCAAAGCGGGATGGTCGAAGACCGGCGCCGCGAGAAAGGACGGCGCGAGCGCGGCAAGCACCGCCGCGGCCGCGACGAGGGGGAGCGGGGCGCGCAGGAAGGCGAGGCCGAGGACGCTCGCAAGCGCGATCTCGTGCAGGATCCCGAAGAAGACGAAGCTTTCGGGAAAGACGAACCAGGTTGCGACCGTGATCGCCGCGGCCGCCGCCACGAGGATGGCGAGCCGGCGCAGGAACGGACGCCAGCGGATGCCCCGCCGGCTCGCGAGCACCAGGCTGACGCCGACGAGGAACAGGAACGCGCCGGCGATGAGGCGCGCGAAGATGCGCCAGCCGAGCGCCGAACCGACATCCACCCCGATCAGGCCGAAGAAGCTCAGGTCCCAGGAGAAGTGGTAGACGACCATCGCCAGGATGGCGAGGCCGCGCGCCGCGTCGACGGCCGGCAGCCGCGCCGGCGGGGCGGACGCCGCCGGCGCATCGATGCGGAGCGGAACCGGGCTCCGCTCCCCCTGCCGGGCCGTGCTCAGATCGCCCTGAGCGCTTCCGGCACGTTCGTCACGCGCCGCGTCATCAGCTTGTTGAGCGCCGAGACATAGGCCCGCGCGGAGGCGACGAGCGTGTCGGTGTCGGCGGCGCGGCCGGTCACGGTCTTGCCCTTCTCCTCCAGGCGGACGGAGACCTCGGCCTGGGCGTCGGTCCCCTCGGTGACGGCGGAGACCTGGTAGAGCTCCAGCACCGCCTCGTTCGGCACGAGCGTGTTGATGGCGTTGAAGATCGCGTCGACCGGCCCGTTCCCGGTCGCCTGCACGGTGCGGTGCTCGCCGTCGAGATCGAGCGTGATCGTCGCGCTCTGCGGGCCCATGGTGCCGGCGATGATGGTGAGCGAGAGCACCTTCACGCGCTCATGGGCGGAGGCGATCTCCTGATCCAGGAGCGCCTCGATGTCCTCGTCATAGACGTGCTTCTTGCGGTCGGCGAGGGCCTTGAACCGGGTGAAGGCGTCCTCGACCGCGTTCTCGCCGAGCTGATAGCCGAGCTCGCGCAGCTTGGAGCGGAAGGCGGCGCGCCCCGAATGCTTGCCCATGACGAGGGAGGTCTTCGAGACGCCGACGGATTCCGGCGTCATGATCTCGTAGGTCTGGGTGTTCTTCAGCATCCCGTCCTGATGGATGCCGCTCTCATGGGCGAAGGCGTTCCGGCCGACGATCGCCTTGTTGTACTGGACCGGGAACGAGGTGACCGCCGATACCAGCCTGGACGCGCGGGTGAGCTGCGTCGCGTCGATGCCGGTCGCGTACGGATAGGCGTCCGAACGCGTGCGGATCGCCATCACGACCTCCTCGAGCGCGGCATTGCCAGCTCGCTCGCCGATGCCGTTGATGGTGCACTCGACCTGGCGCGCGCCGCCTTCCACGCCGGCGAGCGAGTTCGCGACCGCCATGCCGAGATCGTCGTGGCAATGGACCGAGAACACCGCCTTGTCGGCGTTCGGCACCCGCTCGCGCACCATGCGGAAGAGCGCGCGGTACTCGTCCGGCGTGGTGTAGCCGACCGTGTCCGGGATGTTGATCGTGGTCGCGCCCGCATTGATCGCGGCCTCGACGCAACGGCAGAGGAAATCGTGCTCCGTGCGGGTGCCGTCCTCGCAGGACCACTCGACGTCCTCGACGAGATTGCGCGCGCGGGCGACGGAGGCGATCACCATCTCCAGCACCTGGTCCGGCTCCTTCTGGAGCTTGTGCTTCATGTGGACCGGAGAGGTGGAGATGAAGGTGTGGATGCGCGGCCGCCGGGCGGCGCGCACGGCCTCGCCGGCGCGATCGATATCGTTGAAGCCGGCACGGGCGAGGCCGGCGACGGTGGCGTTCCGCACGCGCCGGGCGATCTCGCTCACGGCCTCGAAATCGCCGACCGAGGCGATCGGGAATCCGGCCTCGATGATGTCGACGCCCATGCCGTCGAGAAGGTCGGCGACCTCGAGCTTCTCCTCGAAGGTCATGGTCGCGCCGGGGCACTGCTCGCCGTCGCGCAAGGTGGTGTCGAAGATCAGGACGCGGTCGGCGTCCGTGCGTCCGTTGGGGGTACTCATCTCAATTCCTCTCGGGTCTCAGGCGCTGCCGCCATGGGCGCGCGATCATCTCCTCGGCTCGTCGTCTCCCCTGAGTGCCCGCCCTGCGCGATCCTTCGAAGGATCCGGGCTGCCGACGCTCAGGGGCAGCTAAGAAGAAGGAGACCGAGGCCGAGCGGAAGGCTCCGCGCCGAACGCGGACCAGTCGACACCGATGCTGCGATCAGGGACCGCTCGGACATTCGTCGAAACCTCGCCTCGGCGCGCCTTGTACCGGGTTTGGCCCGTCAGTGCAACAAGGCGCGCCGCGGGGTAGCTCCTACTTCACCTCGATCGTGACGCTGTCGCCGTAGAAGTCGAGCTTCTCCCTGCCGCGCCTGGTGGCCGTGAAGAGCACCGCACGCACCGGGGTTCTCGGTCCGCACGCCTTGCTGTCCCGGGTCGCGGCCCCGCCGTCGGAGAATGTGCCGAGCGCCGTCTTCGGCAGGCGCCGAAGCTCGGCGAAAACCGGCGCATCCTGGCAATTGTCGCCCCGCACGCCGTAGACGATCGTCTTCTCGCCGACCGACAGGACGACATATTGCCGGAACGTCAAAGACTTCGCCATGGAAGTCCCGCCCAGAGCGGCTAACAGGATCAATAATCCCGCACTCGCGGCGCGCATATCCCACTCTCCCCCGTCGCCAAACGCGACGGCGGACATATGAAGCGCGTAGCCCGCAAGCATTCAAGCTCGCTGCACGGCGTGCGGCCAGCCGCCGCCGCGCCACCGGCCGCCCCGGTTGCGCGCGGCGCCGCGAGATCCCGAAGCGCGCCGCCCGCGTGCCTTCATTCGGCCATCGAGAGCAGCTTCATTGCCGAAGAAGGGGAGACGGAGATGATCATGACGCGGTTGAAGCAGGACTTGACCATCGCGGTCGTTCTCGCCGTGATCGGGTCTGGCGTCGCCAATCCCACGCTTGCGAACGACCGCCGCGCCGATCCGTGCGAGGAGGTCGGGCTGGCGCTCGACGACCGTGAGCTCGACAGCGATGTTCTGGCCCGCGTGCGCGCGCTCCTCGCCGAGGCGCGCCGGCTGCAGGCGAACGGCGACGAGGACGGCTCGGCGCGGGCGATGGCGACGGCGCTCGACCTCCTCGCCTGAGGCGGCCGCCGCTCAGATCCGCGCGAAGGAGACGACGGCGAGGCAGATCGAAACGAGGGCCGCGAGCCAAACCACGGCGACCCAGAGCTCGAGACGGGCGCGATCCTCTTCGCCGACGACGCCCTGCATGCGGGCCGCCTGCATGCGCTGCATGACATGGGCGACCGTCAGAATGCCGACGAAGCCGACCTTGGCGTAGAACCATGCGCTGACGACGCGCCCGGTCTGGCCGTACTGGCTCCAGAGCAGCATGACGCCGGTGATCCAGACGAAGATCACCGCCATGGTGGTGAAATCGGCCATCGTGCGCCGGGCAAGCGCAAGCGCGAGACCGCGCTCGCCCGATTGGCCCGCGCTCACCCTGAGCATCAGGAGATGCGAGAAGGCCATCCCCGTCACCATGGCGATGATGATGAGATGGGCCATCAGGAGGAGGTCGTACATTGCACCTGCCGGAACGACTGACCTTTACCGCCTAGGATGCGGCGATTCGGCCCGCCTTGCGGAAGATCAATTTCCGCCGCGGGATCAGAGCTCCAGCACGCCCTGGGCGACGCGCAGGGCGCGGCCGCCGATGCGCACGGCGGAAATGCTGCCGCCGGAGACGGCGAGCTCGACCCGGATCAGCGAGGGTCGCCCCATCTCGTAGCCCTGCTCGACGAGGCAGACATGCGAGCCCTCCGGCAGATCGTCGTAATGGCGGATCGGCCCTGCGAAGGCGGCGGCCGCCGACCCCGTCGCCGGGTCCTCCTCGATGCCGTGGAGCGGCGCGAACATGCGGGCGCGAAAGGCATGATCGTGGCCCTCCGCGTCGCGCGTATAGACATAGGCGCCGTCGTCGCCGAAGGCCGCGGTCCATTCCGCCCGCATCGGCGCCGCCTCGGCCAGCACGGAGCGGTCGCGGACAGGCACGAAGTGGAAGGGAACGCCGGCCGTCCAGACCGAGGGCGCATGGTTCTCGAAGCCGATCTCCGAGACGTTGATACCGAGGGCGCCCGCGATCAGATCCCGTTCCGGAGCCTGGCCCAGCGCCTTCGGAAGGCGCGGCGAATCGAACTCGGCAAAGCCGGCGGCACCGTCCACCGTCACGCCGCAGCGCACCGGCCCGATATTCTCCTCGAGCACGATCACGGCGTCCTGCTCGCCGGGGGCCGCGCCGCGGAACCGTTCCGAGGCGAGCGCGACGGCCGTGCCGACAGTCGGGTGGCCCGCGAAGGGGAGCTCCGAAACCGGCGTGAAGATCCTGAGCTTGGCGGCGTGCCCGGGATTGTCGGGCAGCGTCACGAACACCGTCTCGGAGAGGTTGAACTCGCGCGCGATCGCCTGCATGGCGCGGGTATCGAGCCCCTCCGCCTCGAGCACGACGGCGAGCGGATTGCCGGCGAGCGCGCGATCCGAGAAGACGTCGTAGATCTGGTATCGTCTCGCCATCCCATCCTCACTCGAAGCCGATCCTGCGGATCAGCACGGGGATCGTCAGGCCCTGAATGACAACAGAGAATATGACGACGCAATAGGTCGCGAGGAGGACGGGCTCCCGATAGGGGCTTTCCGGCAGCGACAGGGCGAGCGCGACGGATATGCCACCGCGCAGCCCGCCCCAGGTGAGGACGGGGAGCGAGCCGCGCGTGAAGGTGCGGCGGAGCGGCGCCACCAGCATGGGCGCCGAGACGGAGCAGAGCCGCGCCACGAGCACCAGGGGGATCGCCGCAAGGCCGAAGCCGAGCAGCGAGCGGTCGACCGCGATGACGAGCACCTCCAGCCCGATGAGCAGGAAGAGCACGGAATTCAGAAGCTCGTCGACGAGTTCCCAGAACCCGAAGAGATAACGCTGGGTGAGGTCGCTCATCGCGGTCGCCGCGCCGCGATTGCCGACCAGCAGCCCGGCCGCGACGACGGCGAGCGGACCGGAGGTCCCGATCCGGATCGCCAGGGCGTAGAGCCCGGTCACGAGCGCGAGCGAGATCAGCACCTCGACCGGATAATTGTCGATCGACTGCATTGCGCGCACGGCGATAGCGCCCGCCGCGACGCCGAGGGCGACCCCGCCCAGGGCCTCCACCACGAAGATCTCGCCGACATGGAGAACGCCCGGCCCGCCGCCGCCGCCGACTGCGACCGCCAGGAGCGCCGTGAACACCACGACGCCGACGCCGTCGTTGAAGAGGCTCTCGCCGGCGATCTTCACCTCCAGCGTTTCCGGGACGCGGACCGACTTCAGCAGCGAGAGCACCGCGACCGGATCCGTCGGGCTGACGAGCGCGCCGAAGACGAGCGCCCAGGCGAACGGCATCTCGATCCCGACGAAGCGGGCGAGCAGCCAGAACCCGGCCCCGACGAGCGCGGTCGACAGGACGACGCCGACCGTCGCCAGCACCCCGACCGGCCAGCGCTCATGGCTCAGCTCGGCGAAATCGACATGGAGCGCGCCGGCGAAGAGCAGGAAGGCGAGCATGCCGTGCATGACGACGTCGAAGAAGTCGATCTGGGCGAGGGTCCCCGTCACGAACTCGCGCAGCGGGGAGCCGGGAAAGAGATGGTCGAACCCGATGAGCGCCAGGGAGGCGAAGAGGGCCATCGTGACGAGCCCGATCGTCTGCGGCAGCCGGAAGAAGCGCGTGTTGATCCAGCCGAAGACGGCCGAAAGCACGAGGAGCGCGGCGGCAAGTTCGAACAGCGTCAGCATCGGACCTCCTTTGCCCGCCTCCGGGCACCGGCCGCCATCTCAGCAGGCGCTGGCCGGAAACGAAAGAACCCCGCGCAGCGCGCGGGGTTCGGTCTGCGCCGCTGCCGCGCCGCTCAGTTCTTCGCCTTGTCGACGAGCTTGTTGGCCGTGATCCAGGGCATCATGGCGCGGAGCTTCTCGCCGACCTCCTCGATCGGATGGGCGTCGTTCAGGCGCCGGGTCGCCTTGAACTTCGCGGCGCCGGCCCGGTATTCCTGCATCCATTCCGACGTGAACTTGCCGGTCTGGATGTCCCTCAGGACCTTGCGCATCTCGGCCTTGGTGCCGTCGGTGATGATGCGCGGGCCGGTGACGTACTCGCCCCATTCGGCCGTGTTCGAGATCGAGTAGTTCATGTTGGCGATGCCGCCCTCGTAGATGAGGTCGACGATGAGCTTCACCTCGTGGAGGCACTCGAAATAGGCCATCTCGGGCGCGTAGCCCGCCTCGACCAGCGTCTCGAAGCCGGCGCGGATGAGCTCGACCAGCCCGCCGCAGAGCACGGCCTGCTCGCCGAAGAGATCGGTCTCGCACTCTTCCTTGAAGGTCGTCTCGATGATGCCGGAGCGGCCGCCGCCGATCGCCGAGGCATAGGAGAGCGCGAGATCGTGGGCGTTGCCGGAGGCATCCTGCGCGACCGCGATGAGGCAGGGCACGCCGCCGCCCTTCTGGTACTCGCCGCGGACGGTGTGGCCCGGGCCCTTGGGCGCGATCATGACGACGTCGATCGAGGCCTTCGGCTCGATCAGGGCGAAATGCACGTTGAGACCATGCGCGAAGGCGATCGCCGCGCCGTCGCGGATGTTCGACGCGATGTGCTCGCGCCAGATGTCGGCCTGGAGCTCGTCCGGGGTCGCCATCATCATGAGGTCGGCCCAGCCCGCCGCCTCGGCGACGGAAAGGACGCGGAAGCCGTCGGCCTCCGCCTTCTTCGCCGTCGAGGAGCCCGGCCGCAACGCGACGGCCACGTCCTTCACGCCCGAGTCCTTGAGGTTGAGCGCATGCGCGCGGCCCTGGCTGCCATAGCCGATGATCGCGACCTTGCGATCCTTGATGAGATTCACGTCCGCGTCGCGGTCGTAGTAAACGCGCATGTCCTTCGGTCCTTCCCGCTCTTCCCCGCCACCGGCGGCCTGCTTTTTCATGGAGCCGGCGGCGTTCTAGCGGGGGCGGTCCCGGCGGGCAACCTCGGAACCTCGGGAAGAAGCACGAGCCGGTCGCCCGGGAGGGTACCGTTCGAGTGCCGCCGCTGTCGTCGTCAGTACCCCAGTAGCCCGGCGCAGCGCCTCTCCTGGCGCGCAGATATCGCTCGATTTCCAGGCGGGCCGGCCGGAGGCGAAACCAACGGCCCCCGGCCGGTCCGCGTCAGCGGTGGGCGTGCTGCTCGTGGCCGCCGCCGACGTGGTGCTCGCAGGTCACGTTCGGATTGAACTGGGCGTAGACGCCGTTGGGGTTCTCCCGCCAGATCCAGACGTGGCGGTCGTAATGCGGCTCGAACATGTGTGCCTCGTCGATCGCCGTCGCCGGATCGTCGGCCATCCTGTCATAGGCGACGCCCTGGAAGGACGGAGGCGCGTCGTTGCCGGCGGCCTTCCAGGCCGACGCGAAGACGAGATTCTCCACGGCCACCAGTTCGAGCGAGCCGTCCGCCTGGGGCTCGTAGATGAGGACGGCGGGGGCGCGGAAATCCGTGTAGGTGCCCGTGCCGTCGACGCGCGGATTGGGCGGAGCCGTGATCCCGAGCCGGTCCATGCGGACGAAATGGATGCCCATGCCGCCGAGCGCGGCGGGCTTGCCCATCATCTCGGCCGTGTCGCAGACATTCATGGGATCGCGGACATAGCCTTCGGCGAGCGCGACATTCACGTCGCGATATTTCGCGGTCGCCGCCCGCACTTCGTCAAGCGTCGGCTCGGCGAGCGGATCGCACAGGTCGTGGGCCTGCGCGGCGGTTGCCGCAAGCAGCCCCGCTGCCGCAGCGATCGAGATAAACTTCGAAGCCATCGGTCTCTCCTTCGACAAGATCGGGCGCGTCCGGAGCCGAGCTCATGGACGCCGCGCCCGTCTGGAATGGAGGCGATCTAGACCGGCAGGATATCCAGAGGTTT
The DNA here is from genome assembly GCF_009866965.1 of Propylenella binzhouense. Taxonomy (GTDB): domain Bacteria; phylum Pseudomonadota; class Alphaproteobacteria; order Rhizobiales; family Afifellaceae; genus Propylenella; species Propylenella binzhouense. The sequence continues at coordinate 5,509 of NZ_SPKJ01000090.1, read as the reverse complement.
TCGCGAACCGACGAAACGGTTTCACTTCCGCCGGAAGATGTTTCTCTTCGGAATCGAACGTTTCTTCCCGGCAGGATCGTTGCGTTGCCGGGAGGCTACCGGCTTCAGCACGGACCGCCGGTCACCGGACGATGGTGATCTGCTCGGCGGCGCGGGTGATCGCGGTATAGAGCCAGCGCTCGCGCGTCTCGCGGAAGGCCCAGCTCTCGTCGAAGAGAACGATCCGGTCCCATTGCGAGCCCTGCGCCTTGTGGACGGTGAGCGCGTAGCCGTAGTCGAACTCGTCGGAATTCCTGCGCATCTGCCAGGGCACGGTCTCCGGCCCCTCCTCGAAGAGCGCCTTCAGCACGCGGATCTTGGCGGACGGGCCGTGCCTGCCCTCCTCCTCGGAGCGCACCAGCATGGTGAGCGCCGCGCCGGAGCCGGCGCCGAGCGAGGTGACCCGCCAGAGCCCGCCATTGAGCAGGCCCTTCTCGGAATTGTTCCTGAGGCAGACGAGCTTGTCGCCGGCCGCCGGAAGCTTTCCCTCGAAGCCCTTCAACGTCCGGATGCGGGCGTTGTAGAGGCGGCGCGTCCGATTGGTGCCGACAAGCACCTGATCCGCGGCGAGCACGGCCTCGGCGTCGATCTCGCGCCGGCTGACGACGCGGCTCTCGCCGTAGCTGCCGAAGGCGGGCGTCCCGCCCTCCCGGACCGCATGGGCGAGCGCGATGATCGGGTTGTCGCGCGCCTGGCGGTGCACCTCGGTGAGCAGCATGTCCGGCTCGTGCTCGGTGAAGAAGCCGCCGCCGCCCTCGGCCGACTTGACCGGCGGCAGCTGGCCGGGATCGCCGAGGACGAGCACCGGCGTCCCGAAGGAGAGGAGGTCGCGCCCGAGCGCCTCGTCGACCATCGAGCATTCGTCGACGACGATGAGCTTCGCCTTGGCGACCGGGCTGGTGCGGTTGAGCGAGAAGGCGGGCGCGATCTCGCCGGTCTCCTCCTCCGCCTTCTCGCCGCGCGGGCGGTAGATCAGCGAATGGATGGTGCGGGCATTGGCGCAGCCCTTGTTGCGCAGCACCTGCGCCGCCTTGCCGGTGAAGGCGGCGAAGAGGACGTCGCCGTCGACGCCTTCGGCGAGGAGCCGGGCGAGCGTGGTCTTGCCCGTGCCGGCGAAGCCGAACAGCCGGAACACCTGCGGATGACCGGCCTTCAGCCACCGCGCCACGGCCTTGAGTGCGTCGTCCTGCTGCGGGGAGAGCTTCACGGGCGGGTCGTCAGATCGCACTCGACGGCTGGATTTCGCGCGGCAGGCCGATTCCCGCTTGCGCCGGGACGGGACCTATCATCCCGGCCGCGGGAACACAACGAGAACCGGACCGCTCACATCTTCAGATAGACCGGCCCCTCGCCGCCCTGCGGCGGCACCCAGGTGATGTTGCCGTTCGGATCCTTGATGTCGCAGGTCTTGCAGTGGACGCAGTTCTGCGCGTTGATCACGAACTTCGGATCGCCCGCCTCCTCCACCCATTCGTAGACGCCCGCCGGGCAGTAGCGCGCCGAGGGGCCGGCGAAGACATCGTGCTCGCTCGCCTTCTGGAGGACCGGGTCGGCGAGCCGCAGATGGACCGGCTGGTCCTCCTCGTGATTGGTGTTCGACAGGAACACCGAGGAGAGCCGGTCGAAGGTGAGCGTGCCGTCGGGCTTCGGATAGTCGATTTTCTTCGCCTTGCCGGCCGGAACGAGCGTGGCGCTGTCCGGCTTGCCGTGCCGGAGCGTGCCGAACAGCGAGGCGCCGAAGAGCTCGTTCGTCCACATGTCGAGGCCGCCGAGAACGACGCCGCCGACCGTGCCGTATTTCGACCAGAGGGGCTTCACGTTCCGGACGCGCTTCAGGTCGCGGCCGATCTCGGAGTCCCGCCAGGCTTCATCGTATCCGGCGAGCTCGTCATGGGCGCGGCCCGCGGCGATTGCGGCCGCGGCATGCTCGGCGGCGAGCATGCCGGAGAGCATCGCATTGTGGCTGCCCTTGATGCGCGGCACGTTGACGAAGCCGGCGGCGCAGCCGACGAGCGCGCCGCCCGGGAAGGCGAGCTTCGGCACGCTCTGCCAGCCGCCCTCGGTGATCGCCCGCGCCCCGTAGCCGATCCGCCTTCCGCCCTCGAACAGGTCGCGGACCGCCTCGTGGGTCTTGAAGCGCTGGAACTCCTCGAACGGCGAGAGATAGGGATTGGCGTAGTTGAGATGGACGACGAAGCCCACCGACACGAGGTTCTCCTCGAAATGATAGAGGAAGGAACCCCCGCCGGTGCGGCCGTCGAGCGGCCAGCCGAAACTGTGCTGGACGAGGCCGGGGCGGTGGCGCGCCGGATCGACCTCCCAGAGCTCCTTCAGGCCGATGCCGAACTTGGGCGGATCGCGGCCCTCGTCGAGCGCGAAACGGCGGATCACGTCCTTCGCGATCGAGCCGCGGGCGCCCTCCGCGACGAGCGTGTACTTGCCGAGCAGCGCCATGCCGCGCTGGAAGTTCGGCCCCGGCTCGCCGTCGCGGCCGATCCCCATGTCGCCGGTGGCGACCCCGATCACGCGGCCGCCCGCGTCGGTCAGGATTTCGGCGGCGGCGAAGCCCGGATAGATCTCGACGCCGAGCGCCTCCGCCCGTTCGCCCAGCCAGCGGCAGACGCTGCCGAGCGAGACGATGAAATTGCCGTGGTTGTCCATGAGCTTCGGCATCATGAAGTTCGGCAGGCGGATGGCGCCGGAAGGCCCGAGATAGAGGAAGCGGTCCTCGGTCACCGGCGTCCGGACCGGCGTCTCCTCGCTCCGCCATCCGGGCAGGAGCCGGTCGAGGCCGATCGGGTCGATCACCGCGCCGGAAAGGATGTGGGCGCCCACCTCCGACGCCTTCTCGAGCACGACCACGGAGAGGTCCGGGTCGATCTGCTTCAGGCGGATCGCGGCGGAGAGGCCGGCCGGGCCGGCCCCGATGACGACCACGTCATATTCCATGCTCTCGCGCTCGGGCAGCGCGCCTTCCTCGGTCATGCCGCTTCTCCCCCGGATCGTTCCGCCACACATCCGGGATAAAGAGCGGATTCCCGCCTGTCCATCCGGGGCGGCGCGGCCGGACGCGATCCATCCCGGCGCGGAGCCGGTCCGCCCCGCTTGGCGCGGCGCGCCGCTCGTGACATGGAAGGACATGCCCGAAGCCGCCGACCGCCGCGCGCTCGAAGCGCTGCTCGCCTTCTACGCCGAGGCGGGCGTCGACCTTGCGACGGAGGAGGCGGGCGTCGACCGCTTCGCACTGTCGCTCGAAGAGCGGGAAGCGCGTGCGGAACAGCGGCGCGCCACGGCCGCCGAGCCAAGCGAGCCGCCGAATCCGGTCGCCGCCGCGCCGGCGCTGCAGAGAGACGCGGCCGCCGCGCCGCCGGAACCGCTGCGGCCGGCCGTCCCGCCTCCGACCGTCGCGATCCCCTCCGAACAGGCGGTCATGTCCGCCCGCGAGGCGGCGGCGAGCGCCGCGACCCTGGAGGAGCTTTCCGCGATCCTTTCCCGCTTCGAAGGCTGCAACCTGCGGCTCACCGCGACCAAGCTCGTCTTCAGCGACGGCAACCCGGCGGCGCGCCTGATGATGGTCGGCGAGGCGCCGGGACTCGAGGAGGACCTGCAGGGCGTGCCCTTCGTCGGGCGCTCAGGCCAGCTGCTCGACCGCATGCTTGCCGCGATCGGGCTCGACCGCACCGGCGTCTACATCGCCAACGTGATTCCCTGGCGCCCGCCCGGCAACCGCACGCCGACGCCGCAGGAGACCGAGATCTGCAAGCCGTTCGTCCGGCGGCAGATCGAGCTCGTCGATCCGGACGTGCTGGTGCTTCTCGGCGGCGCCTCGGCAAAGGCGATCCTCGACACCTCCGAGGGCATCACGCGGCTGCGCGGCAAGTGGCGGAGCTACCATACGGGCCGGCGGACGATCCGCGCGATGGCGACGCTCCACCCGGCCTATCTGCTTCGCCAGCCGCTCCAGAAGCGGCTCGCCTGGCGCGATCTCCTCGCCATCAGGCAGGCGCTGGCGGGCTGAGCCCGGAAGGTGGCCGGTGCGGGCGGGAGCCGGCCGCCGTCAGTAGACCACGACGCTGCGGATCGATTCGCCGGCATGCATCAGGTCGAAGCCCCTGTTGATGTCGGAGAGCGGCATCGTGTGCGTGATCATCGGATCGATCTCGATCTTGCCGTCCATGTACCAGTCGACGATCCTCGGCACGTCGGTGCGCCCCCTGGCGCCGCCGAAGGCCGTGCCCTTCCATACCCGGCCGGTGACGAGCTGGAACGGCCGCGTCGCGATCTCGGCGCCGGACGGGGCGACCCCGATGACGATCGACTGTCCCCAGCCCCGATGGCAGGCCTCGAGCGCCTGCCGCATCACCGTGACATTGCCGGTGCAGTCGAAGGTGTAGTCCGCGCCGCCGATCTGGTCGGCCTTGGTCTTCGTCATGTTGACGAGATGGGGGACGATGTCGCCCTCGATCTCGCGCGGGTTGACGAAATGCGTCATCCCGAAGCGCTCGCCCCACGCCTTCTTGGAATTGTTGATGTCGACGCCGATGATCATGTCGGCGCCGACGAGGCGGAGGCCCTGGATGACGTTGAGGCCGATGCCGCCGAGGCCGAAGACGACCGCCTTGGCGCCGGGCTCGACCCTCGCCGTGTTGATGACGGCGCCGACGCCCGTGGTGACGCCGCAACCGATGTAGCAGACCTTGTCGAAGGGCGCGTCCTCGCGGATCCGCGCCACCGCGATCTCCGGCAGCACGGTGTAGTTCGCGAAGGTCGAGGTGCCCATGTAATGGTGGAGCGTCCTGCCTTCGATCGAGAAGCGCGAGGTGCCGTCCGGCATCAGGCCCTGGCCCTGGGTCGAGCGGATCGCCGTGCAGAGATTGGTCTTGCGCGACAGGCAGGAGGGGCACTCCCGGCACTCCGGCGTGTAGAGCGGGATGACGTGGTCGCCCTTCCGCACGCTCTTCACGCCCGGCCCGACATCGACCACCACGCCGGCGCCCTCGTGACCGAGAATGGCCGGGAACAGCCCTTCCGGATCGGCGCCGGACAGCGTGAACTCGTCGGTGTGGCAGATGCCCGTCGCCTTGATCTCGACCAGCACCTCGCCCTCGCGCGGCCCGTCCAGCTGGACGGTGGTCACCTCGAGCGGCTTGCCGGCCTCGAACGCAACGGCTGCACGGACATCCATCTCTTCGCTCCTCGCAGAATCCTCGCCGCCATTCTAGCGGCCGGGCACGCCGCCGCAACGAGGCGGGCCCGATCGCCTCCTCCGATCATCGCCATTGACCGCGCGCGTGAGCCGCTTAAGGATGCGAAAAACCGAATATGAGGATACGCCATGTCGGCTTCCGATCGAACCGGCGGAGCGCGCGGAGGAACCGGGCTCACCCGCCGCGGTATGCTGGCCGCCGCCGCCGCGACCGCGCTCGCGCCGCTCCTGCCGCTCCGTGCCGGCCGCGCCCTCGCCGCCGAG
>NZ_SPKJ01000009.1 GCF_009866965.1 Propylenella binzhouense | reverse complement strand
CCCGCGCGCCGGCCGCGGCCGGCGGCCCGGCGATCGCCGAATAGGCGGGCGGGCGGCCGATGCCGGATCCGGCGCGCCCGCCCTGTTCGGGCGTGCCGAGCCGTGGTCTCTTGGCCGGATGAGGTTCCCGAAGATCCTGCTCGCCGGCGATCCCCGGCTCGTCGGCTTCTCCGGCGCCGGCACCACGGCCGCGGACGAGCCGCCCGTCGTCGGCTGGCGCGAATGGGCGGCGCTGCCCGGCCTCGGCATCGCGCGCATCCACGCGAAGATCGATACCGGCGCCAAGACCTCCGCGCTCCACGCCAATTCGATCGAGCCTTTCGAGCGGGCCGGCGCGCCCTATGTCCGGTTCGACGTTACCGGAGAACACGAGGATGCGCCCTGGCACGAGGCGATGGTCGTCGACCAGCGGCAGGTCCGCAGCTCGAACGGCAGCGTCGAACGGCGGTTCGTCATCCGCTGCGAGCTCGCGCTCGCGGGCCGCGCCTGGCCGGTGGAGATCACGCTGACGAACCGGGAGAAGATGGAGCTGCCGATGCTGATCGGCCGGCAGGCTCTCGCCGGGCGGGTCCTCGTCGATGCCGGACGTTCGTGGCTCTGCGGCCGGCCCGAACTGCGGGACGGGGAGACAGGCGCGAGACGCTCGGCTAGAGGATCGCGACGAAAGCGTCGGAGAACGCCCTCTTGAAGATCTGCATGCTCGCCCGCAATCCGTCGCTCTATTCGCACCGGCGGATCTGCGAGGCGGCCAAGGCCCGCGGCCACGACATCGACGTGGTGAACACGCTGCGGTGCTACATGAACATCACGTCGCACCGCCCCGAGCTGCACTACAACGGCTGCCGGCTCGAAGGCTACGACGCCGTGGTCCCGCGCATCGGCGCCTCGATCACCTATTACGGCCTGGCGGTGCTCCGCCAGTTCGAGATGATGGGGGTCTGGCCGCTCAACGAATCGGTGGCGATCGGCCGCTCGCGCGACAAGCTGCGCGCGCTCCAGCTCCTCGCGCGGGCCGGCATCGGGCTGCCGGTGACCGCCTTCGCCCACGATCCGAAGCAGACCGCCGAGGTGCTGAAGCTCGTCGGCGGCCCGCCCGTGGTCATCAAGCTGATCGAGGGGACGCAGGGCATCGGCGTGGTGCTGGGCGAGACGGAGAGTTCCGCCAAGTCGGTCATCGAGGCGTTCCGCGGCGCCAACGTGAACATCCTCGTCCAGGAATTCATCAGGGAGGCCGGCGGCGCCGACATCAGGGCCTTCGTGATCGGCGGCCGCGTGGTCGCCACCATGCAGCGGCAAGGCCCGGCCGGGGACTTCCGCTCGAACCTCCACCGCGGCGGCCGGGCGACGCGCGTGCGCATCACGCCGGAGGAGCGCTCGACCGCGATCCGGGCCGCCAAGACGCTCGGCCTCAATGTCTGCGGCGTCGACATGCTGCGCTCCAACCACGGCCCGGTCGTCATGGAGGTGAACTCCTCGCCCGGACTGGAAGGGATCGAGAAGGCGTCGGGGGTCGACGTCGCCGGCGCCATCGTCGCGTTCCTGGAGCGGAACGCCGAGCCCAACAAGACGAAGACGCGCGGCCGCGGTTAGGTTCAGGCGGCCGGCGGCACGTCGATCGATTCGAGCCAGGGCTTGATGTCGAGAAGGGGCGTGCCGTCCAGGCAGTCGAGCATCCCGACCCGGAGGATCCCCGCATCCGGATCCGAGGAAAGGACGGTCGTGACGGAGAGGGCGATCGGGTTCGGCCGCACGGGCGAGCGAAGCGAGAAGGTCCCGACGGGGAGCCCGCGGTGCCGCGGCACCTGCACCACCAGGTCCCGGCGCGCTTTGTCCATCCAGTAGAGCACGATGATCCGGTCGCCGGCCTTGATGTCGCGGAGGCCGGGGCGCCAGGGCGCATCGATCTCGAGCACCGCATCGCCGCCGCGCTCGCGCGCCTCGCGCGGATTGTGCGGGCACTCGCCTCGCGCGCGCCAGGGCGTACGCGCACGCCCGATGAAGACGAGCGCGGCGTCGTCCGCGCATTCCGCCGGGTCGAAGGGCAGGGCGATCTCGCCTTCCCGCACCTGATCGTCCATTCTCCGCTCCTCGTTCGGCCTAGCAACCACGTCCCGCGCCGGCGGGCAAGGCGGTGCGACGTCGGCCTTGCCTCGGCCGGAGTAACGATATAAACATATCGGCATATCCTTCTCGAGGGTGTTTGGTGGGGTCGTCGGTCGGCAAGCTCGTGACCAGGTTGAAGGCGGCAGGGGAGCCGAGCCGGCTCCGGCTGCTGTCGCTCCTTGCCGCCGGCGAGCGCACCGTCAAGGACCTGACGGACATTCTCGGCCAGTCGCAGCCGCGCATCTCGCGCCACCTGAAGATCCTGAGCGATGCCGGCCTGGTCGCCCGGAATCCCGAGGGCTCCTGGGTCTATTACCGTCTCGCCGAGGACGATGCCGAGCTGGCGCAGGCGCTCGTCGCCGGCCTCGATCCCGACGATCCGATCATCCGGCGCGACCGCGAGCGCCTGCAGGCGATCCGCCGCCAGGCCCAGGAGCATGCCGAGCGCTATTTCGGCCAGCACGCCGGGGAATGGGACCGGATCCGCTCGCTCCACGTGCCGGAGCGCGAGGTGGAGAGCGCGATCCTCGCCGCGGCCGGGCCGGGGCCGTTCCGCTCCATGCTCGACATCGGGACCGGCACCGGGCGCATGCTGGAACTCTTCGCCGAGCGCTACGAGCGCGGCCTCGGCATCGATCTGTCGCCTGCCATGCTGGCCGTCGCCCGCTCCAAGCTCGAGCGTGCGGGCATCGGCCATGCCCGCGTCCGGCTCGGCGACATCACCAATCTGCCGGTGCTGCGCGAGAGCTTCGACCTGGTCGTGATCCACCAGGTCCTGCACTTCGTCGAGAACCCGCAGCGCGCCATCGCGGAGGCCGCCGCGGCGCTCGCGCCCGACGGCCGCCTGCTCGTCATCGATTTCGCGCCGCACCAGCTCGAGTTCCTGCGCGAGGAGCATGCCCATCGCCGGCTCGGCTTCGCGCACGGGCAGATGGCGCAGTGGATCGCAGCGGCCGGGCTGAACCTTGCAAGCGCCCAGGACCTTGGCCCGAAGCCGGGCGCCGGCCCGGGCCTCACGGTGACGATCTGGTCCGCCGACCGCGCCCAGATCGCACGCACCACACAGACGGAAGCCGGGGAGACAGTCCGATGAAGAGCATAGCGGCCACGGCCGGACGGGAACCGGGCGCCGTCTCCGTCTCCTTCGAGTTCTTTCCGCCGAAGAGCGACGCCCAGCTCGAAGCCCTCGGCCGCGCGGTCGAGCGCCTGCAGGCCTATGGGCCGGCCTTCGTCTCCATGACCTACGGCGCCGGCGGCACCACGCGCGAGCGCTCGCTCGCCGCCGTGCGCGACATGGTCGCCGGCAGGGGGCTCGCGACGGCGGCGCACCTCACCTGCGTCGGCGCGAGCCGGGCCGAGCTCGATGCGGTGATCGAGACGTTCCATGATGCCGGCGTGCGGCGCTACGTGGCGCTGAGGGGCGATCCGGAGGGCGGCATGGGCGCCCCCTATGTCGCCCATCCGGAGGGCTACCAGGACACTGCCGAGCTGGTCGCCCGGCTGAAGGAGCGCGGCGCCGCCGACGTCTCGGTGTCGGCCTATCCCGAGCGCCATCCGCACAGCCCCGACTGGGCGGCCGAGATCGACACGCTGAAGCGCAAGGTGGATGCCGGCGCCGACCGCGCGCTCACCCAGTTCTTCTTCGACAACGACCTGTTCGAAGCCTATCTCGAACGGGTGGCCGCGGCCGGGATCGACATCCCGGTCGTGCCGGGGATCATGCCGGTCAACGACTTCAAGGGCGTGTGCAACTTCGCCCGGCGCTGCGGCGCAAGCATTCCCCAACGGCTCGCCGACCGCTTCGACGGTCTCGAGGCCGGCTCCGAGCCGCACCGCCTGATGGCCGCCGCCGTGGCGGCGGAACAGGTCGCGGACCTCGCCTCGCGCGGCGTCCGCCAGTTCCACATCTATACGCTTAACAAGGCCGAGCTACCGGAGGCGATCTGCCGTCTTCTCGGGCTTCCGGCCCGCGATAGGCAGCGTGCGGCCGCTTGAGCGCGGCCGCCTCCTGCCTGTCATGTCCCGCGTGTCGCCGCTGCTCACAGGACTCCCAGGACGATCGCTCCGATGAACGCGAACGCCGCACAAATCGCCAACATATTCAGAGGCTTCACTAAGATCATCGACGTGGCCTCCCTCTGATTTGCGGCAGGAGCGTAACTCAAGCCGCCCGCAACTCGAAACGAATATTGTGCTGCACCGCATCAACCGGGGCTGCGACCGTACGGAATACGCGCCCGGCGGAACCCGCCTCGAAGCGGGTTGTTCCTGACGCGGAGCGCTCTCGGGAGCCCGGCGGGACGAGCCGGTCGGAGCCGGTCCCGCCGGGCCGGACCCGCTGGCGCGACGGAGGCACCCCGCATGCCGCGACTTGTGCGTTTTCTGATCCTCAACTGCCTGCTCGGATGCCTGGCGGGATGGGCGCTGATGGCGGCGCTGCTCGCGCTCGATTCCGGCGGGATCGCGCGGGTGGTCCTGGCCTCCGCGCAACCGGCCTTGCCGATCGGGATGCTCGCTGCGGCGTTCGCGGTGACCTTCGGAAGCGCGGCCATGGCGACCGGCGTGCTCCTCATGGCGGAGGGCGGGCCGGCTCGCCCGCGCTTCGGCCCGCCCGGGCGGCCCCGGCTTGCGGCGGTGCCGCTGCGGCGCGGACGCGGCTAGTCAGTTCGGCATCTCCACCGTCACCTTCAGGCTGGCGTACCAGGCCGCGAGATTGGCGATGTCGTCGTCGCTGAGGCTCTGCGCGATGATCGACATCTGCTCGTGCTGGCGCTGGCCGCTCTTGAAGGCGTGGAGCTGCTTGGCGATGTAGATGGGGCTCTCGCCGGCGAGGTTCGGCACGTCCGGGTTCTTCCCGATCCCGTCGAGCCCATGGCAGACGGCGCACATCTGCGCCTTGCTCTTGCCCGCGGCCGCGTCGGCGGCCTGGCCCTGCCCGGCCGCGGCGAAGGGGAGGGCGGTCAGCGCTATCGCAATCCATAAGGGCCGCATCGGGTGCTCCGGGGAAAGGCTGCGGCGGAGGCCGCCGCAGCCATATTGGCGGTGCTATCGCTGATACGAGATCCGGTACACGGCGCCGGCGAGGTCGTCCGAGACCAGGATGGAGCCGTCCGGCATCTGCGCCACGTCCACGGGCCTGCCGAGATATTCGCCGCTCTCCTGCTTCCAGCCTTCCGCGAAGGGCTTCGTCTCCTTGGCGGTGCCGTCCTCGTTGAGCGAGGTGAACATCACGCGCGCGCCGACCGGGTTGGTGCGGTTCCAGGAGCCGTGCTGGGCGGAGAAGATGCCGCCCTTGTATTCGGCCGGGAACATGCTCCCCGTGTAGAACAGCATGCCGAGATCGGCGGCATGGGCGGTCATCTCGACTTCGGGGAACACGACGTCGGCCGGCGGATCGGAATCCTTGTACTCGTTGGTGCGGATCTTGCCGCCGCCATACCACGGGAACCCGAAATTCTGCCCCGGCCCGGTCGCGCGGTTGAGCTCGCCCGGCGGGATGTCGTCGCCCATGCCGTCGACCTGGTTGTCCGTGAACCAGAGCTCGCCGTTCGCCGGGTTGAAGTCCATGCCGACGGAATTTCGGATGCCGCGGGCGAAGACCTCGCGGTTCGACCCGTCGCGCTCCATGCGGATGATGCCGCCGATGCCCCACTTGCCGTACTTGTCGAGCTTCTCGGGCGCCGGCACGTTGAAGGGCTGTCCGAGCGTGATGTAGAGCTTGTTGTCCGGCCCGATGTCGCAGACCCGCGCCGTGTGGTTGAAGCTCTCCTCGTCGGTCGGAATGAGCTCGCCCTTCTTCACCACCTCGCCGACGGCGACGTCCGGGCTCTCGTAGAAGAATTCCGCCGCCGGGAACACCAGCACCCGGTTCTGCTCGGCGATGAACAGGAAGCCGTCCTTCGAGAAGCAGACGCCGTTCGGGATCACGAAGTCGATCGAGGGCGCGAAGCGCTTCACCTCGTCGGCCCGGCGGTCCTTGTTGCGGTCGGTGATGGCCCAGACCTTGTCCTTGCGGGTCCCGACGATCGTCACGATGCCCTGGGGCCCGACGGCGATGTGGCGGGCGTCGGGCACGACGGCGAAGAGTTCGATCTTGAACCCTGGCGGAAGCTTCACGTTCTCCAGGTTCTTGCGGATCTGGTCGGCGAACTCGCCTGTCTGGTCCACGGTCTCGAACTGCATCGAGGTTCCGGTGGTGCGAAACTGGCCGAGCTTTTCCATGTTGTTGCTGGACTGCGCGAGCGCCTGCGATGCGCAAAACATCGCCGCGGCCGCCGCCGAGGCCATCAGCAGCCTTTGCATCTCTTCCTCCCTCATTGCTCGGCGCTTGGCCGAGGCCGCCACGTTACCACTTCTCGCAAAGGCGCCGGAAGCCGGGTAAGGGTTGGACGAAAGGCGGAGGTGGCGGCAGCGGCAGCCGGGCTCCGTCCTTCAAACGCGGGCCGAAGCCCCTAGATGCCCCGGGGAAACGAGGAGGGTGCTCCGATCGACCGCTTCAGTTCCGCGCGGGACGTGGCGCTCGCCATGCGTCCGGACGTCCCGGTCTATTGCTTCCGTCCGGAGGTGCTGAAGGCGGACGCCCGCGCCTTCGTCGCCTCCTTCCCGGGCAAGACCGCCTATGCCGTGAAGACCAACGGCGAGCCGATGGTGCTGCGGACGCTGGCGGAGGCCGGGATCTCGAGCTTCGACGTGGCGAGCCCGGCCGAGTTCGAGGCGGTGCGCGCGGTCGCGCCGGATGCCGAGCTCCTCTACATGCACCCCGTCAAGGCGCAGTCGGACATCCGCCTCGCGCTCGAGCGGCACGCGATCCGGGTCATGGCGCTCGACCACGAGGACGAGATCGCCAAGATCCTGAGGATCGTGAGGGCGCTCGACCTGGATCCGGGCGAGATCACCCTCTATGTCCGCCTCCAGACCAAGGGACACGCGGCCTACGAGCTCTCGAAGAAGTTCGGGGCCGCGCCGGCCCATGCCGTGGAGCTCCTGCAGCGGATCGAAAGGATCGGCTTCCGGGTCGGCCTCTGCTTCCATGTCGGCAGCCAGATCGAGGATCCCGACGTCTACGAGCGGGCGCTCGCCTCGGCGGACTGGGTGCGGGCGCGGGCGGGCGTCGCTCTTGCCGGGCTCGATGTCGGCGGCGGATTCCCGGCGGAATACGGCCATGACCCGAAGCGGGCCAGGCGCGAGATGCCCTCGCTCGACCGCATCATGGCGCAGCTCAGGTCCGACATCGCCGAGTGGGGATTCGATCACCTGCCGCTCATCGCCGAGCCCGGTCGGGTCATCGTGGCGCGGGCGTTCTCGGTGATCGTCCGCGTGCTCCTGAAGAAGGGCCGCCGGCTCTACATCAATGACGGCATCTGGGCGTCCCTCTCCGATTCCTGGACCGGCAAGATCACGCTGCCGGCGCGCTTCCTGCCCGATCCCGCGCGCCGGCGCAGGAGCGGCGATCCGGCCAGCCTGGTGCCGTTCAAGGTGTGCGGCGCCACGTGCGATTCCGTCGACATCCTGTCGCGGCCGTTCTGGCTCCCCGAGACGATCGACACCGGCGACTGGATCGAGATCGGCCATATCGGCGCCTATTCGCTGGCGCTCAGGACCCGCTTCAACGGCTTCTATCCGGACACGTTCGTCGAGGTGACCTCGCCCTTCGGCGAGGGCGGCGGCGCGCAGGGCTTCGCGGCGATCGAGACCATGGCGGACTGAGCGGTCCGCGCCGTCGCCCGTCCGGTGCGTCCCGGCATCTGCCGCGGTTTGGAGGCGGTGCCGGCCGCTCCGCCGGGGCCTTGTCGCGCCGCCGCCGCTCGGGCACGCTTTCCCGATGGGAGGATGTCATGAGCCGGGGCGGAAGCGGTCCCTGCGGGCGGCTGCGGCCGCCGGCCTCGTCCTGGCCGCCCTCGGGCCGGGCGCGGCCTCGGCGGTCGAGCTCTCGGCGGGAGGGCTCACCTTCTCCGACGAGCTCGGCGGCTTCCGCCTCCTCTCCGCGGCGGGGACGGGCCGCGCCGACGATCCGGTCGTGGTGGAGGAGGAGATCTACGAGCCGGCGGCGGCGGTGCTCGTGATCCGCCGTTCCCCCGGGCCCGAGGGCCGGCCCCGCGCCGGCGCCTTTCCCGCCTCCGGCTTCACCCTCCTCAAGCGGGTGCGCAATGCCACCGGACGGGTCTGGGCGGGGTTCGATCTCGAACTGGAGGAGATCGAGGGCAAGCCCAGCACCTATGCGGACGGGCTTTCCTTCGACCAGATCGCGCGCCGCGCGCCCGACGTGCGCTCCGACCGCTTTCCGCGGAACGAGCGCCTGTTCGAGCCGGCCGACCGGATCCGCTTCCGCAGCGGCCATGTCGATCCGGACGGCGTCGTTGTGTTCCGCATGCAGATCACCGACCCGACGCCGACGGCAATCTTCTACCTCGTGCAGGACCCGCAGCTTCTCTATTCCGGCACGCCTGCGCCGTCCGGGCTCGCCGGCCTGCCCGCCTGCCTCATCCGACGAGCAGGCGGTCCTCCGCAAGCTCCTGGCCCCGGGCCGTGCGGAAGCGCTCCACCAGGTCCTCCACGGTGAGCGACGCACGCTCCGCGCCCGTCATGTCGAGGACGATCTCGCCTTCGTGCAGCATGAGCGTGCGGGTGCCGAGGTCGAGCGCCTGGCGCATCGAATGGGTGACCATGAGCACGGTGAGCGAGAAGCGCTCGGCGAGCTGCCTGGTGAGGTCGAGCACGAACTCGGCATTTGCCGGGTCGAGCGCGGCCGTGTGCTCGTCGAGGAGCACGATGCTCGAGGGGGCGAGCGTCGCCATGACGAGCGAGAGCGCCTGCCGCTGACCGCCGGAGAGGGAGCCCATCGGCACGCCGAGCCGGTCCTCGAGGCCGATGCCGAGCTCCGCCACGCGCGTCCGGATGGTCTCGGCGCGGGCGCGCCCGAGCGCGGGCGCCAAGCCCCGCCTTTGCCCGCGGGCGGCCGCGAGCGCGAGGTTCTCCGCGATCGTGAGCGCGCCGCAGCTGCCGGCGAGCGGATCCTGGAAGACGCGGGCGACCAGGCCGGCGCGCGCCTCGGCCGGCAGCCGCGACACGTCGCGGCCGGCGAGCACGATGCGCCCCGAATCCGGCAGGACGTCGCCGGCAATGGCACCGAGAAGGGTCGACTTGCCGGCTCCGTTCGAGCCGATGACGCAGCAGAACTCTCCGCTTGCCACGGCGAGCGACACGCCGCGCAGCGCCCGGCGCTCGAGGGGCGTGCCCTTGTTGAAGACGACGGCGAGGCTCTCGACCGAGATCATGCCGCGCTCGCTCCCTTCCGGAACCGCGGCAGGATGAGCGTGAGGAGGACGAGGAGCGCCGTCGCGAGATTGAGGTCGGAGGCCTGCAGGCCGAGCACGTCGAGATTGAGGGCGAGCTGCACCGCCAGACGGTAGAGGACGGAGCCGGCCACGCACGCGGCGATCGCGAGCGCGATGCTGCGTCGCGGCAGCAGCGTCTCGCCGACGATCACTGCGGCGAGGCCGACCACGATCGTGCCGAGGCCGGAGGTGACGTCCGCGAAGCCGTTGGTCTGGGCGAAGAGGGCGCCCGCCAGCGCGACGAGCGCGTTGGAGAGCGCGACGCCCGCCATCACGTGGAGGCCGGTGCGGACGCCCTGCGCCCTCGCCATGCGGGGATTGGCGCCGGTCGCGCGCATGGCGAGCCCGAGGTCGCTTTTGAGGAACGCCGCGACGAGCGCGACCGCGAGCGCGACGAGCACGAGCAGGAAGAGCGGCCGGACGAGGTGGTCCGCCAGGCCCCGGCCGTAGAAGGGCGAAAGCACGGTTTCCTGGTTGAGGAGCGCCACGTTCGGCCGGCCCATGATGCGCAGGTTGATCGAGAAGAGCGCGATCATGGTGAGGATCGAGGCGAGCAGGTGGAGGATCCGGAAGCGGACGCTCACGAAGGCCGTGGCGAAGCCCGCGAGCGCGCCCGCCGCCATGGCGAGCGCCGTCGCGAGCCAGGGGTTCCAGCCCGCCACGATCGCGACCGCCGCGCAGCCCGCCCCGAGCGGAAAGGAGCCGTCGACCGTCAGGTCCGGAAAGTCGAGCACCCGGAAGGACAGATAGACCCCGATCGCCACGAAGGCGTAGACGAGCCCGAGCTCGACCGCTCCGAAGAAGGCGAAACTCGACATCCGGGCATCCGCTCCCGACGCGCGACGGCCGCGGCCGCGCCTCCCGCCTACTCGACGACCTTCGAGGCCCGCTGCAGGACCTCCGGCGGCAGCGTGAGGCCGATCGCGTCGGCCGTCTTCTTGTTGACCTGGAGGTCCGTCCCGGAAGCGAAGGTGACCGGGATCTCGCCGGGATTTTCGCCCTTCAGCACGCGTTCCACCACCGCCGCCGTCTGCACGCCCACGTCGAAATAGTTGAAGCCGACCGCGGCGAGCGCTCCGCGCGCGACGCTGTCCGTATCGGCGGCGAAAAGCGGCAGCTTCGCCGCATTGGCGACGCCGATCGCCGATTCGAGCGCGGAGACGATCGTGTTGTCGGTCGGGACGTAGATCGCGTCCACCTTGCCCACGAGCGAGCGCGTGGCGCTCTGGACGTCGGCCGACTTGGTGGCGGGCGCTTCCACGACGGTCATGCCTTCGCCGTCGGCGGCCTTCCTCAGGGCGGCCACCGAGGAGACCGAATTCGCCTCGCCGGGATTGTAAAGGACCCCGATCCGCTTCGCCTCCGGCGCGATCTCGCGGATGAGCGCGACATGGTCGGCGACGGGCAGCATGTCGGAGACGCCGGTCACGTTGCCGCCGGGCCGTTCGACCGAGGCGACGAGCTGGGCGCCGACCGGGTCCGTGACGGCGGAGAAGACGAGCGGCACGTCCTTCGTGGCGGCGGCGACGGCCTGCGCCGACGGTGTGGAGATCGCGACGATCACGGCCGGGTTCTCGCCCACGAACTGGCGCGCGATCTGGGCCGCGGTGGCGGGATTCCCCTGCGCGGTCTCGAACAGGTAGGAGACGTCCTCGCCCTCCTTGAGCCCCGCGTCCGCCAGGCCCTTCTTGATGCCGTCCCGCACGGCGTCGAGCGCCGGGTGCTCGACGATCGAGGTGATGGCGACGATCTTCGGAGCGGCTTCGGCGATGCCGCCCGCCAGCAGAAGGCCCGCCGCGGCGAGCAGGAATCCGCGCAGTCTCATCGGAACCCCCAATGTCCCAGAACCGGTTGGTCCTACATCGTCCGGAGGCTGGGGTCGAGATCGGGGAGGGGCGGCTCAGATCTCGATGAGGTGGTAGGGCTTCCCGCCCGGCTTCTCGATCATCCGGGCGACATTGTAGACGGGGACGCCGCTCGCGGTGCGGCCCTCGAAGGTGCCGTGATGGGCGTGGCCGTGCACGATGGCGCTGACGGGGAAGCGTTCGATCGTCTCCGCCAGGCGGGAGCAGCCGAGGAAGGGATAGATCTCCGGCGGCTCGCCCTTCACCGTATCGACGATCGGCGCATAATGGAGGAGCACCACGACGCGGCCCGGCCTTACGGCGCGGAGCGCGTTCTCGAGACGGAGACTCTCCTGGAGCGTCTCGGAAACGAAGGTCTTGATCGCGTTCTCGCCGAAGGAGCCGAGCATGAAGCGGCCGAAGCCGCCGGCGAAGCCCTTGACGCCGACGAACGCCACGCCGTCGATCTCGGTCGAACTGCCTTCGAGCACGCAGACGCCGACCTGGCGGAGGATCCGCGTCACCTCCTCCGCGCAGCCGCATTCGTGATCGTGGTTGCCGAGCACGGCGACGACGGGGATCGAGCAGCTGTGCAGGTCCTCCGCCAGCACTTCCGCCTCCTGCACCGTGCCGAGATTGGTGAGGTCGCCGGCGAGCGCCATCACGTCGGCCGTGCGGGAGATCTCGGCGAAGAGGTCGCGGAAGGCGTGCTTGTCCGTCTCGCCGACATGCAGGTCGGCGAGCGCCGCGACCTTCAGGCGCGCCCCTTCCGTTTCACCTTCCATCGCCGATACCCGTATCTCCGACGGGGTCGAAATAGCCCCATTCCTTCACGTCGATCACGAAATCCGCACGCGACAGCATGCGCCCGCGGCAGATCTTCGTCTGCGGCACGGGCAGCTCCTCCTGCAGGCGCACGCGGTCGAGCAGTTCGTGCATCAGCCAGGCCGGGACCCGGTGCCGTTCGGTGGGGTAGATGAAGCGGAAGTTGAGCACGTGGATCAGGAGGATCTCCCAGTACTGCTCCATGTGGTTGAGCAGCCGCCGCCAGTCGATGTTCTCGTGCTCCTTCAGCATGACATGGGCGATGTCGGCGCCGTCGTACCGGTTGCGGTTCTGGACGAAGGCCTTCGACCAGATCAGCTCGGTCGGCGGGAGCACGCGGACGCGGGTGCCGAAGATCTCGGCCTCCCGCACCTCCTCGAACCACTGGTCGGTCACGGGCGTCACGCCGGCGGTCGAGTTGAAGATGACGTCGAAGAAGAGCTCGCCCCTGCGCACCTTGGCGAGCCAGCGCTCGTCCTCGATCTCGGTCTGGTATCCCCGCGCCGCGAAGCAGTGCAGGATGCGCGGATAGTCGCCGGGCTTGCAGAAGATGTCTATGTCCTTGGTCGGCCGGCTGATTCCGGTATAGGCGCCGACTGCGAAGGTGCCCGCCACCAGGAAGTCCGGTCCGCAGGTCGACAGCGTCCGCAGCGCCTCGGCATAGAATTCCACGGCGTCGGGCGAATGCAGGGCGGGGGCCGCCGCGGAAATTTCCCCAGGCGGTCTCTTTTCCTCCGCGTCCGGCATCTTCTCGGCGACCAGCATGGTTTTTTCCTATCCAGATTTGGGCAAACGGCGCCGCTTCGCCGCGGTTCCCGTCGCCTCGCGGGCCTGGAACACACGTTCCGTGCCCGCCGTCGTGCCGTGCGCGTGGCCATTTGGCGCGCGAAGGTTCCCGCCCCGGCGCGGCGATGCGGCTGACGAGGCGCCTCTTGGCGGCGACCGCTCTTCGGTACATGGTGCCGCCGTGATTGGCGGCGGTGCGCGGCCGGGGAGCGCGCGAGGGGGAGGGCGATGTCGTTCGAGCCGGATTCTGCGAGGGGAATGCGGCCGTCGGAGCCTGTCTCGTCGCCATCCGCGCGGGAGCGCATCCTGCCGGACGTGCTCCTCGGCATCGTGCTTCTCGGCGTGCTCATTCTCGGCTTCGAGGCCTTTCACCAGGAGCTCCTGCCGGGAGTCCGGCTTCCGGCCTGGCTCGCTTATGCCGGCGGGGCGCTCCTCGCGCTGCTGGTCGGGATTGTCGCCTACTGGATCCGCGAGGAGATCCGCCCGCGGCCGCTGCTCTACCCCGTCTGCGAAATCGTGCTCGGCTGCTTTCTGGCGACCCAGGCGCTCCACCCGGACAACGAGGTCATGTTCGTCCGGGTGCTGTCCTTCGCGGCCGGGGTCCTGGTCATCGTCGACGGGCTGAAGCGGTACCGCGCCTTCGACCGTGTCCGCAGGCACCCGGAGACGGGCGGACCCGAGCTCGAGTGACCGCCGGCGATGGAGCCTCGGCCGGCTGCTTCCCCGAACGGGTGTTTGCCTTTCCTTCGCCGTGTTTGACGCGGAGGGAGGGGACGCTTGCGCGACCGGCGCCGGATCGCGGAATATGTCGGGCGGGTGAGCGCCCGTCTTGCTCACCGGATTCGAGCGTATGAGCCGAGCGACCGACGCGGTGGAAGGTCTCGTCGACTGGATGCAGCCTGACCCGGGAACGGCGCGCCAGACGATCAGGCGCGCGCTGTCGGCCGTCAGACAGCATTTCGGGATGGAGGTCGCCTTCGTCTCGCGCTTCGCGGACGGGCGCGCTTATTTCCGGGACGTGGAGGCGCCGGCGACCGAGGCCGTCGTATGCCCGGGAGCCTCGGTCGACCTCGATCAGGTGTATTGTCGGCACGTCTTCGAGGGGCGCCTGCCCGGGGTCATTCCGGATACCTCCGCCGAGCCCCTCGCGGCGGCGTTGCCGATCACGGCGGCGGGACCGATCGGCGCCTATATGAGCGTGCCGATCTGGCTCCCGGACGGCAGCCATTACGGCATGTTCTGCTGCTTCCGCGCCGATCCCGACCCGTCGCTCAACGATCGCGACCTCCGGATGATGAAGGTGTTCGCCGAGATCGCCGGGTTCGAGATCAGCCGCGATCTCGAGGCGGAGCGGGAGGCGACCGCCAAGCGGGAGCGGATCGGCAGGCTCATCGCCGAGGGGCGTCTCTCGGTCGTCTACCAGCCCATCTGGGACGTGCGGGAGCTCGTGCCGGTCGGGATGGAGTGCCTGACGCGGTTCTCGGCCCTGCCGGCGCGGTCGCCCGACGAATGGTTCGCCGAGGCGGCCGAGACCGAGCTCGGCAGCGTGCTCGAGATCGCGGCGCTCAGGAATGCTTTCGCCGGCTGGGGCGCGCTGCCGGAGCATGTCTATCTCGCCGTCAACGCATCGCCGAAGACGGTGCTCGGCGATGCGTTCCGCGAGGCGCTCGATTCCGTTCCAGTCGAGCGCCTGGTGCTCGAGATCACGGAGCATGCGCCGGTCGAGGACTACAACCTGTTCCTGTCGGCGATCCAGCCGCTCCGCCGCGCCGGGCTCAGGCTGGCGGTCGACGATGCCGGCGCGGGCTATTCCACGCTCCAGCACATCCTCAATCTCTCCCCCGATTTCATCAAGCTCGACATGGCGCTGACGCGGAACATCGACCGCGATCCGGTCCGCCGGGCGCTCGCCTCCGCGCTCGTTGCCT
The DNA here is from genome assembly GCF_009866965.1 of Propylenella binzhouense. Taxonomy (GTDB): domain Bacteria; phylum Pseudomonadota; class Alphaproteobacteria; order Rhizobiales; family Afifellaceae; genus Propylenella; species Propylenella binzhouense. The sequence continues at coordinate 69,285 of NZ_SPKJ01000009.1, read as the reverse complement.
TCGCCCGCGACACCGGCAGCACGGTGGTCGCCGAGGGCGTCGAGACGGAGTCGGAGCTCGCCGCGCTGAAGACGCTCGGGATCGACCGCGCGCAGGGCTTCTTCCTCGCCCGCCCGATGCCGCTCGAAAATGCGATCGGCCTCTTCGGGGCCGGCCGTGCGAGCGCCTCCGCCTGATAGACCTCTCGCGGGGCGCCGGCGCTCCGCCCGAGGCGCGGGTTGCCGGGCGTCGCGCCGCGCCGGCAGTGGAAAAGCGCGCCTGCGATGCGGCTGCCCTCTGGACGGCAAGGAAGTTGCATGATGCCGTTCCCGGGAAGATCGGGCAGGAGGGATTTCACATGTTCGACAGCTGGCAAGAGGGAAGGCGGGTCGTGGGAGCGGCCCTGTCGCGGAGGAACGTGCTCGGAGCCGCCGTCGCGCTGGTCGCCGGCGCCGCGGCGCTCGCGCCTGCGGCGGCGCAGGACAAGCTGAAGGTCGCGGCGATCTTCTCCACGCCGATCGAGGAGCCCTGGGTCAACCAGGTGCACGAGGCGCTCCTCAAGGCGCACGAGGAGCTCGGCGTCGAGTACAAATGGGCGGAGAGCGTCCCGTCGTCCGACTATGCGCGCGTGCTGAGGGAATTCGCCCGCGACGGCTACGGCATGATCTCCGGCGACGCCTTCGCGGCGGAGGACATCACCCGCCGCGTGGCGCGCGAATTCAAGGACGTCGCCTTCGTGATGGGCTCCGGCCAGGGCCCCGCCGAGCCGAACTTCGCCGTCTTCGACAACTGGATCCACGAGCCTGCCTATCTCTCGGGCATGATCGCCGGAAAGATGACGAAGTCGAACATCCTCGGCTCCGTCGCGGCGATGGACATTCCGGAGGTGGCGCGGCTCGTGAACGCCTTCTGCGCGGGCGCCAAGGAGGTGAACCCGGCGGTCAAGTGCAAGGTGAGCTTCATCGGGTCGTTCTTTGATCCGCCGAAGGCGAAGGAGGCCGCGCTCGCCCAGATCGCCGCCGGCGTCGACGTCATCTATGCGGAGCGCTTCGGCGTCATCGAGGCGGCGCAGGAGAAGGGGATCCTCGCCATCTCCAATATGTCCGACCAGGCCGCGCTCGCGCCCGACACCGTCGTCACCGGCCCGGTCTGGGACATGTGGCCGACCATCCAGGCGGCGGTGAGGCAGGTGCAGGCCGGGGTCTTCACGGCCCAGGATTTCGGCACCTTCTCCACCATGACGAAGGGCGGCGCGTCGCTCGCGCCCTTCCACGCCTTCGAGGAGAAGCTGCCGCCGGACGTCATCAAGATGGTGAAGGACCGGGAGGCGGCGATCCTTGCGGGCGATTTCCGCGTGCCGGTCAACGAGTCGACGCCGGTTTCGGAGTGACGGGGAGCCGCTCCTCGGCGCGGCCCGGACCGGCGGCCAGGGGGCGGCCGTGAGCGCAGGGCGGGACGTCGCGATGATCCCTGACGCGCGTCCGCCGCTCGTCGCGATGCGCGGCATCTCCAAGCGCTTCGGCCCGGTACAGGCCGTGGCGGATGTCGACCTCTCCGTGGCGGCCGGCGACATTCTCGGCCTCCTCGGCGAGAACGGGGCCGGCAAGACGAGCCTGATGAACGTCCTCTTCGGCACCTACGCGGCCGATGCGGGTACCATCGAGGTCGACGGGCGCCCGGTCGCGATCCGCAGCTCGGCCGATGCGCTCGCCGTGGGGATCGGCATGGTGCACCAGCATTTCGAGCTGGTGCCCCGCCACACCGTCCTGGAAAACCTCCTGGTCGGCAGAGCGGGGCCGGACGGCCGGCTCACCCGCGCGGCCGCGCTCGAGCGCCTCGCCCGGATCGGCTGCGACTATCATCTCGAGCTCGATCCGGACCGGCTCGTCGGCGATCTCGCCATCGGCGAGCAGCAGCGTGTGGAAATCGCGAAGTCGCTCGTGCGCGGCGCCCGCATCCTCGTGCTCGACGAGCCGACGGCGACCCTGACCCCGCGCGAGGCGGAGGGCCTCTTCCGCGCGCTCCGCTCCATGGCCGCGCGCGGAATGGGCGTCATCTTCATCTCCCACAAGCTCGGCGAGGTGCTCGCGCTCACCAGCCGCATCGCCGTCATGCGCCACGGCCGGATGGCGGCCGAGCGGGCGAATGACGGCAGCCTCTCCAAGCCGGAGCTGGCGCGGCTGATGTGCGGGCGGGACCTCGCGCCGCCTGAGAAGCCGGCAATGGCGCCCGGCGCGCCGCTCCTCGTGCTCGACCGCGTTTCCGCCCGCGGGCGCGTCCCGCTCCGCGACGTGTCGCTCGCGCTGCGGGAGGGCGAGATCGTCGGCATCGCGGGCGTCTCCGGCAACGGACAGCGCGAGCTGGCGGATCTCGTCGCCGGAATCCTGCCGCCCGCTTCCGGCACGATCGCGGTCGCCGGGAGGGCGGTTCCAGACCCGTCGCCCAGGCGGATGCAGGCGCTCGGGATCGGCCGCGTGCCGGAGGACCGGCTGACGACGGGCATGATCGGCGCCATGCCGCTCTCCGAATCGATGGCGCTGCCCTGGATCGACGAGCCGCCCTTCTCGCATCATGGGGTCCTCGACCGCCGCGCCATCCGGGCCTTCGCGGCCGCCGGGATCGCCCGCTTCGACATCCGGACGTCCGGGCCGGACGCGCGCACCGGCACGCTCTCCGGCGGCAATCTCCAGAAGGCGCTCCTCGCCCGCGAGCTTGCCAGGGGACCGCGGATCCTGCTTGCCGCCCAGCCCACCCGCGGCATCGATGTCGGCGCCACGGAGTTCGTGCACGCGCAGTTCCTCGCGCTCCGCCGGGCGGGCGGAGCCGTCCTCCTCGTCAGCGAGGACCTGGAGGAGCTCTTCGCCCTCTCCGACCGGATCGCGGTCATGTATGCCGGCCGGATCGTGGCCGACCTCCCGATCGGGGAGGCGAGCGTGGAGCGCGTCGGCCTTCTCATGGCGGGCGTCGAGGAGCGGGCCGCATGATCCGCGTCCGGCTGGAGCGCCGCGAGGTGACGCCGGCCTGGCTCCAGGTCGCGATCCCGATCGCGTCCGTGCTCGTCACGCTCGTGCTCTGCGCGGCGCTCGTCCGGGCGGCCGGGGCGGACGTGATCGAGGCCTACCGGATCCTTCTCCTTTCGACCTTCCGCTCCGGCTACGACGTCCAGGACACGCTGGTGAAGGCCGCGCCGCTCCTCTTCACCGGGCTCGCCGTCCTCGTCGCCTTCCGGGCCAAGTTCTGGAACATCGGCGCGGAGGGGCAGCTCATGGCCGGCGCGGTCGCGGCCTGCTTCGTCGGCGAGCGGACCTTCCTGCCGGCCGTGAGCCTCGTGCCGCTGATGATCGTCTCGGCGGCCTTGTTCGGGGCCCTCTGGGCGCTCCTCCCGGCCCTCCTCAAGGTGCGCCTCAAGGTCGATGACGTCGTCACCACGCTGCTCCTGAACTTCATCATGCTCTATGGCGTGACCGCGCTCCTCGAGGGGCCCTGGCGCGACCCGAAGAGCGGCTACCCGAACGCGCCCTCGGTCCGGATCGAGGCCGAGTTCCCGCTCGTGCCGGGGCTCGGCGTGCATCTCGGCGTGGCGCTCGCGCTCGCCGCGGCGCTCCTCGTCTGGTGGATGATGAGCCGCACCACGCTCGGCTTCAGGATACGCGCCGTCGGGCACAATCCGGCCGCGGCCGCCTATGCGGGGATCGGCGTCGGCCGCGTGATCCTGACGGCGGCCCTCGTCTCCGGCGCGCTCGCCGGCCTCGCGGGGGCGGGGGAGGTGGGCGGCGTGCGGTTCCAGGTCACCTCGGATCTCTCCTCGGGCTACGGCTATGCCGGGATCGTGGTGGCGACGCTCGCCGAGCTCAATCCGCTCGGCGCCGTCCCGGCCGCGCTCTTCTTCGCGATCGTCTTCAACGGCGCCGGGACGATGGCGCGCGCGACGGGCGTGCCGATCTATCTTGCCGACGTCATCCAGGGCGTCGCGCTGGTCACGATGGTGGCCGGACGGCTCTTCGCCACCTATCGGCCGAGGCTGGTACGTCCGCTCGCCCCGGCGCCCGCGCCCGGCCCCGAGGCAACGCCGTCCCCCCTCGCCGGGAGGGGAGGCGGCGTCGCGGCGGAGGGCCGGTAGGTGGAAACCCTCGTCACCTTGCTTGATGTCGGCTTCTTCGCCGCCTTGGTGCGAATCTCGACGCCGCTTCTGCTTGCGAGCCTCGGGGAGCTCCTCAGCGAGCGCTCGGGCGTGCTCAATCTCGGCATCGAGGGCATCATGCTCTTCGGCGCGATGACCGGGTTCACGGTCGCCTATTTCAGCGGCAGCCTCTGGCTCGGCGTCCTTGCAGCGCTCCTCGCCGGCGCGCTGGCGGGGCTCCTGATGGCCTTCCTCGCCGTCGTCCTCGGCGTCAGTCAGCATGTCTCCGGCATCGGCCTGACGCTGCTCGCGACCGGGCTCTCCTTCTACGTCTACCGTCTCGTCTTCGGGCAGCCGGCCTCGCCGCCGAACGTCGTGCCGTTCCGTCCCTGGCCGGTGCCGGTGCTGTCGGATCTTCCGGTCGTCGGCCCGATCCTCTTCAACCAGATGCCGCTCACCTATCTCGCGCTCCTGGCGGTGCCGGCCGTCGCGTTCCTCCTCTACCGCACGCCCTGGGGCCTCGATCTGCGCACCGTTGGGGAGAACCCGCGCGCCGCCGATGCGGCCGGCGTGAACGTCTGGCGCATGCGCACGCAGGCGCTCGTCATCGGCGGGGCGATGATGGCGCTCGGCGGCGCCTATCTCTCCATCTCGCAGTTCAACGCCTTCACCTTCGGCGTGGTGTCGGGGCGCGGCTGGGTTGCCGTCGCGCTCGTCGTGTTCGGCCTGTGGAGCCCGTGGCGCTGCGCGGCCGGCGCGCTCCTCTTCGCCGCGCTCGAGGCCCTGCAGCTCCGGCTCCAGGCCAACAACGTCCTCCACGTGCCCTATCAGGTCCTGCTCATGCTGCCCTTCGTCATGACCATCGTCGCGATGGCGATCGTGTCGCGGAACGCCCGCGCGCCCGCCGCGCTCCTCGTGCCCTACCGGAAGGAGGAGCGCTGATGGCGTTCGACCTCATCGTCCGGAACGCCACGCTCCCCGACGGCCGCACCGGCGTCGACATCGCCTGCGCGGAGGGCCGCATCGCCGCTCTGGAGCGCGGCATTTCGGCGGAGGCCGCCCGCGTCGTGGATGCGGCCGGCCGGCTGGTCTCGCCGCCCTTCGTCGACTGCCACTTCCACATGGATGCCACGCTCTCGCTCGGCATTCCGCGCATGAACCGGTCCGGCACGCTCCTGGAGGGCATCGCGCTCTGGGGCGAGCTGAAGCCGCTCCTTACCGTCGAGGCGGTCGTCGAGCGCGCGCTCCGCTATTGCGACCTCGCCGTCTCGAAGGGCCTGCTCGCGATCCGGTCCCATGTCGATGTCTGCGACGACCGGCTGACCGCCGTCGACGCGCTGCTCGAGGTGAAGCGCACGGTCGCCCCCTATATCGACCTGCAGCTCGTCGCGTTTCCGCAGGACGGCTACTACCGCTCGCCCACCGCTGCGGGAAACCTCGAGCGCGCGCTCGACAGGGGTCTCGACGTGGTCGGCGGGATCCCGCATTTCGAGCGCACCATGGCGGAAGGCGCCGCGAGCCTGAAGGCGCTCTGCGAGATCGCGGCGGGGCGCGGGCTCCGCGTCGACATCCATTGCGACGAGAGCGACGACCCGATGTCGCGCCACATCGAGACGCTCGCCTACGAGACGGAGCGGCTCGGCCTGCAGGGGCGGGTGACGGGCTCGCACCTCACCTCCATGCATTCCATGGACAATTACTACGTCTCCAAGCTCCTGCCGCTGATCGCGGAGGCGGGCGTGCACGTGGTCGCGAACCCGCTCATCAACATCGTCCTCCAGGGCCGCCACGACACCTATCCGAAGCGGCGCGGACTGACGCGGGTGCCGGAGATGCGCGCCTATGGCATCAACGCCGCCTTCGGCCAGGACTGCACGATGGATCCCTGGTACTCGCTCGGCGGCGCGGACATGCTCGACGTCGCGCATATGGGCCTGCATGTCGCGCAGATGACCTCGCGCGAGGCGATGCGCTTCTGCTTCGAGGCGGTCACGTCCCACGCGGCCGCGGTCATGGGCCTGGAGGGCTACGGCCTCGCGGTCGGCTGCAATGCCGATATGGTCGTGCTTCAGGCCCACGATCCGGTCGAGGCGATCCGGCTGCGCGCCCGCCGGCTCGCCGTGATCCGGCGCGGCAGGGTCGTCGCGGAGGCCGAGCCGGAGCGGAGCGTGCTCCATCTCGAGGGCCGGCCGGCCGCGGTCGATCCCTCCGCCTACTTCCCTGCGAACGCCGACGCCTGAGCGCGTCCGGCGCTGTGGCGGCGGAAGGTCCGGCGCCGCGGAACCCGGCGGAGCGGAGGCTCCGCCGGACTTCGCTCGACCGTCAGCCGAGCTTCGGCTCCAGATCGGTCGACCAGAGCACGGTGTCGGCCGCGTCGAGCAGGCTCACCGTCATCATGCGCGTGTCGGCGGCGATCCGGACATGGCCGAAGAACTGCAGGCCGGCCGAGGGCGGCAGGTTCGCCTGGCCGTCTTCCGGCGCCTTCACGTAGCGCAGTTCCGGTCCGAACGTGTTCTCGAGCTGGTTCGGCCCGAACGTGCCGGCATGGATCGGGCCCGACACGAACTCCCAGAACGGCTCGAAATCCTGGAACTCGGCCTTGTCGGGATTGTAGTAATGGGCGGCCGTGTAGTGCACGTCGGCGGTGAGCCACACCGTGTTCCGCACCTTGGCGTGCTTGATGAAGGAGAGCAGGCCCGCGAATTCGAGCTCGCGGCCGAGCGGCGCGCCGTCCCCCTGCGCGATCGCCTCGGAGCCGGGCACCCCGCCCTTCAGCTTGTCCGGGACGATGAGGCCGATCGGCATGTCGGCGGCGATCACCTTCCAGGTCGCGCGGGAGGCGGTCAGCTCGCGCTTCAGCCAGTCGATCTGGTCGGTTCCCAGGAACACCGTCTCCGGACCTTCCTCGGGCTGGCGGTTCTCGGTGTTCGGCCCGCGATAGGTCCGCATGTCGAGGAAGAAGATGTCGAGGAGCGGACCGTAGGCGACCTTGCGGTAGACGCGCTGGGGCTCGGCGAGCGTCGTCGCGATCGGCATGTATTCGTGGAAGGCGCGCGCCGCGCGGGCCGCCAGCAGCTCGATCGACTTCACCTTGTAGCGGTCGTCCGCGGCGAGGTCCTTCGCGGACGACCAGTTGTTGGTCACCTCGTGGTCGTCCCACTGCGTCAGCACCGGGACGGCCGCATAGAGGCTGCGGACGTTCTCGTCCATGAAGTTGTACTTGTACTGGCCGCGGAACTCGTCGAGCGTCTCGGCGACCTTCGACTTCTCCGCCGTCACGATGTTCTTCCAGACGGAGCCGTCGGGGAGGCTGACCTCCGCCTGGATGACGCCGTCGGCATAGATGTTGTCGCCGGAATGGATGAAGAAGTCCGGCGCGTGCTTCAGCATCGTGCGGTAGGCCGTCATGCCGCCGCGCGCGGTGTCGATGCCCCAGCCCTGTCCGGCGGTGTCGCCCGACCAGGTGAAGGAGATGTCGCGCAGCCCGTTCGGCGCGGTGCGCAGGCGGCCGACGAGGGGCTCGCTGACGGCGTTGATGTCGTTCAGGTCCTCGAAGCGGACGCGGTAGAAGATGTCCTGCCCGGCCGGCAGGTCGAGCGCCATGAGCTTCGCCGTGAGGTCGGTGTCGGGCAGCGCGTCGATCGCGGGCAGCCGCACCGGGTTCTTGAAGCTCTCGGTCGTCGCCCATTCGAAGAAGGCCTTGGACGGCCGATCGGCGCGCGACCAGAGCACCGCGCGGTCGAAGCCGACATCGCCGGACTGGAGGCCGTGGCTTGCGATCGGACGCGACTGCGCGCGCACGATCGCCGGCATGGCGAGCGAGGATGCCGCCGCGAGGCCGGTCGCGGCGGACGAAAGCAGGAATTTTCGACGAGACACGCTGATCTGCATAGGGTCCTCCTCTGTCGAGGAGGCACTCACACCATTGCCCTGTGACGTCGGCTTCACGCCGTCATGACGCTTTGCCGACTTATTTATTTCTGACGAATTCCGTCAGGAAATCGGCGTAGCGCTCCGGGTGCGGCCCGCCGCCTGCCGCCGTGCCCGGCCGGCGAAGCCAGCCGCGGCGGGGCGGGACGTAGCTGTAGATGCTGCGCTTCGGCACCTCGCGCCAGCCGATGTTGAAGGCGGCGTAGCGCGGGAAGACCTGCAGCTCGGAATAGGGCAAATGGTCGTCGATCCACCAGGCGATCGCCTCCCAGTCGCCGGTGCGCTCGTAATAGGGGATGAAGGCGTTGACGATCACCGTCGCCATCGCGCCCGTCCGTCCCTCCGCGTCGGGCGCGTCCCAGATGTGGCGGGCGCGGTCGGCCTCGTTGCGCGCGCAATTGTGGCCGCGCGCGTTGCAGACCCGGTTCACCTCGGCGGAGCGGTAGCCGGAGCGGATCGAGATCCGTCCGAAGGCGTCCGCGAGCGGCTCGAGCAGGTCCTCGCAGAGCCGCCGCCCGGCCGCGATCGCGCGATCGGGGTCGTCCGGCACGTTCGGAAGGCCGTAGAGGCTCGCCACCTCGGAATGCAGGAAGTCGCGCAGGAAGAACGAGCGCGAGAGCCGGACCCTGCCGAGCTCCTCCAGTCCCCTGACGCTGCCGGGCCTGCGCATGGCGCCGGTCTCGCGCCGCCGGGCGGGCCTGTCCACCCGTTCCTTGCCGTTCGGGCGCAGCGCCTCAGCGCTCGCAGCCCGAGAAGAAGAGGCCGGCGCTCGCATGGAGCAGGATGACGAGCGTGAAGAGGGCCGCCGCGGACATCCCGACTGCCGCGCCGAGCCGGTGCGGGAACCCCGCCTCCGGCCGCTCGAGCGAGCCGGACTTCGCGAGCTTCCGCCAGGAATGCCAGGACAGCGCGCCGCCCGCCGCCGCAAGCAGCGCGAGCGCCAGCGCGACGGCCGGGACGACGTTGATGCCCGTCGCGCAGACCCAGGGCACGAGCGCGTAGTTGAGCTGGGTCGAGACCGCCCATGCGGCCGCGCCTAAGGCGAGCCCGGACCAGGGCAGCCAGCGTCCTTGCCGGCGGTCGGGGCGCGGCCTCACAGCCGCGGCACCCAGTAGATGAGCACGTAGAGCGGCAGCCAGGTGAGCACCACGAAGTCCCAGTAGAAGGCGTTGTCCGACACGTCGCTGAAGCGCTTCCCCGATCGGCCGAACCGGGTCCACATCAGCGCCGCGAGGACGAGCGTGTCGCCGACATCGGTGATGAGGTGCGTCGTATGCAGGCCGAGCAGCACCCACACGGCCGAGCCGTAGGCGTTGCTGTCCCATCTTATGTTCAGCATGCCGAACTCGAACCAGCGCAGGACGAGCGGAGCCGCCCCGAATGCCGACATGACGGGCATCCAGATCCGCACCGCGCGGATGCTCTCCCGCTCCGCCGCCGCCTTCAGGATGTGGTTCGGCACCACGCTGGCGAGGAGCAGGATCGTCACGAGCGTTCCCGCCAGGAGGTCCGGCGGCCGCGCATTGATCGGCCATTCCGGGTTCACGAAGGCGAGATAGAGGTAGGTCGCGCAGGCGATCGCGAAGCCCATGCCCTCGAGCGCGCAGAAGCCGAGCGTTCCCCACCACATCGGGCTCTTCGGCCCGAAGCCGTAGTCCGGGAGCGCGGAATAGTCCGCGACGCGCCGCTCCCGCATCCTCATTCCTCCTTCGCGCTCTTCGGCCAGAACCAGCCGACGAGAGCGGCCGCGATGAAGGGGGATCCGGCGACCACCGCCCAGGGCGTGTAGATCGAGCCGAACAGGGTGAGGCCCGAGAAGAGCGCGGCGACGAACGGCCAGATGGAGGGCTCGACCGCCATGTCCCGGAGCTCCGGCCGCGCTTCCGCGGGCGAGGTCACGAAGGTCTCGCGGCGGTCCACCCGCAGGCCGGTGACGACCGGAAGCGCCGTGCGCTCGCTCCAGAGCGGCTCGCGGCTCGTGACGAGGGGCGTCAGCGCGAAATTGTAGGGCGGCGGCGGCGAGGCGGTCGCCCATTCGAGCGTGCCGGCGCCCCAGGGATTGGAACCCGCCGCCCGGCCCGAGCGGTAGCTCGTCACCGCGTTGACGACGAGGAGCGCGAAGCTTGCGGCGAACATCAAGGCGCCGGTCGTCGCAAGGAGGTTGAGCCCGCCCCAGCCGAGCTCCGCCGGATAGGTGTAGACGCGCCGGGGCATGCCCTGAAGGCCGAGAATGTGCATCGGGAAGAAGGCGAGGTTGAAGCCGGCGAAGGCGAGGCCGAAGTTCCACGCCCCGAGCCGCTCGCTCATGAGCCTGCCGGTGACCTTCGGGAACCAGTAGTAGATCGCGCCGAGGAGCGGGAACACGGCGCCGCCTATCAGCACGTAGTGGAAATGGGCGACGACGAAGAAGGTGTCGTGGACCTGCAGGTCGATCGGCACCGAGGCGACCATGACGCCGGTCATCCCGCCCGCGACGAAGATGAAGACGAATCCGAGCACGAACAGAAGCGGCGTGTGGAAGCGCGGCCGCCCGCCCCACAAGGTCGCGATCCAGCAGAAGATCTGGATTCCGCTCGGCACCGCGATCAGCATGGAGGAGGCGGTGAAGAAGCTCTCGCCGAGCTTCGGCAGCCCGGTCGCGAACATGTGGTGGACCCAAAGCCCGAAGGACAGGAAGCCGGTCGCGATCAGCGCCAGGACGAGCGGCACGTAGCCGAAGACGGGCCGGGTCGCGAACGTCGCGATGATGGCCGAGACCATGCCGGTGCCCGGGATGAAGATGATGTAGACCTCCGGATGCCCGAAGAACCAGAAGAGGTGCTGCCAGAGCAAAGCGTCGCCGCCGGCGCTGGTCTCGAAGAACCTGGTCTCGACGAGGCGGTCGAGGATCAGCAGCGTGCTGGCGATCATGACGGAGGGCATGGCGAACATGATCACGAAGGCGTTGACGAACTCGGCCCAGACGAAGAGCGGGATGCGGTCGAGCGTCATGCCGGGGGCGCGGTGCTTGAGGACGGTCACGATCAGCGACACCGCGACCGCGAGCGAGGACACCTCCGTGAAGGTGACCATCTGCGCCCAGAAGTCGACGCGCTTCGTCGGCGAATATTGCAGCGAGGAGAGCGGCACGTAGCTGAACCAGCCGGTATCGGCGCCGGTGTTCAGCAGGAAGGCGATCCAGAGCATCAGCCCGCCGAACAGGAACATCCAGTAGGCGAAGTTGACGAGGCGGGGGAACGCCACCTGCCGCGCGCCGACCATCAGCGGCACGAAATAGAGGCCGATCGTCTCCATCACCGGCACGGCGAAGAGGAACATCATCGTCGTGCCGTGCATGCTGAAGAGCTGGTTGTAGAGGTCGGGACCGATCAGACCGCTTTCCGGGCGGGCGAGCTGCAGGCGCATCACGAGGGCCGCGCTGCCGCCGAGCAGCAGGAAGAAGAGCGCGGTCAGGACGAAGCGGAGCGCGATCCGCTTGTGGTCGACCTCGCCGATCCAGCCGGACAGGCTGGACCGCGTCGCCCATGTCCTGGCGAGCGCCGCCCGCAGCGCCGCGTCGTCGAGGTCGCGATCCCGGATCTCGCGGTCGAGCGGCGGCGCCTCGGCGGTCATGCGAGGGGCCTGCTGGCGCCGTAGCTGAGGATGGTGAATGCGGCGACGATCGCGGCCGTCAGGACGACCAGGATCCCGACCACGCGGCGGGCGCGGGCCTCGAAGGCCGGGTCGAGCGCGAGCGGATCGGCGAGGGGAGCGCGCCGCGCACGCATGATCGCCACGGCAAGGCCGAGCAGGACGAGGAGCCAGATCGTCGTCAGGGTCGCCGTGAAGAGCCAGAAGAGATCGGCGATCCGCTCCGCCGCCGGGCCTTGCGGATCGAGGGCGGATTGCGGTCCGCTGCAGCCGGCGAGGGCGAGGACGGCGAGCGGTGCCGTCGCCGGCCGGCAATTGCCTCTTCCGCATGGGCCCGGGTCGGGAGGCCGAAGCTTCGCGCGTGCCGCGAACCGGATGCGCGGAACACGAGCATGCACCGCGAAAGTCCCTGTCATCCGATCCCGTCTTCACCGGCAAAGGAACGGCTTGTTCAACTCGCCTGCCGGGCCGCGAGTTCCGGCGCAGCTGCAACCGCGCCTTTGCGCCCGAAAGAATGCCGCCCCGGCGTCAGGGCGCGGAGCGTGGCCCCAGCGTGTCGTAGTCGCCGACGAGAAGGCGGAACGGCGGCTCGTCCTCCTCGATTTCGGGAAAGCGGGGCACCGCGTCCAGGAAGATGTTGTCGGCGAGGTCGTCGTTGACCGTCGATACCTCGCCGACGAGGACGTCGCCGAGTTCCGCCTGAAAGGCGTGCCAGATGCCCGGAGTCAGCGTCACGCTCTCGCCGGGATAGAGCCGGATCCGTCCGCCCGCGCCGAGGCGCCGCTCCCGCCCGTCGGCGAGCACCGCCACCTCGGCGTCGGAGGCGGGAGCGCCGTCGGGTCCGGAACCGAAGAGCTCGACGGCGAGCACCGCGCCGGCCCGGTTGATGATGTCCTCCGTCTTCCAGGCGTGCTTGTGCATCGGGCAGCTCTGTCCGCGGCGGACGATCATCGCCTTCTCGCAATAAGGCGGTCTCGGGCTTCCGCCGGCCGCGGGCGGAGCCCCGTTGCGGAGCGTGAAGAGCAGGAGGCCGGTCCGCCGGAATTCGCCCGACCCGAAATCGGTGACGTCCCAGCCGAGCCGGGCGGAAAGGATCGGGCCGATGCGCTCGCGGCGGCGGCCGAATTCCTGCGGCGACCAGTCCGCGAACGGAGGCAGGGCGAAGCCGAACCGGTCGATCGCGCGCCGGCCGTCCTCGATGATGGCGTTGATGGCGGAGCGCTTCACGGATCGGCTCGCGGGTTGCCGCCCCCGAAGGGGCGCACGAGCGGGGCGGGCGGCAGGAGATCGCGGATGTCGGCGAAGGGGAAGCGCGGCGCGAAACGGTACGCTTCGGCGTAGGTGCCGGCCGGCCCGTGGCACTGCATCGCCCGGAGGCGGTTGAGCGTTTCCGCCATCTCGACGAACCGCTCGGGCCGCTGGCTTTCATGCATGCGGATCGCCGCGCGCTTCGTCGCCATCGCCGCCGTCACGTCGACATAATGCGTCGGCTCGAAGCCGGCGCCGGCCATGGTGTCGGCGTGAAGGACAGGGACGTCGAAGGCCGCGGCGGTCACGACCGCGGCCGCGAGCGCCCGGTGGTCGGGGTGGTAGTCGTTGAGCGCGTGCGTGACGACGAGGTCCGGCGCGAGCGCGCCGATCTCCGCGGCGAGGAGGCCGGCGAGTTCGCCGTCCGCGGCAAGCCCGCCGTCCTCCCGGCCGAGGAAGCGCGGAGCGACGCCGGCGAGGCCGGCGGCCGCGATCGCCTCGTGCCGTCGTCGGGCTGCAAGCAGGTCGCGGTCGCCCGCGCCGCCGCGGGCGCCGTCGGTCGCCACCGTCCAGCCGATCTCGTCGCCGCGTGCCCGGGCGGCGAGCATCAGGCCGAGGAAATAGATCTCGGCATCGTCCGGGTGGGCGCCGAAGCCGATGATGCGCATCAATGTCCCGTGCGAGCTCTCGTTGTTCTAAGGATTCCGAACCTGCCGGACCAGACCATGACGCGAATTCCACCGCCAACGCCGCCGCTCCGCCGGGCGACAGGGCTGAGCAGCCTGCGGACCCGCGTGGATGTCGCCCTGGTGGCCATCGCCTTGGCCGGACTTCTCGCCGGCACCTTCGCCGCCATGCTCGGCGAGGCGGCGATCGCGCGCTGGGCGTGGGGGCTGGCCGTCATCCCGGTGCTCACCGGGCTCCTGGTCGAGATTCTGACCTCGCTCCGCCGCGGCGAGGTCGGCCTCGACCTGATTGCCGCCCTCGCGATGGCCGCCGCGCTCCTGCTCGGCGAGCCGCTCGCCGGGCTGGTGGTGGCGCTCATGTATTCCGGCGGCCAGTTCCTGGAGACCTATGCCGGCCGGCGGGCCCGGCGCGAGCTGGCCGCCCTTCTCGCCCGCGTCCCGCACACGGCGGCCCTCTACCGGGACGGCGCTCTCGTCGAGGTGCCGCTCGAGGCGATCGGCCCGGGCGACCGCGTGCTCGTGCGGCAGGGGGACGTCGTTCCCGCCGACGGCGTCCTGGCGAGCGGCGCGGCCCTCCTCGATCAGTCCGCGCTCACCGGCGAATCGATGCCGGTGCGCCGCGGGGAGGGCGAGGACGTGCTGAGCGGCGCGATCAACGCCGATGGCGCCTTCGACCTCCGCGTCGCCCGGCCCGCGGCGGAGAGCACGATGGCCGGCATCGTCCGGCTGGTCGCCGCGGCGGAAGCCTCGAAGGCGCCGATGGTGCGGCTTGCGGATCGCTACGCGCTCGTCTTCCTGGCGCTCACGGTCGGGCTCACGGCGGCGGCCTGGCTCGCTTCCGGCGATCCGCGCCGCGCGCTCGCCGTCCTGGTGATCGCCACGCCCTGTCCGCTCATCCTCGCGGTTCCGATCGCGCTCATTGCCGGGGTCTCGCGTGCGGCCCGGCGCGGGATCCTGGTCAAGGGGGCGGCGGTGCTCGAGGCGCTCGCGGCGGTCGGCGTGCTCGTGGTCGACAAGACCGGCACGCTGACGACCGGCCGCGCCGAGCTGGTCGGCCGCGCGGACCTCGCGCCGGATCCGGACGCCGCACTCGGGCTTGCGGCTTCCCTGGAACTCGCCTCCCGCAATCCGGTCGCGGAGGCGATCGTGCGCGCCGCCCGCGCGCGGGGCCTGCCGCTCGTGCCGCCGTCCGACGTCCGGGAAGAGCCCGGGCTGGGGATCGCCGGCAATGTCGGGGGCCATGCGGTGGTGGTCGGGCGTCCCGCCTTCGTCGCCGAGCGCGTCGTCAGCCGCGGTGGAGGCGCCGCGCGGAGAGCGGAGGACCATCTCTCCGTCGCGGTCGGGATCGACGGCGATCTCGCCGAGATCTTCTATCTCGCCGACCGGGTCCGGCCGGAGGCGCGGGATGCGCTCGGCGCGCTGCGGCGGCTCGGCTTCATGCGTGCCGTGCTCGCGACAGGCGACCGCCGCGCCGTCGCGGAGCCGATCGCGCGCGAGCTCGGCTTCGATGCCGTCCATGCCGAGCTCGCACCGGAGGCGAAGGTCGCGATCGTGACGGCCGAGCGCGCCGGCGGCCGCGTCATGATGGTCGGCGACGGCGTCAACGACGCCCCCGCGCTCGCCGCCGCCGACGTGGGCGTCGCCATGGGCGGGCACGGGGCGGCCGCGAGCGCGGAGGCGGCCGATGTCGTGCTCCTCGCCGACGATCTCGCGCGCCTCGCCGCCGGTGTCTCGATCGCACGCGACAGCCTGCGGATCGCGCGGCAGAGCGTGTTCGCCGGCATCGGCCTTTCGACCCTCGGCATGATCGCCGCGGCGCTCGGCCACATCCCGCCGATCCAGGGCGCGCTGATCCAGGAGGCGATCGATCTCGCCGTCATCCTGAACGCGCTGCGCGCGCTCGGCGGCGGGTCCGGCGGCCGTCCAGGCGCCCGTTCCGGCTGAGCGGTACCCCCGCTCACCCGCTCGTGCAGGGCTCGTGCGTCAAGACGTCCACGCATTGCCGCACGCTCGCCTGCCAGGCGGGCAGGCGGAGCCCGAACGCCCGTTCGAACTTCGCGCAGTCGAGGCGGGAATTCGCCGGACGCACTGCCGGCGTGGGATAGTCGGCCGTCGTGACCGGCCGCACCTTCGGCACCTTCCGCCGGTGGGCGGCGCATGCGAAGACGAAGCGGGCGAAATCGTACCAGGTCGTCTCGCCCGAGCCCGCGACGTGGTACGTCCCGTAGGGCATCGGTGCGCCGGTGCCGATCCGGTCGACGACCGCAAGGATCGCCGCGGCGAGGTCGCAGGCCGCGGTCGGGCATCCGCGCTGGTCCGCCACCACGGCGACCTCCTCGCGCGTCTCGGCGAGCTTCAGCATCGTCTTCACGAAATTGCCGGCGAAGGGGCTGTAGACCCAGCTCGTCCTGAGGATCAGGTGTGCCGGCAGGCGCTGCCGCACGGCCTCCTCGCCATCCGCCTTGGAAGCGCCGTAGACGCCGACCGGGCAGACCGGATCGGTCTCGACATAGGCTTCGGCCTTCCGCCCGTCGAACACATAGTCGGTCGAGATGTGGAGGAGGGGCACGCCGGCCGCGGCGGCGAGCTCGGCGAGCGCGGCCGGGCCGTCGCGGTTGACCGCATAGGCCGCGTCAGCGTCGGTCTCCGCCCGGTCGACCGCGGTATAGGCGGCGGTGTTCACGATCGCGGCGGGGGCGAGCGCTCCGATCTGCGCCCGCATGCTGGCCGGGTCGGTGAGCTCGAAGCCGTCCTCCCGCCCGCGGCAGACGATGCGCCAGCCGGGCGGCGCCGCGCTTCCCGCGAGCGCATGCGCCAGTTGTCCGGATCGGCCGGCGACCAGCAGGGTGCGTGAAGGACCTCCGGAAACCGCCACGTCAGGAAGCGCGTTTTCGACCCGCGATGAGCCCGAGCCGCTCGCCGGAATAGACGCCCTCGCGCAGCGGCCGCCACCAGGCCTCGTTGGCGAGGTACCAGGCGATGGTCCGCGCGAGCCCGGTCTCGAAGTTCTCGCGTGCCCGCCAGCCGAGCTCGGTCTCCAGCTTCGTCGCGTCGATCGCGTAGCGCTGGTCGTGGCCCGGCCGGTCGGTGACAAAGGTGATGAGCGAGCGCCGCGGGCTGCCGTTCGGGCGGAGTTCGTCGAGCCGGTCGCAGATCGCCTCGACGACGGCGAGATTGGTGCGCTCGTTGCGCCCGCCGATATTGTACTTCTCCCCGAGCCGCCCCTGGGTCAGCACCAGGAAGAGCGCGCGCGCATGGTCCTCGACATAGAGCCAGTCGCGGATGTTGTCGCCGCGGCCGTAGACCGGCAGCGGCTTGCCCTCGAGCGCGTTCAGGATGACGAGCGGGATCAGCTTCTCGGGGAAGTGATACGGCCCGTAATTGTTCGAGCAGTTGGAGATGACGACCGGCAGGCCGTAGGTGTGGTACCAGGCATTGGCGAGGTGGTCGGAGGCGGCCTTGCTCGCCGAATAGGGCGAGTTGGGGCTGTAGGGCGTCGTCTCGCTGAAGAGGCCGTCCTCGCCGAGCGTGCCGTAGACCTCGTCGGTGGAGACGTGCAGGAAGCGGAAGCCGTCGCGCTTCTCGCCCGCGAGCGAGTTCCAGTAGCGCCGCGCCGCCTCGAGCAGCGTATAGGTGCCGACGATGTTGCTCTGGATGAATTCCGCCGCCCCGGTGATCGAGCGGTCGACATGGGATTCGGCGGCGAGATGCATGATCGCGTCCGGCCGTTCCTTCGCAAGCAGCGCGTCGAGCCCGTGGCCGTCGCAGATGTCGAGCCTGGCGAAGCCGTAGAGCGGGCTGTCGGCGATCGGGGCGAGCGAGGCGAGGTTCGCAGCGTAGGTCAGCTTGTCGACGTTGATCACCGAGACGCCGAGATCGCCCACGAGATGCCGGCAGACGGCCGATCCGATGAAACCCGCCCCGCCGGTGACCAAGACCTTCATGCGATACCTCCGGCGGGATCGGCGGCGCCTTACCCGGTGTAGACGAAGTCGACGTCGAGCTGCTTGAGCAGCGGCTGGTTCCTGTCCTTCTCGGAAAGCACGGCCTCGGCCTCGGAGACGCCCCAGTCGATCCCGAGCTCGGGATCGTTCCAGCGCACCCCCTTGTCATGCTCCCGCGAATAGAGGTTGGTGACCTTGTATACGACTTCGGTGTCCGGTTCGAGCGTCACGAATCCGTGCACGAAGCCGACCGGAACCAGGATCTGGTTCCACGCATCCACGCTGATCACGGTGGAGACGTGGTGCCCGAAGGTCGGCGAGCCGTGGCGGATGTCCACCACCGCGTCGAGCACGGAACCGCGCACCACGCGCACGAGCTTCGCCTGCTCGAAGGGCGGGCTCTGGAAGTGGAGGCCGCGGAGCGTTCCCTTGGTGCGCGAAAGCGAATGGTTGTCCTGGACGAAATGCAGGTCGAGCCCCGCCTCGCGCATCGCCTCCTCGTTCCAGGTCTCGGAAAAGAACCCCCTCTCGTCCATGAAGCGCTGCGGCCTGATGACCTTGACTTCCGGGAGCCCTCCGAGCGGGCTAATGTCCAGCATGCGTGGCACGTTTCCTGCCTGTCTTGAGGCATTGGTAGAGGGGAGGTGCCGCTTTGGTCAAGCGCCCTGGCGCAGAGGGCGGGAAGCCGCCGCGGCAATGCGACCGGAGAGGGAACCTGGACTGCCCGGTTCGCAAGCCGGAGCGGGCGCATTTGGACATGCTTCTGCAACTTTGTCGATTGCGCGTACGGGTCCGCTGGAAGGGGCCGTCACACTGAGTTTATCTCAGCCAGATCAAGTGCCGCGAGCGAATCGAGCAGGTCGCCGGGCGTGCGAGCCGTATGTCCGTCCGCATGAAAACCACTTACGAAGCGGTACGGTTGTCCGAGCACGGTCGAAATCTGCCACTGCGTAGCGTTGCGCGGTTCAACGCGGGATGCTGC
Source organism: Propylenella binzhouense (assembly GCF_009866965.1). Taxonomy (GTDB): domain Bacteria; phylum Pseudomonadota; class Alphaproteobacteria; order Rhizobiales; family Afifellaceae; genus Propylenella; species Propylenella binzhouense. Next base: position 50,766 of record NZ_SPKJ01000009.1, on the reverse strand, counting down.
GCGCCGGTCGCCAATTTCGATAACCGGAGTTCCCATCGCGCAGAAGATGGAATTATGCAGATTGCTTCCCGAGAATCCGATCAATGCGGATGCGGAGCCAAATGCGCGCGCCTGCTCTTCCGGGCTAAGGGTGGCGCCGTCGATGACCTCGAAGCCCGATCGTCTCCAATGGTCGTATAAGGCCTCCTCGGCGGGGTGCGCACGCATATGACCGGCAGGACGTCTGGCGACGATCGGGTGGCGAGCACCGGAGCAGGCATAAGCAGCGCGAATGTTTGAATAGACCTCGCACGCAATCGGATGCACGCCAGTCTGTCCGATAGGCGTCCCAAATACCGCGATCCGCTCCGGAACATGCAGGGTTCGCACCCGGAGTGGCCCGAGTTGAAGCCGGATGGGGCGGTGCCCCCAACCAGCCGCAGACAGCAAGGGCTCCATGCGCTTCAGAGGTGCCTTCAGCCAATTGACGTTCGGGGAAGCCGCGAAGGGCAGGAACAACACCGGGCAATCGGGTAGCCCGCTGCCCGCATAGGCAGTGGTCATGGACTCATAGATTATATGACCCCAGGTCGGAAAGAAGTGGCCTCCGAAGATGGCTTCTCCCACTTCCTCGCACTCGGAAAATTGCGCAACCCGAATGCAGACAGGATCGGCCGGAGCGGAATTCTCGCTGGGATATGCCGGCCGCAATGAACTGAGGACAAGGACGCCGCGCGAGTCGTAGGCAGCCCCGGAATAGGTGCGGGTGTCGGAATCGAACCTGAACGGAGTCAAATAGGCGCGCGAGACTGACTCGATCGCAGGCGACAAAGGGCGGCCAAGGAAGGAGTGGACTGCCGTCACTTGTGGAAATCAGACTGGGCGTGCGAGTTGCCGCATCACGAGGCGGTCTCCGCTGCGAGCGGCGAGAGAGCGTAATATTGGTCGTCAAGACTGTAATTATAACGTCGCATCTCCGGTCCCGCGATCCGGACGAAGCTCTCCTGCTCCGCCGGGCTCCAGTTGGTTCCGGCCAGCGAGACTACGTCATAGTGCCCCTCTTGCGTGCCCTGCGGGCGCGGCCCGGACAAGATCGCCTCCATCCGCTTGATCCCGTCGTCATCGATCGAAAGAAACTGCGCAAGCGACTGAACTGTCTCCTCCGGCCTGCGCAGAAGATCGAGTTGATCTATCTCGATATAGGGGGCCGTTAGCGCGGTTCGCACTCTGGCCCACTCCGCCATGCATTCGCTCCAAAGGAATGCATGGCGCTCGAGCGGCACGGCGGGAAACTTGCGAAGGCGGGAAAGGACGTTCTCTATCCCTCGCCGCTTGGCGAAAATGAACCGGGCGTCGGGTCACATCCGCACCAGGGTGGGCGCCGCCGAGATCATTTCCACCATCGGGGTCTTGTCGACGAACTGTCGTCCTCCGTGAACCCGCTCCGCTTCATCGCGAATGGCGGCGAGCAGCGAAAGCTTCAGCCGGTCGCGATCAACATTGGCGATCAGGCGCTTCTCTCGCTTGAGCGCTTCGGCTCGAGCCCTGAAGAATTGCTCGAAGGCGGTCTCAATGTGGTCTGCCAGAGACAGGAAATGGCCTTCCGGAAACCCCGGCAGTCCTGTCCCTCGCACAACCAGGTTGTACAATACGGAGGTGCCGGACCGACCCGATCCAACGATGAAAATGGGGCCCGTAGCGTCTGTCATTCGGCCTGAGCCCCTATTGGTACCCAAGGAGCGCGAGCTCCCTCGCCCGTGAACTGAATATGGAGCGATGATCGTCTTCGGCATCATCCTCCCAACGAGCTATGCTTCTGCTTTGATTCGATGTTTGATGACCTTCGGTGTGATGGTCGGCGAGCGTGACAGCGGCCTCCATTCCGATGATCTCGTCTGGATCGACAGGAATTCCGTGAAATGAAACGATTCTGCTGAAAAATTCGTCAGGATTGGCCATCATTTCTTCGTACCTGACCTCAAGTATCCGCCCTTCATCCAAAAATTGCGCGAGCAACTTTCTCGCCGACATATAGTACTGAACAATGCTGTTGAATAAAAATTCATCACCGTTCGCTTCCCCGAAGCTCAGGTAACCGCGCTTTTTGTTGAATGACTTGATCGAAAAAAAGGCAGAGCGCGGGTCGCGAAGGAGGATGACCGACCTGGATCCGGGCCATGTTTGTAGGATCGTGGGAGCCAGATTCAGGCCGAAGCCCTTTTCGAGAATGATCTCAGGTCGAGATTTCTGTTGAGCCGCGGCTATCACTCCGTACCCGGCCTGCGCCTTCTGACTATAATCACCGCTCTCCGCGAATGCGGTTTTTGCTGCGTCCAGGAGGGTTTGATTGCCTGGAAGAACGGCGCGATATTCGGCGTTGCCTACAGTCACCGGTGCGAACCCGGCAGGCACAGGGCACGACTGAGTAGCAAGGATATACTGCACCAATCGCACTTCGTAAGGGAAAGGTTCGCTCACAACGAATGCGGGATGAGCAGAAAGAGCGCGCATGAACGCCGTTGAGCCTGTCCGCCCGTAGGTCAAAAGCAGCGTGAAATTCATGGCGTCCTCAGCAAACCTTTCACCAGCGCAGCCGCAACGGAAGCCGACCGCATATGAGCTCTGCAAAAAAGTAAAAACCTAGCTCGCAATAAGGAAGTTCACGTTATGTCTGAGTTTGGAGACTTGGCTCTGTCGGGCGTGTTCATCATTGGGCGCACTTCCTGATCCACAGGCTTGCTCCCGGATTCACATTGAAGCGAGGGAAGATCGCTTGGATTGCATCCTGAGCCTTCGAATGGAACAGGCTGTTCATGAATTCGACCCGGTAGGCATAATTGTGCATGAGGAACGCTCGAACCGCATAGGCTTCGTTCCAGGAATATCTCCGCTCGAAAATCCACTCGTCGGCATACTCGAACGGGAACGGGATGTCGTGAAAGTGAATGACCACGCCTGGCTTCAGGACGGGAAGGATCGAGAACAGCTCGTAGTGGACATCGCTCCCCGTCTTCAGCACATGTGTTGAATCGATGAAGAGGATGTCGTTCGCCTCGAGAACCGAGAAGGTCTCCGGAGGGACGTCCTGAACCGGGCTTTCGAGGATCTCGACCCGCGCATCGTCCTCGGCTTTCAACCGTGATCGCAGCCGCTCCGTATAGGGCTCGATGAGAAGCAGCGTGGTATCGAGATGCGCCTCGTCGATCGTGTCGAGCATCACCGCCGAGGAGAAGCCGGAGCCGATCTCGATAATGCGTCTCGGCCGGTTGGCGAGGATCATCGCGCGCAGGATCGTCGCGTCGCCGATGGCGAAGATGTCGTTCACGGCGTAGTACCGGCGCGCCGGATCGAGGGAGTCGGGGAATGGCGTCGCCCGGATGGCGTCCGCGTTCTGCATCCAGAAATTGCGCATCCGTGTGACGGAGAGGTCGATGCCGGCGATCGCGTCGGGTTCGATGTCGCGTCTCGGCCGGCGCGGACCGACCAGTTCGGCCGGGTTGACGACAGGGGAGTAATAGTGGCCGACCGGATGTCCCGGTCGCACGCCCGCACGGCTCTTATATTCGGCGGACGAGAGGAAGTGGTAGAACAGGTCGCGCGGGCTCGCGCCGTGCTCGGCCGCCTGCACCCAGTCCCGGAGTTCCCGTTCGCCGGGATCGCGTGCAAGGAGATGGGTATAGAGGTCGCGGATGTAGCGCTCGGACTCCGACATCTCCCCAGATGTGTTCTCGTTCATCGTTCCTTCATCCGCCTCGTCCGGCCTGGACGCATTCTTGTTCTGGGCGCCGGAGCGCAAGGGAATCTCCGCACCTGCGGCAGCGGCGATATCCGCCGTGGGCGCCGCCTCCGTCAAGCCACGGCCTCCGCGGCGCGTGGCAGCGCGCCGGCGGCCGGCGCGTCGTAGAAGAGCGCGAGATAGCGGCGCGCGATCGCCGGCCAGCTCTGCTCCGGCTCGATCCGGGGCGCGAAGGCGAGCTCCTCGCTCATGAACCGCTCCATCGCGTCGGCGATGCCGACGGCGTCGCCGGGCGCGACGAGGAAGCCGTCGGACGCCGGGTCGAAGCGCTCGGGAATGCCGCCGATGGCGGAGGCGATCAGCGGCTTCCCGAAGAACTTCGCCTCGTCCACCACCATGCAGTAGATCTCCCACCAGAGCGACGGCACCACGACGACGTCGACCTCCGCCATGCGGAAGGGCAGCGTGTCGTGGAGATAGGGGCCGCGCACCTGGATCCTGCCATTCATCCAGTCGGCGCTGTCGGCGATGGTGCGCTCGAAGGCGGTCCGGAACGCCTCGCTGCCGGCTTCGAGGTTGGCGCCGTTGATGGCGAGCTGGAACGGGCCGATATCGCGCTCCTCCAGGAGCTTCGCCGCCTCGAGCAGCGTCTGGACGCCCTTGTTGTCGACGAGCTGGCCGAAATAGCCGAACCGGACGAGGCGCTGCCGCGGATCGCTCGCGAAGGGGGAGTTCCGCTTCCGGGCGCGCCCGACGCCGGCGCCGACCTGGAAGCTCGCCTCGTCGATGCCGTGCCAGATCACGGTGAACTTGGAGCGGTCGAGCCCCCAGCCGACCATCCGGTCGCGCAGGAAGAGGGAAGGCGAGATGAACCCGGCGGCATGGTCGAGGCACTTCTTGAAGTGCCGGTTGCGCAGGAAGAAGAGGTCCGGGGAAATGTCCGGGAAGCACTGGGCGCAGCGCTCCGGCGTCGACACCGAGCAGAGCTCGCGGGTGTTCCGCGTGATCATCTGGCCGTTGGCGTAGCAGGAGGCCTGCATCTCGTGGAAGCCGACGAACACCTTCATGCCGCGCTCGGCGAGGAGCGGCACGAGGTCGATGCCGAAATGCATGAAATGGGACAGGAAGACATGCGTCACGCCCTCCGCCGACAGGAAGTCGAGGAGGGTGCGCTTGGCGTAGGCGCTGTTCGTCCGATGCCAGAAATAGTCGTATTCCGGCAGCGAGAAGAGATATTCGTTGGCGCCCATCCCGGACGGGCGGACGAAGCTGTCGGCCTTGCGGTTGTGCGCGAACCAGTCCGGGTCGGCGGCGACGAAGAGGCAGTCCTCGCCGCTCTCGCGCAGCGCGCTGAAGAGCGAATAGGCGCATTGCTGCGCACCGCCGCGGTAGAGCAGCGAATGGAAGAGCGTCAGGATGGCGAGCCTAGCCATGCGCGTCGTCTCCCGCGAACCAGGGGGCGGTCCGCTCCTGCCAGCGGCGCGTGAAGATCATGCGGTTGATCACCGGCACCGTCCGCGTGATGTGCTCGGGCACGGCCGATCCGCTGCCCTCGCAATGGATGAAGGCGACGTCCTTCAGGATGGTCGTGGCCGAGCCCTGCTCGGCGAGCCTCAGGCAGAGGTCGAGATCCTCGAAATGGCCGAACAGATAATCGCCCGAGAAGCCGCCGGCCGACTGGAAGAGGTCGCGGCGGAGCGCCAGGAACGAGCCGGAGGTGAAGACCGGGCCGGCCACCTCGCCGGGCGGCGCGCCGCGCCCGTCCGAGATGCCGGAGAGCACCCCGTCGAGGCCGCCGGTCACGACCGGGTCGAGCCGGCCGACCCTGAGGCCGTCATGCATGATGCCGCCGCTCGGGAAGCGCTGGCGGACGCCCACCACCCCGGTCGGCTGGGCGATAAGCGCGTCGACCACCTTGTCGTAGTCGGCGGGCTCGTCGGTGAAGACGTCGTTGTTGTGGAACACCAGGTGTTCGGCGTCGGTTGCAAGCGCGGCCACGTTGCATGCATGGCTGAAGCCCAGGTTCCTGTCGAACTCGATGTAGCGCCACGGGATTTCGTAGAGCGTTTCCAGTTCGTTGAGCACGCCGAGCGCGGCCGCGCGATAGTCGCGGCTGTTGTTCGCGACGATCACCTCCATCCGGTGCCGCGCCGAGCGGAGATAGTGGAAGATCGCCGGCAGGAGCGGCAGCGGCCCGCACTGGACGAAGATGACGGCGCAATCGCGGCCCTTCGGAGCCGGCGAGGAGGTGATTGACTTCCCCGGGTTGGCGCTCTCGGCGACAAAGGTGCGGAAGAGCGATTGCAGCACCGCCACGAAGGAGGGCGGAATCCGGTAGAGGCCGCTCAGCCCGCCCTCCACCGTCGAGAAATAGGACAGGTATTTCAGGATGTCGTCGAGAAAATCGCCGGCCTTCTGGATGTATTGCGGCCGCAGGATCCGGCCGAACCCGTCGGCCCGCAGCGTGAACTCGGTCGAGACCGGCGGATCGAGCTCGATCCGCGTCAGCACGGCGAAGCCGAGCTTCGCGTGCTCGGGCGCGCCGATCGCCGCGCAGACGTCGGGCCGCCGGTACTGGAATGCGCTCTCGCCGATATTGATGGAATGCGGGCCGAACCTCAGCGTGGCGGAGCGGGCCTCCCGCAGCGGGACCTCGAGCCACCCCGAAACGAAGACCGTGTCCTGGAACACGAGGACGCGCTCGATCTCGCCGCGGTACTCGCGCAGGAAGTGCGGATTGGGCGCGCGCCCCTCCGAATGGCCGTAGGCGAGGAAATGATCGAGCGCCGTCCGCGTCCCGCTCTCCACGCTGGCGCGGACATCGCCGTTGCGCTCGAGATAGAATTGCTCGTCGAAGACGATGATCTGCCTCGGCAGGTCCGCGGCCGGGCCCGCGGCGGGGCGGGGGAGGGGGCGCCTTGCGGCCGGCGCGCCGTTCGGAGCGCCGGTCTCGCCCTGGCTGCGTCCCTCGGCTTCCGGAGCGCCGCCCAGTCCGCGCACCAGGCCCTGGAGCGATTGTGAAATTCCGGCCGGCTTCTTCATTCGGGCTCTCTGCTCCGCACGGCATCCCTGGCGAGCTCGCGCTCGAACTCCCGCAGGATGGCTGCTGCGATCCTGGCGATTTCGCGTGCGGATGCTTGCGGGGATCGCAGGTCTGCCTTGGCCAGAATGGCGGTGGCAGCCTTGAGTGCCGCCGCCTTCACCTCGTCGCCCGCCATCGCCCAACTCCTTGCTCGACAATGTGCGGGGGCGCCCGACGATTGTCCAGACCGGCCGCCGGCCCCGGCGCGCCGGACCGTTCCGGGTGGCGGTCCGACAATGTCCGCGCGACGACGTTCAGATAGGCTGAGCCGAAATGCACGTCGGGCTCGAGATAGGCACCCTCCGCCCACTCGTTCCATGCGTTCACGAACACGAGCGGCTCGCCGGAGAGCGGGTTGCGCCGCGCGAACTCGACCGCGCCGGTGAGCCAGGTCTCGAACAGCTCGGGGGTGGAGCCGTGCAGCATCGTGCCGCGCCCCTGCCGCCGCGCGTCGTTGTCCCAGGATGGCGAGACCGTCTTCACGAGCGGGTAGGGAGGGGCTTCTTCCGCCAGCGCGTCCGCGACGATCCGCTCGTAGGGAAACACCGCCGAGGCGAAGCCCGGATCGAGGATGTCGAGCTTGTCGTGCGGGATTCCGCGTACCCGCCCGACGAATTTGTGGGGCGGGAATTCGAGCGCGCCGTCGAGCCCGAACGGACGCGGGTCCAGGTTCCTGAAGGACTGTGCCATCAGGAAGAGCGGGTTCAGGCCGTGGCGCTCCCGCCACAATTTCCTCCAGCGCTCGATCCTTGCGGCGGCATCCGGGACGTGATCGGCCCGGTAGATCGAGAGGAGCGGCCGCCCGCCGATCCGGATGTAGCGGGGGTGATTGAAATATCCGGCCAGGCAATCGACGAAGGCGTCGTCGTCCTCCTCGCGGTAGTCCTGGCGGATGAGGAGCTCGTCCTCCGCCCCGTCCCAGCGCCTGGTCCAGTTCTCGTTCGCCCACATCAGGCAGAACGGAAAATCGATCGCGCCGTCGCCTGCGAAGAGGTCGAGCGGGCGCTCGAGCAGCCGCCTTCCGTTGAACCAGTAGTAATAGAAGCAGAAGCCGTGGATGCCGGCGGCCGCGGCGAGAGCCGTCTGGCGCCTGATGATGGCCGGATCGGAAAGATCGTAGAAGCCGAGATCGCGCGGAATCCGCGGCTGATAATGGCCGCGGAAGCGAGGAGCGCCGCGCGCGAGGTTGCGCCATTCGGTGAAGCCCGGTCCCCACCACGCGTCGTTCTCGGGAATGGCGTGGAACTGAGGCAGGTAGAGCGCGATCACCTTTGCCGGCGCTTCGCCGGCGATCGCGGCGGGGCGGAATTCCTCGAAGCCGTCGCCCTCCTGCACGAAAGCTGCGATCTCGCCGGCCATGCCGCGATCGGCGCTGAGCGGAAGAAAGCCCTGCCTGCGTCCCTCGAGCACGTAGTGAACGAGCGGATTCGCCTCGTAGCTTCCGTCGAGATACCGGGCGACATAGCTCGACGTGTCGAATCCGGCGGAAGGATCGTAGTTAGCCCGGTAGCCGATCAGCGCGTAATGCTGGAGCGGGTCGAGCCCGGACTGCGACACCTCCGGATAGGTCGCGCGGTAGAACGCCACGTCGAACTCGGGGCAGGGGTTCCGCGGATCGCTGCCGAGGCGGTCGAGATAGTCGCGCAGCGCCGAGACGTCGCTCCCGTCGAGCCGATAGGTTTCCCGGTACCACGCGGGATCGAAGAGCGGGATCGGGCGCCTGCCCTCGCGCTCGCCGTGGTTCAGGAAGTGGACGAGCGGATCCTGGCCCGCTCCGGAGACGTCCGGATTGATCGCGAGGTACCAGGCCGGGTCGAAATAGAAGGACGGAGACAGTCCCTCGGGGCGGCCGATGAAATAGAAATGGCCGAACGCCTCGTCGGCGCTGCCGAACGACCGCCCGTGCCGGGCGTACCAGCTCGGATCGAAGAGGCCGCTCGCGCGGATGAGCGCGGCTGTCCCGGTTCGGCGGGGACGGTGCCGCGCATCGGCCACGAACGCGAAAGCCGCCACCGTGAACGCGGCGGGATCGGAGGCGGAGGTCTTGTCCGCCGGCTCGATCAGCAACCCCCAATCCGCTTCGAAGGCGGGAATGTCGATCGTGACGCGACCGTCCGGGCCGATGGTCGGATCGGGGCTCAGCCTGCCCGTCTCCCCCGCCCGGCGGACGGCGAGGGAGATGGGAGCGGCCGGCGCGCCGCTCCTGCCGAAAGCGAGCGTCAGTCGGCCCGACGCACCGGCGGTGATGCCGAGTTCGAGCGGCCACGTGACCTGGCCCGGGCACCGGAACAGCGGGACCACGCTGGTCCACCCGGCACCGGCCGACCGGACCAGTCCGACGAACCGCTTGCCTACGCCCTGGAACGAGGCCGGCATGCGAGACGAGCCCATCAGGCCCCGCTGGCGGGAGCGAACTCGTGCCGGACGGCGATCCCCACCGGGGTCATTGCGCCCCGGCGAGCCGGCCGTGAGCCTCGAGATACGCGATGATCGCGTCGGCCATGGTCTCCGGTGCGCCTTCCGCCGTCCGCAGATGCAGCTCGGGTGCCTCGGGCTCCTCGTAGGGCGAATCGATTCCGGTGAAATTCTTGATCTCGCCGGCGTCCGCACGGGCATAGAGGCCCTTCGGATCGCGCTGCCGGCAGAGCTCGAGCGGCGTATCGATGAAGATCTCGACGAACTCGCCTTCCGGCAGGAGGCGCCGCGCCATCTCGCGCTCCGAACGGAACGGCGAAATGAACGACACGAGGACAATGAGCCCGGCATCCGCCATCAGCTTGGCGATTTCCGAGACGCGGCGGATGTTCTCCACGCGGTCGACGTCGGTGAAGCCCAGGTCGCGGTTGATGCCGTGCCGGACATTGTCGCCGTCGAGCATGTAGGTGTGCCGGCCGCGCGCGTAGAGCTTGCGGTCGAGCAGGTTGGCGATCGTCGACTTGCCGGAGCCGGACAGCCCGGTGAACCAGAGCACCGTCGGCCTCTGGTTCTTCAGCCGGCCGCGGGCCGTCTTGTCGATCTCGAGCGCCTGCCAGTGGATGTTCGAGGCCCGCCGCAGCGAGAAGGCCAACATGCCGGCCGCGACGGTCGCGTTGGAGAAGCGGTCGATCAGGATGAACGCGCCCGTATCCCGGTTCTGGGAATAGGGATCGAAGGCGACGGGATCGCTGGCGGCGAGATTGACGAAGCCGACTTCGTTCATCTCGAGCACCTTGGCGGCGATGTGTTCGAGCGAGTTCACGTCCAGCCGGTATTTCAGATCCGTGATCTGGACCGGAACGACGCGGGTCGCGACCTTCAGGAGGTACTGGCGCCCGGGCAGCAGCTGCTCCGGATCCATCCAGATCAGGTGGGCGGCGAACTGGTCGCTGACCTCCGGACGATGCTCCGGCGTGACGAGAAGCTCGCCACGGCTGATGTCGATCTCGTCGGCGAGCGTGATCATGACGGACTGGCCCGCCACGGCATGCTCGAGCGGCGTGCCGCCGAGCCCGATGCTCGCGACCCGGCTCGCGCGGCCGGAGCTCGCCACCATCACCGGATCGCCGACCGCGATCCTGCCGGACGCGACCGTTCCGGCGAAGCCGCGGAAGGTCCGGTCGGGACGGCAGACCCACTGCACCGGGAAGCGGAACGGCTCCTCCGCGGCCGCCGATGCGATCTCGACCGCCTCGAGATGATCGAGCAAGGCGGGTCCGTCGTACCAGGGAGTCCGCTCGCTGCGCGTCGTCACGTTGTCGCCGGCGCGGGCGGAAATCGGGATCGCGACGATGTTCGGCAGCGACAGGCTGTCGGCGAAGCCCTCGAAATCCTGCGTGATGGCGCGGAACGTGGCCTCATCGAAGTCGACGAGGTCCATCTTGTTGACCGCCAGCACGATATTGCGGATGCCGAGCAGCGACGCGATCACGGCATGGCGGCGCGTCTGCGTGAGGAGGCCCTTGGTGGCGTCGACGAGCAGGATGGCGAGGTCGGCCGTCGAGGCGCCCGTCGCCATGTTGCGCGTGTACTGTTCGTGGCCGGGGGTGTCCGCGACGATGAAGCGGCGCTTGGGCGTGGCGAAGAACCGATAGGCCACGTCGATCGTGATGCCCTGCTCGCGTTCGGCTTCGAGGCCGTCCACCAGCAATGCGAAGTCGATCTCGTCGCCAGCCGTGCCGTGCTTCTCCGAATCGCGCTGAAGCTCGGCGACCTGGTCCTCCATCAGAAGGTGGGAGTCGTAGAGCAGCCGTCCAATAAGGGTCGATTTGCCGTCGTCGACGCTGCCGCAGGTCAGGAAGCGGAGCGTGTCGGCGGAGGCGGCCGCCGACACGGCCTCGAGTGAGAACGCACCGACATTCATCAGAAATACCCCTCGCGCTTCTTACGCTCCATCGAGGCGGAAGACTCCCGATCGATCAGCCGGCCGCCGCGCTCGGAGGTGCGTGCCGCCATCATCTCGGCGACGATCGCCTCGAGGGTGATCGCATTCGATTCCACGGCTCCCGTGAGCGGGTAGCAGCCGAGGGTTCTGAACCGCACCATCCGCATCTGCGGCGTCTCGCCGTCGTGCAGGCGCATGCGGTGGTCGTCGACCATGATCAGCTGGTCGGCACGCTCGACCACCGGCCGCTCCGCCGCGAAATAGAGCGGCACGATCGGGATCTGCTCGCGCATGATGTAGGCCCAGATGTCGAGCTCGGTCCAGTTCGACAGCGGGAATACGCGCATCGACTCCCCGTCATGCACGCGTGTGTTGTAGAGGCTCCAGAGCTCGGGACGCTGGTTCTTCGGATCCCAGGCGTGCGACCTGCTCCGGAACGAGAACACGCGCTCCTTGGCCCGGCTCTTCTCCTCGTCGCGCCTCGCGCCACCGAAGGCGGCATCGAACCCGTGCATGTCGAGCGCCTGCTTCAGCGCCTCCGTCTTCATGATCCGGGTGTAGTTGGCGCCGTGGTCGAACGGATTGTAGCCTGCCGCGACCCCTTCCTGGTTCGTGTGGACGATCAGGCGCATGCCGGCCTTCTTCGCCATCTCGTCCCGGAAGGCGATCATCTCCCTGAACTTCCAGGTCGTGTCGATGTGCATGAGCGGGAAGGGCGGCGGCGCGGGCGCGAACGCCTTCATCGCCAGATGGAGCATGACCGAGGAATCCTTCCCGATCGAGTAGAGCATGACCGGATGGCGCGACTCCGCGGCGACCTCCCGGATGATGTGCATGCTTTCGGCTTCGAGCCGCTCGAGGTGGGAAAGGCGATCGGACATGCGTGCACCGCAACATGAGCTACTCCGCGTCATTACAGGACGATGTGGCTCGGCTCAAGGGCCGGTACCCGGGTCGGCTTTCCCGGCGGCTCGGATGCCATCCCGCGGCCGGGTGCCGGCGCGGGCCGGCTGCGAGGTTTCCCTCTCCGATCTCTTTCCCGTGATTGCGAACGCCTGTGGAGGCAGTTGACTTCCTGCGAGCGCGAAGGCAGACCGGCATGAGCGCTTCAATGCGGAAGCTGGGGGAACTCGAGGAGGGTCGTAAGACCTTGATTCGGCTTGGCTGAGCTTGATCTCGCCAAGCTTTCGATCAGGTATTCCGGTAGCCGTCCGCATCTCGGCTCGGTTCGAGGGCCCGCAACCTTGGTCCCGCCGGCCCGCGATTCAGCAGGGGGAATGCGCAATTGGTTCGAGCCCGCGATTATGCCGAGGATGCTTTCGGGACGCGTGGGCTCGACGTCGATGAAGAGGAAGAAGTGCGCCGTCGCTTCGGCCTGGCCCGTCGCGGCTCGGTGAGCTACGGCGCGCAATTCCGGCTCGGCCTTCGCACGACGGTGAAACATGTGAGGAGGCTTGGCCCGCGTACGCTGCTGGCCCAGCCTGCGGTTCAGGTGGCACTGCTTTCCACGCTTCTCGCACTCTCGCCCCTCCTCGAGCGGCGTCCGCTTCGAAGGCCCTGGCATTGGGTCCAGCGGATCTGGCTCGCGCGTTCGCCGATGTTCAGCGCGGAATTCTACCGTCGCGAATATCGGGACGTGGCCGATTCCGGAATGTCGCCGCTCGTCCACTTCATCCGCTACGGGCACAAGGAGGGGCGCTCGCCGCACCTTGTCTTCAACACGCGGCATTACCGGGAGCAGGTGACCGATCCCACCGAACGGGCCCTCAACCCGCTCGTGCATTACATGCTCGCCGGTGCCAGGCGGCGTCTCAGCCCGAGTCCGTGGTTCGACCGGGATGTCTACCTGGAATGCAACCAGGACGTCAGGCGCGCCGGGATCGAGCCGTTCCTCCATTTCTGCCGGCATGGTCTGCGGGAGAACCGGAAGGCCAGCCAGTGGTTCGATCCGCGAAAATATCTCGAGCAGTCGCCCGGCTTCTCGGACAGCGGCATTTCGGCGCTCGAGCACTTCCTGCGCTCGCATGCCGGAGCGAGCCTCGACTCGGACCTGCTGGACGTCGTCTGGCAGAGGCCGGTCATGCCGGGGTCGGTCGAGATAGACTATCTCGAGCGGCTGGAGCGGCTGCCGCCGCCTCAGGACGCCGGTTCCGCCGTCTGCGTGGACGTCGTCGTCCCGGTCTACCGGGGGGTCGAGGAGACGCTCTCGTGTCTCTACCATGTCCTCACGGCAGAGAACGAGACGGCCTTCCGGCTCGTGGTGGTCGATGACGGCTCACCGGAGAAGGAACTCTCCGAGGCGCTCGGCCGGCTCGCCGCCAAGGGGCTCTTCGACCTCCACAGGCACGAGGAGAGCCAGGGCTTCTGTGCCAGCATCAATCGCGGCCTGGTCCTCAATCGCGACCGCGACGTCATCATTCTGAATTCCGATACCGAGGTCTACGGCGACTGGATCGATCGTCTGCGCCGGGCAGCCTATGCAAGCGAGCGGATCGCGACCGTCACCCCGATGACGAACAACGGGACGATCGCGAGCTATCCCCGGTTCTGCAGCGACAACCCGATCCCGCTCGAGCTCTCCTACGCCGCTCTCGACCGCACCTTCGCCGACGTGAACGCCGGCGTTGCGGTCACCGTCCCGACCGCCGTGGGGTTCTGCGCCTATATCCGCCGGCAGGCGCTCGAGGAGGTGGGCCTCTTCGACGTCGAGACGTTCGGCCGCGGCTATGGCGAGGAGAACGATTTCTGTCTGCGCGCGCAGCGGCTCGGCTGGAGCGACGTCATCGCCTGCGACGTCTTCGTGCGCCATCTCGGCGGAACCTCGTTCCGGGGCGAGCGGCAGGAGCGGGTCGAACGCGCCCTGAAGATCCTCGACAGGAAGTATCCGCACTACCGCCCGGCCGTGCACGAGTTCATCGCCCGGGATCCGCTGCGCCAGGCGCGGGCCCAGGTCGACACCGCGCGGCTCCGGCGCCTGCGCGGCGACCGCAACGTGGTCATCCTCAGCCACACGCGGGGCGGCGGCACGGAGCAGAACGTTCAGCAGCAGGCGGGCACGCTCGCCGCGACGGGCGCCTCGGTCTTCTTCCTGCGCGCCGCGGGCGGTTCGCGGAGCGAGATCCGGCTCTCGCATCTCGCCGCGCAGAACTTCCCGAATGTCGGCCCGTTCTTCCTGCACGACCGCTCCGGGGCGCTTCGGCAGATCCTGACGGATCTGCAGGTCAGCGAGGCCCACATCCATCACCTGATGGACTTCACGCCCGACGCGGCGGAGCGGTTCCGGACTGTGTTCAGGGAGATCGCCATCCCCTACACGTTCACGGTGCACGATTACGCCGTCATCTGCCCCCGCATCAATCTGATCGGACGGGAGCAGGTCTATTGCGGCGAGCCGCCGCCGACCGCATGCAATGCCTGCCTCAGGAAGAACGGCAGCGAACATGCCGTCACCAGCATCGGCCTCTGGCGGCGCGAGCACCGCCGGCTTCTCGAGGAAGCGGCCGAGGTGATCGTGCCGAGCGAGGACGTCAGCAAGCGCCTCCTGCGCTATTTCCCCGGGCTCGCCATCACGGTCCGCCCGCACGACGATTCCGATCCCTCGCCGTTCCGTCCCCGCCTGTCCGAGCGGCGTGTCCTGCGGGTCGGGATCATCGGTGCGATCAGCCGGATCAAGGGCTTCGATGTCATCCGGCAATGCGCCATCCACGCCCGCCAGCACCGGCTCCCGATCCAGTTCGTGGTCGTCGGCTATACGATGAACGACCGGCAGCTGACGCGCTACGGGGTCCAGGTCACCGGCATGTACCACCACGACAGCGTGGACGAGTTCATCCGGAAGCAGGACCTCGATTTCATCTGGTTGCCGTCCGTCTGGCCGGAGACCTATTCGTATACGCTCTCCATCGCGCTGAGGACGGGACTGCCCATCATGGCCTTCGATATCGGCGCCATAGCGGAGCGGCTGCGCCCTCACGAGCGGGGCATTCTGTTGCCGCTCTCCAAATGGGACGATCCCGACTTCCTCTGCCGGGAGTTCCTGGAGAACCGCGTCCGGGAGAGCGTCTTGAGCGAGCGGGGAGAGGAGTACACTTGATTTGGCGGTCGGATGCCCTCCGCGGCGAAACCCCGAAGACGTTCTTTCACGACATCACGGCCTCTCAGCACGAAAAGGAGATCACGGCTTTCTTCGGACGCCGGACGAAGTTCCAGCCCGGCGATCCGGTCGTGGAGGCTCCCGTCTGCTTTCTCCTGTTCACCAATCGCTCCGGCTCGAACTTTCTGGGGGACGTGCTGAATTCGACCGGCGCGTTCTGCGGCTTCGGCGAGTACACGAACTGTGAGACGGTCATCAATCATGCGCGCAGCTGGCAGGCCGGCAGCCTGGCCGAATACTACCACCGGCTGCACCAGTCGCACGGACAGGGCGCGCCGACCTTCGGCCTGAAGGTGAACGTGCAGCAGCTCCTGTTCCTCGTACGGGCCGGCATCATTCCGGGCGTCTTTCCGCAGACGAAGTGGATCTGGATCCAGCGCGCGGACCTCCTCGGCCAGGCGATCTCGCTCTACCTCGCCCAGGCGACGCAGCAATGGACCAGCGAGCAGGAGGGGAACGGCACCGACGTCCCCTACAGCTTCTCCGAGATCGCGAGCCGGATGCGCGGCATTTCGAAGAACAACGCCAATCTCGCGCGGATCGTCGGCGGGCTCGGGCTCGATCCCGCGGTGGTCATCTACGAGCATCTGCTCAGATGGCCCGGCGCGACGATCCGGCAGGTGTTCCTCCACCTCGGGATGGAGCCGGCGCCGCACAAGCCGCGGCAGATGAAGCTCAAGCGTCAGGAGGACGAGCGCAAGGCGGAGTTCAAGGCACAGTTCGCGGCGGAGCTGGCGCACGCGATCGGGAAGGTTCCGCGCCGCTGAGCCGCGATCGACGGGCCGGCCTCAGCCCTGGTTCGCCTTGTGCACTTCGATCGCTTCGTCAAGCGTATCGTAGAACGTGATGCGGCCGCCATGGACCACGCCTCCGGCATCGCAGAAGCGGCGCAGAAGGTCGTCGCTGTGCGAGACCATGATGATCGCGGACCGCTCCCGCCGTTCGGCGAACACCTCCAGCGAGCGCTCGCGAAAGCGCTTGTCGCCAACCGCGATCACCTCGTCGATGAGGTAGTAGTCGAACTCGAAAGCCATGCTGAGGCCGAAGGCGAGCCGGGCCTTCATGCCTGACGAATAGCTGCGGACCGGCAGGTCCATGTATTCCCCGAGCTCGGCGAACCACGACACGAATTCCGAGACTTCCTCGATGTCGCGATCGTAGATCCGGCAGGCGAAGCGCAGGTTCTCGGCGCCCGTCATCAGCGGCGCGAACCCGCCGCCGAATCCGAGCGGCCAGGAGACGCTGCCGTGCCGGATGATCTCCCCGCTGTCCGGGGTCTCGATCCCGGAGATCAGGCGGATGAGGGTGGATTTGCCCGCCCCGTTGTGCCCCAGGATGCCGATGCTCCGATAAGGCGGAAACTCGGTGGAGAAGCGGTCGAAGATGACCCGCCGCCCGCCGCGGACGGGATAGGTCTTCACCACGTCGCGAAGGACGATCATGACTCGTTCAGCTTGTTGCGCGCGAGCCGCTCCAGCAGCATGGCGGCGAGGAACAGGACGGACGCGATCGAGAGGACGTAGCTGCGGTCGAGCACCGGCGTGTAGTCAAGATAGATCCCGGTCCGGAACCACTCGACGCAATGGAGATAGGGAGACCATTTGACGATGTTCAGGATCGCCGGCGGCAGCTGGCTCGGAACGTAGAACATGCCGGACGTGATGAAGATCGGGAAGGACAGGATGCCCCAGATCTGGTCCCACAGCGGGAAGAACACGGAGAGGACGGAATTGAAGTAACCGACCGCCACCGCCAGGAAGAGCATGGCGAGCAGGACGATCACCACCGTGTCCGGGTGATGGACGATGCGAATGCCCTCGTAGATGGCGAGCGCCATCCAGGCGAGCAGGGCGACGACGAGCCGGATCGAAAACTCGGAAAGGGCGCGGGCGACGACGAGGTCGAGCGGCCGCACGATCGGATAGTTGAGCAATTGCTGATTGGCTTTGATCGCACTCTGCACCTGGCCGGAGATGGCAGCGATCATCCTGAACGAAAGCACCCCGGTCGTGTAGAACAGCGCCGAGCTCTGGCCGAAGGGCGGTACGTGCGAGATGTAGGAGTGGATGACGACGAACAGCGTGACGTAGGCGCCGGGCTCCAGCAGGGCCCAGGCATAGCCCAGGCGCTGGCGGCCGTAGCGCGTCCGCGTCTCGCGCAGGATGAGGGCTGCCACCACCCTCAGGAACAGCCGCAGCGAGCCCGGCTTCGGGGCGGACCAGCCCGGGCTGGCGGAAAATGCCGGCAACGTGAGTGGCTCCTGATCCCTAGAGCGTGTGCTCCCGAACGGCTGCCACCGTCAGCATGCTGATGCCCCAGAGCCCGACCGAGGCCAGGAACACCAGGAACGTGTTGAGCAGGCGCTCGGGGTAGAGCGAGATGTCGGGGGCCCGCGGCTCGACGAAGATCCCGAAATAGCGCTGCTGCTTGCGGCCTTCCGTGACGGCGGCCTCAAGCGCGGCGAGCGCGCTCGTGTAGGCCTTCTCGGCGAATTCCTGTTCGACCGCCAGTTCGGTGTAGTCGCCGAATACGCTGCTGAGCGTCCGCTGGCTTAGGTCCGAGGAATCGGCCGAGGCGAAATTGTTCGTTCCGGTTCCGAGCCGGGCGCGCTGCTCCTCGATCTGCCGGTTCATTGCGGCGACCTGCCTGTCGAGCACGCGAACCGACGGCGAGTTGGGGTCGACCGACTGCAGGAGGGCGTCGCGGCGCGCGCGGAGCTCGGCGAGCTGCGATTCGAGGTCGCCGATCAGCTTCAGCTGGCTGGTGGCGATCTGCGACGGATCGATCGTCTGCTCCTTCTCGCGGAACTGCTGCATGCGCTGCCGGGCTTCGCGCAGCCTGACCTCGGTACGGTCGACCTCCGCGCGCGCCACCCGGACGAGCTCCTGGCGCGCCTTCTCCGAAAGCAGGTTGACGAGGCGCTCGCTGGCGGTCAGCACCGCCTGCGCGACCTTCGCGGCGTCCTCCGCCGAAAACGCCCGGACGTCGAACGTGATGATGCCGGTCGTCGAATTGAAGCCCACGTCGATCCGGTCGTCCCAATAATCGACGAAGAGGTTGATCGGGTCGTCGGGATCGGCGCGGACGAACCAGTCGGCCTGGTCGCTGGCGAACACCTTCCTGAGATCGAGTCCCTGATCCCGCAGAATGTCCTCGATGACCTCGGCGGAGAGAATGTAGTCGACCACGATATAGGAATCGGACGTCACCGACGAGCTTGAGCCGAGGAACTGGCTGAACCCGAGCTGATCGAGCCCGGAAGTGACACCACGGACGGCGAATTGCGTGCGCACGCCGTATTGGTCGCTCGCGATGAACAGGTAGTAGAACGCCGTCAGCAGCGTCGGCAGCACGATGCAGACCAGGACCGAGAGCCGCAGGAGCCGCTTCGGCACCAGCCTGCGCTTGACGATCGTCGACGAGAACGCGCTCCGCCGCTTCGGCTCAGGGGCGGGCCCCTTCGCGAGCGGAGTGACGTTGGCCGGTTGCTGCGGCTTCCGCTCCGGGCGGTCTAGCATCCTGACACCGAATGAGGCCTTGAGTAGGGCGGATATTAACGTGTTGCAGCGCCGAAGGGAACTGTGCCGCCGGAGCCACACCGCCGCAGGAACGTGCCCCGGCGGTTTCCTTCTGCTTGTCACCCGTCCGTCACTCCCGTACTCACCCGTTCGTGAGCAGGATCTGCAAGGGTGAGCGCGCGGTGCGGATAAGAAGGACGTTGGCTGCCGGGGCTGCGCTCCCGGTCCTGCTGTCTCTCGCCGCCTGCGGTTCGGTTCCGAGCGAAGGGCCTCTCGCGAGCACCATCGAATTGGCCTCCGACAATGCCCAGTTCGCCTACACGGTGGTGGACGTCGATTCGGAGGTTGCCAATCTCCTGGCCTGGTACGGCACCTCGGTATTCGAGGAGCGCTTCGGGTCGAGCGCCGGTGCCGCCCGCGAGGAGATCGGCGTCGGCGACATCCTGACGATCACGATCTACGAGGCCGGCCCGGACGGTCTTTTCTCCACCGTGGAGCGCAAGCAGACGCCGCTGCAGGTGTCCGTTGATTCGTCCGGCCGGATCGTCGTCCCCTATGTGGGGAGCGTCCAGGCGGCGGGTCGTACGACTGCGGAGGTGCGTGCGACCATCAATACCGCGCTTCTGGAGCGCGCGCTTGAGCCGGACGCGACGGTCCAGATCACCGAGAACAATTCCCGGGTCGTCTACGTGAACGGTGCCGTCGGTGCGCCCCAGCGGGTCCCGATCGCGACCTCCGGGAACCGCGTCCTCGACGTCATCGCTTTGGCCGGCGGGCCGCAGAATCCGGCCTATGAAAGCTATGTGTCGCTGTCGCGCGGCAATGTCGAGGCGCGCGTGCTCATGCAGACGCTCGTCGACCGGCCGAGCGAGAACGTCTTCGTGCGGCCGGGAGACCGCATCTTCGTCATTCACGATCCGCAGACCTTCACGGCGCTCGGCGCGGTAAAGGTTCCGGGCCAGATCAAGTTCGCCGAGGAGCGCATCAGCCTGATCGAGGCGGTCGGCCTCACGGGCGGCCTGGCCGACGAGCGTGCCGACGCGACGGGCATCTTCGTCTTCCGCTACGAGGATCGCGCGCTCGTCGATCAGATCCTGCATCGCCCGACGGCGGTGGCGACCAAGGGCGAGAAGTGGTCCACGGAGCAGGTGCCGGTCGTCTACCGGCTCAACCTCAAGGATCCGGCGTCGTACATCGTGGCGCAGGCCTTCCCCGTCCGCGACAAGGACGTGATCTATGTCGCGAACGCCTCGGGCGTGGAGTTCCTGAAGTTCATGACCATCGTGGGCGGTCTCCGCGAAGGCGTCGGCTTCGCCCGCGACATCAAGCGCTTCTAGCACGTCGGCGGCGGTAGACCGCGCCGGTTGCGGAGAACTCCGAAGGGGCCCCACCCGGTGGCCCCTGGACCGGAACGCCATGGCGGCCGCGCCTTCATGAAGTCCCGCCGGATCGGCATCTGCAATCCCGGCCTCTGGCGTCTGCGCGACGACGTCGGACGGCTGACGGGGCTCGCCCCCGTCTTCCTCTTGGGGAGCGGCATGCCGGCCGTCGACGCTGTGGCGCGCTGGGGCGAGAAGGCGCCCGGGCGGCGGGCCACGGCCGTCGCGGCGCGTGCCGGAATCCCGTTGGTCTCGATCGAGGACGGCTTTCTACGGAGCGTCCGGCCGGGCCGCGGCGAGCGGTCCCTCTCCTATGTCGTCGACCGGACCGGGATCTACTACGCTTCCGCCCGCCCGAACGACCTGCGGGGCCTGATCGCTGCCGCGCCGGACGATCCGGGCGAGGCCGCCCGCGCGCGCGCCGGGATCGAACTGCTGCGCTCCAGGCGGCTGTCGAAATATAATGACGGGCGGCTGCGCCTGCCCGAATCGCTTCGGGAGGCGCGAGACTTCGTCCTCGTCGTCGACCAGTCCCTCGGCGACGCGTCGATTGCCGGCGCGGGCGCCGGCCCGGACGCCTTCGAGGCCGCATTGGCGGCGGCTGCCCGCGAGCATCCGGGCCGCACGATCCTCGTCAAGACGCATCCGGACAATGCCCGCGCCGGATCCGGCGGCCATCTCGCGGGCTCGGCGGAGCGCTACGGGGCCACGATCACGGCGGAGTCCGTCAATCCGTGGCTGCTGCTCGAGCGGTGCCGTGCGGCCTATGTCGTGTCGAGCCTCCTCGGCTTCGAAGCGCTGATGGCGGGCGTGCCGGTCGTCTGCTTCGGCGCGCCCTTCTATGCCGGCTGGGGGCTGACGGACGATCGCGCCGCGGTCGCGCATGGTGGGGGCGTGCGCAGCCTCGAACAGGTGTTCGCCGCCGCATATTTCCGCTATGCGCGCTACCTCGACCCCTACAACCGGCGTGAGGTCGCGTTCGAGCAGGCGGCCGAGCATCTCGCATTCCTGCGCGATCGCTTCCACGAGAACAGTCCCCGCACGGTGACTGCCGGCTTCTCGCCCTGGCGGCGGCGGGCGGTGGCGCCGTTCCTCGACGGCCCCGAAGGTCCCCCCCTGCACCGCCGCGACCTGGCTGCCGCGGCGGCGGAAGCGGCGCGGATCGGGGGGAGGGTGGCCGTCTGGAGCGCGGGCGCGGAGCGCGGCGTTGGCGCGCCTGCGCTCCTCCGGCTCGAGGACGGCTTTCTCCGCTCGCGCGGCCTCGGGGCGGCGCTGACGCTTCCCGCCTCCCTGATCCTCGATCCGGTCGGGCTCTATTTCGACGCCCGCCATCCGAGCCGCTTCGAGGAGATCGCCGGGAGCACGGCGTTCGACGAGGCGATCCTCGCCCGTGCCGCCCGTCTGCGGGAGCAGATCGTCGCGACCGGAATCACCAAGTATAATGTCGGCGAGATCCGTCAGGGGCTTCCGCGCGAGGAGGGCCGGCTCCGGATCCTGGTTCCGGGCCAGGTGGAGGATGACGCTTCGATCCGCTTCGGATCCCCGGCCCTGAAGAGCAACCTGGCGCTGCTCGAGGCCGTGCGGTCGCGCTTTCCCGGCGCCTTCGTGCTCTACAAGCCGCATCCAGACGTCGAGGCCGCGATGCGGCGGGGGCGTATCGGCCGCGCGGAAGCGCTCCGCCACGCCGACGACATCGTGTTCGGCGCGGCGATCGGGCCGCTCTTCGCGTGGTGCGACCGGGTCGAGACGATGACGTCGCTCGCCGGATTCGAGGCGCTGATGCGCGGCAAGCCGGTCGGCACCCATGGCCTGCCGTTCTATGCCGGCTGGGGCCTCACCGACGACCGGCTCGAGGCCCCGAGGCGCGGACGGCGGCTCAGCCTCGACATGCTCGTCGCCGCCGCCCTCATCCTCTATCCGCGCTATGTCGACCCGAAGACGCGGCTCCCGTGTCCGCCGGAACTGGTGGTCGAGCGCCTGGCCGCCCCGGATGCCGGCCGCCGAGGCGCCGGCGACCTGATCCTGGACGGTGCCGGCTTCGCCGCAGGCTGGCTGCGGAACCGGTTTCGCCGGTGACGTCAGGCGTCGGGCTTCGGCTCCGTGCCGTCGGGATAGAATTCGAGCGCGGCGGAGTTCATGCAGTACCGGAGCCCGGTCGGCGGCGGGCCGTCGGGGAAGACGTGGCCGAGATGGCTGTCGCAGCGCACGCAGCGCGTCTCGGTGCGGACCATTCCGTATGAGCGGTCCTCGATCTCCCGGACATGGGCCGGATCGAACGGCTGGAAGAAACTCGGCCAGCCGGTGCCGGAATTGAACTTGTCTCCGGAGCGGAAGAGCGGGAGCCCGCAGAGCCGGCAGGCGTAGACGCCCCTCTCCTTGCTGTCGAGGAGAGCGCCGCAGAACGGCCGCTCGGTGCCATGGTCGAGCAGGATGCGCCGTTCCTCCGGGGTGAGCTTCTCGGCGAGCCGGTCTGTCTCCGCCGCGGAAAGCGGTCCGAGATCGTAGCCGGTGGCCGAAACCCTTCTCTCCATGGCGTCGTGCGCTTGCGTCATCTCCATCTCCCGGGTGGTCCGCCGACAATATAGGGTGAAGGCGCGGAAGCGGGCAGTCCGTCGGGACGGCGGGTCCCGACGCCGCCGCGCCGAACGAAGCCGGAACGCCGGGCGGGCAGCAGCGTTCATCTGCGCATGACCGCGATGCAAGCTCGATCCGCTTCCCCCTCGCAGGTCCGCTCCGCGGCCTCGCCCTCCGCCTCGCCCTCCGGGCCGCCGCATGCCGCGCCCGGCCGCCGCTGTGTCTGGATCGGGCTTGCGGCGCTCGCCGCCTGCGCCCTGATGGCGGCGTGGTACCTGCTTCCGCTCGCCGACTGGATGAGCGCCTTCGGCGCCTGGGCGCGGGGCTGGGGCGCGGCAGGCGTCGCGATCGTCTGCGCCGCCTACGTGCTCGGCACGCTCGCCTGCGTCCCCGGCTGGCCGCTCACCCTTCTCGTCGCCGTCGCCTATGGCTGGTGGGCGATCCCGATCGCGCTCGGCGGCGGCATGACGGCGGCGCTTCTCGCCTTCCTGATCGGCCGCACGATCGCCCGCCGGCCGATCGAGCGCGTGATCGCGCGGCATCCGAAGCTGAAGGCGATCGATGGCGTCGCCCATGACGAGAGCTTCAAGACGATCCTGCTTGCGCGGCTCACGCCCGTCACGCCCTTCGCGATGGAGAACTATGCGTTCGGCGTCACCGGCGTCACGCTGCCCGGCTATCTCGCGGCGACCTTCGTCGGCATCGTGCCCGGCACGATCCTGAATGTGTGGGTCGGCGTGCTCGGACGAACCGCGGCGGGCGGGGAGGCGAGCGCGGCGAACTGGGCCTTTCTCGGGATTGGCTTCGCCGCGACCGTCGTGCTCGTCGTCTGGATGACCCACGCCGTGAAGCGGCGGATGAAGGGCCCTGACGGCGCTCCGGAGCCGCGCTCGAAATCCCGCCCGCAGGAAAGATTGTAGCACTCCGTCGCGACCGCGCGGTCGGTCGAGGCTTGCGGCAATTCACCGATCGGGCGGCCCATTCCTGCGGCCGCTGCGCTGTATCTCCGGGCCTGCAACGGGCAGCAGAGGATTCGAGTTGGCTGCCGAGAACGCCGGAATCGCGCGGGTCAAGCACGGAAGCTACATTGACGCCGGGTAGGCGTGGTTCATTGCGCGGTGCACTTCGTGGTGCAGATTTGATCCCGTAGCGGAGGGTCAATTCCCCCGAGCCAACTGTCAAGCGCGGCCCGGAAGGAGTGCTCACGCGGCGAGCGGACCCTCGTCCTTGCGCTCGCCCCGCGCGACGATCGCGAGCGTGCCGTCCGGCAGCGGCCGCTGCAGGGCGCGCGCCTCCGCCCAGGGCGCCCGCAACCAGACGTTCATCTCCTCGGCCGTGGTGAGGACCACCGGCATCGCCTTGGGGTGGATCGGCGCGACCTCGGCGTTGGCCTCGGTGGTCAGAAAGCCGAAGAGCAGATGCTCGCCCTCGACCGGCGCTGATTTCGGCCCGCGCGCGCCGTGCCAGCGCGTCCAGAGTCCCGCGAAGACGAAGAGCGGGCGCTCCGGCGAGAGCGCAAACCAGATCGGGATCTTGCGCGGCTTGGCGTCCTGATATTCGCAGAACGAGGTCGCCGGCACGAGGCAGCGGTGCTCCGGCCCGAGCCAGCGGCGCCAGTGCGAGGACTGGGTGTTCCGGATGTTCGTCACCGGCTGGCCGCCATATTGCGGCGGGCACGGCATGCCCCAGCGCATCATCACGAGCGCGCGCTCGCCATCTTCGAGAGCCCGAACGACCGGGGCGAGGTAGTCGGGAAAAATCCCCGGCAGAGGCGGCAGATTGCCGGTCCGGTCCTGCATCGCGCCCGTGAACTGCCGAATCGCCGCCTGGCCCTTGGTGACGCTGTAGAGATTGCACATGCGCCCAGCCTGCCTTTTCCCGCGCCTCTTCTGGCTGCGCTGCTGCCTCGGTCGTTACACAGCCGTCAGCGGCTCGATCGGCGGCCGCTCGCGCTTGAGCGCCTGGGCCAGCTCCCAGTTCGACTGCAGGTTCATCCAGAACGCCGCGCTGCTGATGCCCGCCTTCTCGAGCCTGATCGCCAGATCCGCGCTGATGCCCGCCTTCTCGTTCAGGACGCGCGAGAGCGCCGCGCGGCTCACGCTGAGGCGTCGCGCGATCTCCTTCACCGTGAGGTTCAGCTCGGCGACGACCAGTTCGCGAAGGATCGCGCCGGGATGGCCCGGGTTCTTCATCATGGTGCACTCCTCGGTGGTCGTCCTCGTGATCGACCCGCTCGACATCGGTGCCGGCGAAGCCGAACGTCACGGGGCCCGTTGCCGTTCACTGCGCCCCGAGCGGGTTGAGGAACTTGGACTTTCCTCGGCCGTTCTCCCTGAGCCGGCTCGCTTGTTCCGCCCGGGAGGCGGCGGCCTGCGGCCCGGATGCGGCAAGACGAGGAAACACGATGTCCGTCGGAACGATCCTTCTCATCATCCTGATCCTGCTGGTGATCGGCGCGGTCCCCGCCTGGCCCTACAGCCGCGGCTGGGGCTACGGGCCTTCGGGGATCGTCGGCGTCCTGCTGATCATCCTCATCATCCTGCTGCTGATGGGGCGGATCTGACCGGCCCGGCGGCGTCCGCAGGGACCGGTCGGCTCCCGACGGTCCCTGTCGCCCGCGGCCGGCCTCAGTGCGACATCAGCACCGGTGCGGTCATCTGGCGGAGCATGCTGCTGGTGACGCCGCCGAACACGGTCTCGCGCATGCGCGAATGGCCGTAGCAGCCCATCACGATCAGGTCGGCGCCGAGATCGGCGCTCCGCGACAGGATCTCGTCGGCGGGCGGGATCTCGCTGCCATGCGCCGTCGCGACCTCGACCGAGAGCCCGTGCCGGGCGAGCGCGTCGGCCATCGCCTGCGCGCTCTCCGCCCCGTCGTCCCCGACCGATAGCAAATGCACCTGCGCATTGTCCTGGAGGAGAGGGAGGGCGTCGAACGCCGCGCGGGCGGATTCGCGCGATCCGTTCCAGGTGACCACGACGTTCCGCCCGACCTCGCCGAACCGGCCGGCGGTCGGGACCAGGAGGACGGGGCGTCCGACGGCCATCACCAGGTCCGCCGGGCTGTAGCCGCTCGAGGCGGGAATGCTGTCGTCCCACTGGCTCGCCACGACGAGATCGGCCGTCCGGCAGGCGTCGATCGCCATCGGCATGGGCGCGCCGGCATCCGATTCCGGCGCCCGCCACTCGCTTTCGAGCCCGAGGAAGCTGGCGCGGGCGCGAAAGCGCTCGCCGATCGCCTTCGCGGTCTTCTGGAAGGATTCCTGCTGCGCCATGATGAATTCGGCCGAGACCGGCACGGTCACGTCGGCATAGACCACCACCGAGGGGAGCGCGTGGACGCCGACGATCCGCGCATGGCAGGCGCTTGCGAGCGGGCCGGCGACGTCGAGCAGGCGCTCGGTGAGCTCCTCCGTCGGGATGTGAACTGCAATCGTGCGAAGCGCCGCGGCGTCCATGTCGTTCTCCTCTCGCCCGTTCGGGTCTCTGGCTGACCGTGCCGGGAGACAAGAGCCCCCGCCTTGCGGGAAATCAAGACGGCTTCCGGCCGTGCGCCCTGTCCTCCCGGCGGGGCCCGCCCCGGTGCCGAAGCGGCGGCCGGTCCGGCGCGGGAGCGGGCGGCCGGTCCGGCGCCGAAACGGCGGCCCGCCGCGCTTGACCTCGGCAGGCAGCGACCCTTATATGCGCGGCACCGGCGGCGGAGTAGCTCAGTTGGTTAGAGCAGCGGAATCATAATCCGCGTGTCGGGGGTTCAAGTCCCTCCTCCGCTACCAAGCTTTTCAATGAAATTTCAATCGGTTGGGTGATGGTCCGTGCGGACGTGTTTCCGTGCGGAGGGCCGTCGACATGAATCTCCCGATTGCAGGGGCTGTTGTTTCCCGTCATCAGGCCCGCGGCGACGATGCTGGCAGTTGCTTTAGCGCCTCACCAAGCCCGCATTTGTCGTACGCCGCTAATATCCTGAGGGTGTCGTACCCGTCGATAACGCAAAAGGTCCTTGGTTGCCCCATCCTCTGCGCATAAGCACGCATCATACTGCGCACGGGGGGCGTGATTTCATGACAGTGTTGCAGGACCACTAAGTCCGCCGGTTCCGAGAAAAGCCGATCGATCTGATCACCATTCTTTCCAAGATCAGCCAGCGTCATGGGGTGAAACTTTGCGGGTCCCTTGAACGCAAATGCTGCCGGTACACGCCGACCGTTGATTTCCACGCGAGAACTGAAGAGGTCGGATCGTTCCCCACCCCAGTCATTTGGAATGGTTGGCTCGCCGATGATCTCTGCGAAGGCCGCTTTGACGCTCGCCTCGGATACCGCCTGAAGGACGCGAAGTTCGGTTCGTGAGCGTGGTCTTTCAAATGCGTGGACGCGGCTGAAGGTATCGATCAGATCAACATGTGTTTCCAAATACCAGCGCCATCGTCCACCGACCACGCTGGCACCACCGTCCAACAAGTGGATGAAGGGATATGCCAGGACGTACGGGACAACATGAATGTCGTTATCCGTGATGCTGGAAACCACCCCGAGGAGAAGCATTTGCTTCTGCCCCGAAAGCTCCGTCCAGGCCGAGTTCGAAGTGAGATGCTCGTGGCTGAAACTGAACCTAGCGACCAACCCGGACTTGAGTGCATCAAGCTTAGCGTAGCCCTCCGCCATCGGCGGCTGAGAGGCACCGCGCTTTATCGCTTGATGCACCTTAGGCAGCCCCTTGAAGTAGTAGTTGGAGAAGTGTGTGAAGATGGCACCCTCGCGCAGGGTGTCGTTCAAGACCAACTCGCCGAGCGTTGGGGGAGTGGCAGACCGTAGCCAAGCGCCTAGGCGATCCTTGAAGTAGCTGAGCGTAGCGAGAACTCGCAGATTGTCGTTCATGTCGCCTATTGCAGCGATGTCACGGAGTTCACTCCCTTCCATTCCGACGAGCTCAGCCACCCGTCGTAGGTTCAAATACCAGCAGGTCAGGTCGTAGTCGCGACCGTTGTCAGACCGGGCCATCTGCGCTCCTAATCTACGGTACGATCTTCCTTGCCAGACCCCTGTATGGGTCTGCGTACGCGTTAAAATGCGACTTCTGCGTTTGGATCGCCTGTTGTCCAAAGTGCCGCTGCACCTTGGCTGTCAACAGGGCTCCGGGCCCATATCCCTGGCTAAGGTGATCGTTGGGCGGCTGGAGAAAGGCAATCGCAGTTGCCTTGAATGCGGCCTTGCACTTGTCCGAGTCGTGCGCCACCCGATTTCGTATGCTCGATGCGTGCTTGAGAAGGTCTGACTGGTTTGTCAGGCATCCGTATGGATGGGTGACAAAGTAAAAGTCAGCGGTGCGGGTGACCCACCTTGTGTTTGTGACCCTCAGGTAGTCTCTCGACGGGTTGTAGTCGGGGTCCAGAGAGAGCAACTCGTAAGCGTGAGAAATGTCATCGGCAGTACCCACCTTGGGTTTGGGCAGGTAACCGCTCTTGGTCTGCGCGCCAGCCAAGTAGCGAACAAGCGTGCGTTCGATGAACTCCTCCCACGATGCCACAAGTCCCATGAAGGCCAGGCCAACGACTTGGCCAGAATACTTTGGATGTAGTCCGGGCTTGTTTGATGGCCGGACCCTGGATGGCAGAGCTTGGATAGCGGCAACTAGAGCTATTGCTGCATCCACTTCTCCAATGAACGCATCGCGAACATGATCGACCTTCGGTGCACGTCCCATTCGAGATACTCGGCCAAATGAAGAGTCAGGCCCATTTCTCTACACTATTCGGGTCCAAGGTGTAGCGCCTCTGGGTTTCACTGGGGTTCAAGAACGACTGGCTCGAATGAAGCGGGGTGGGTCGGTTCGGGTGGGCTTGAGCACCCATTCCCGAGCATGCTCAATCAGTTAGCCTGGCAGCCTGAAACAGCTTAGAACGCGCTGCTCGGGATATGCGCCCTTTATCATATTCCGCGTGTCGGGGGTTCAAGTCCCTCCTCCCCAGGCTTTTCAACGCCTTGGGCGGAGCCGGCTGGTTGCCAATGCCAGCATGGCTGCTTTTTCGTCGATGACGTCGGTATAACCGAGCCGACTGCGGATCTTGCTGGTGTCGATGACGAGGGACTGCCTGAAGTCGAACGGCGGAGGGTCCGGCAGCTCGCTGTCTCGCGCGGGCAGCCAGGAGAGTCTTTCGCGCATCGTCGGCGTGGACTCTTCTCCGACATTGAAGATCTCGTTGCGCGCGGCCAGGTGCGTCGCCGCCGTGACGATCGCGGCGGCGACGTTCTCGACATGGCCATGGGTCCATCGCCACTCAGGGGCCGCCGCGAAGCCGTAAACGGTCGAAAGGTCGCCATTGTCCTCCGCTCCGTAAACCTTGGGGAGACGAAGGACCGTCCAGTCGAGACCCGCCGCGCCCTGCACGGTCTGTTCGGCCAGTATCTTTTCATAATCGTGCGCGAATGCGCCGAGCTGCGCCTCCATCCCGCGATAGGGATAGAGAGCCGAACGGAGCGGATCATCTTCCGTCAAAGGAAGCGGATCTGGCGGCCCAGGCTCCGCTTTCGTCAGCCGTCCATAGGCGCGATACACATCGCAGCTCGAGATGAGGACCAATCGCCCGGTTCGGCCCCGGAACGCGCGAACAGCGGCCTCGGCGTCGGCTTTGCCCATCGCCACCATGTGGACCACGACATCCCAATCACGACGCAGCCGTTCAGGAAAATCCGTCACCGGATATTCCGCTTTCGGGTCCAGCACATGCTCGATGTCGGGAAGGATGCGGTTGGCGCTGGAGCCGCGGTGAAAGGCAGCAATCTCTGCGCCGGCATCGTGAAGACGCCGCGCCACATGTGCGCCAATAAAGCGCGTGCCGCCGATCAGTAGAACCTTCATCGGTCTTCCCGCAGTATTTTCTTGCGGCCTCTGACGTATATATAGTTCGATACAAGTCTTTCAGGACCCTGTCGCCGGTCGCGAGATGCCGGCCGAGCGATTGCCTGATACCCTCGAACCGCTCCAGACCCTTCGTCCGAGCACGCTTCGAGATCAATGTCGGTCCCGCAGCCCGCGACAGCCGCGAACGGAATTTGGAGGCTGGTTCGCGGTCGGCTCCGCGCATCGTGTTCGCCTGTCGCGACGCCTGCCGGGGCAACCGGTCGCTCCCACGCTGACGCTTCGTCGCGCCACCGAGGGCAGCCGCCGCGCGGTATCCGCTGCCGCCGGCCAGCCGAGCCCGTGACCCCCACGGTCTGATATCGCCCCTGCCGGATCCGGATACACACCTTGCGCGCGGGGGTACGGTCGGCCTTGCACACCGCCATAAAATCGTTTTTTATACCGTTAATCGCGCCACGACGCCCTGCGTGAGCTGAAGCGCGAAACGGAGGAAAGCCTTTGGTCGACGATCGACGCCTCGTCAGCGTCTCCGCCATCGTGAAGCGATTCGGGAGCAACACCGCGCTCAACGACGTCAGCATCGACGTCGCCCGGGGCGAGGTTCACGCCATCGTCGGCGAGAACGGCGCCGGCAAGTCGACGCTGATGAACATCATCAACGGCGCGCTGCAGCCCGACGAGGGGACCATCGCCGTCGACGGCAAGGTTCTCCACTTCTCCGGCCCCTCGGACGCCCTCGCGAGCGGCATCGCAATGGTCCACCAGGAGCCGAAGCTCGCCGCACCGCTGACGGTCGCCGAGAACGTCTACATGGGGCGCCTGCCGCGCAAGGCGGGCGGCGTGGTCGATGCCGGAGCGCTGCGCCGCAACACCGACCAGGTGCTGTCCGATCTCGGACTGCCGCTGAAGGCGAACGACGTCGTCGGCCAGCTGCCGATCGCCGCCCGGCAGTTCGTCCAGTTCGCGAAGGCGGTCACGCTCGACGCGCGGCTCATCATCCTTGACGAGCCGACGGCGAGCCTCACCCCGGTCGATACGGCCCAGCTGTTCGCCTTGATGCGGCGCCTCAAGGAGCGGGGCACCGCGTTCATCTACATATCCCACCATCTCGACGAGATCTTCGAGATCGCCGACCGCGTCAGCGTATTGAAGGACGGCTCTCTCGTCACGACGCTCGACGTCGGCGAAACCGACAAGGCCGAGCTGATCCGCTACATGGTCGGCCGCGATCTCGCCGCGCACTTCCCCGACCACGGCGAGCGCGCGGCGGGGGAGGTCGCGCTTCGGGCGGAAGGCATTTCGGGCCGCGGCTTCCGGAACGTTTCGCTGGAGCTGCGCCGCGGCGAGATCGTCGGCCTCGCCGGGCTGATCGGCGCCGGCCGCACCGAGCTCGCGAGAGCCTTGTGCGGCGCCGAACGCATCACCGGCGGCCGCCTGGTGCGGGACGGCAAGCCGGTGAAGTTCGGCTCCGCGTCGGACGGAACGGCGGCGGGGATCGCCTATCTCGCCGAGGACCGCCGCGACAGCGTGCTGCGGCCGCTCTCGGTCATGCACAACATCACGCTCGCGGCGCGCAACGACCTCGCGCATTACGGCATCATGCGCAGCGCCAAGGAGCGCGCCGTCGCCGCCGATTACGCCCAACGCCTCAAGGTCCGCGCGACCGGGATCGACCAGCTCGCCGGCCAGCTCTCCGGCGGAAACCAGCAGAAATGCGTCATCGCCCGCTGGCTCCTGCGCGACAGCGAAGTCCTCATCTTCGACGAGCCCACCCGGGGCATCGACATCGGCACCAAGCGCGAGATCTACCAGCTGATCCACGCGCTCGCCGCCGAAGGGCGGGCCATCCTGATGATTTCCTCCGAGCTCCCCGAAGTTCTCGGCATGGGCGACCGGATCCTGGTGATGGAAGGTGGTCGCATCAGCGGCGAGCTGTCGCGTGCGCAGGCCACCGAGCCCGCGATCATGGAGCTCGCCGTACCGCAAACCAAGAAGGAAAGAATGCATGGCTGACGGTTCCAGCGGCGAAATGATCGCCGGCGGGAGCGCCTGGCTCACGTCGTCCCGCCGCATGCTCGTCCACTACGCGGTGACGGGCAGCAACATTCTCGCGCTCGCCATCCTGCTCGCCGTCGGCGCGTCGCTGTCGCCGTACTTCCTCGACGTAACGAACATCTTCAACGTGATGCGCGGCACGAGCATGGTCGGCATCGTCGCGATCGGGATGACCTACGTCATCCTGAACCGGGGCATCGACCTGTCGGTCGGCTCGATCGTCGGCGTCGCGGCGATCCTGTCGGCGGGGCTCGCCGAATACGGCGTCCTCGGCTGGGTCATCGCGCCGGTGCTGTTCGCCGGCCTGCTCGGCCTCGGCAACGGCCTCCTCATCACGCAGCTGAAGCTGCAGCCCTTCATCGCCACGCTCGGCATGATGATCTTCGCCCGCGGCCTGGTCTACGTCTATTCCGACGGCAGCCCGATCGTCGTCTCGGACGCCCCCTCGGCGATGCGCTTCCTCGGCTCCGGCTATCTCGGTCCCGTGCCGATGCCGGTGATCGTCTTCGCGCTCGTCGCGCTGATCGGCGCCGTCGTTCTCAAGAGCACCATCTTCGGCCGGGAGGTCTACGCCGTGGGCGCCAACGAGGAGGCGGCGCGCCTGTCCGGCATCCACGTCCAGCGCAACCAGATTTCGGTCTACGTCATCAGCGGCCTGTGCGCAGGCCTCGCCGGCATCCTGCTGACGGCGCGCCTTACGGTCGGCGATCCGAACGCGGGCACCCTGTTCGAGCTCGATGCGATCGCCGCGACGCTGATCGGCGGCACGACCTTCGACGGCGGCGTCGGAAGCGTCGGAGGCACGGTCATCGGCATCATGATCCTCGCCTTCCTCGCCAATATTCTGAACCTCGTCGGGGTGTCCCCTTACATGCAGATGCTTCTCAAGGGGGTCATCATCGTCCTCGCTGTCGTCGTCAGCGAGCTTCGCAAGCGCCGCGTCTGATCCACCATACAAAACGGGAGGACAAGAAGTGCCTATCAACTCACACGTCGATCGCCGTAAGCTTCTAAAGCTCGGTGCCGCCGCCGCCGGCGGCGTGCTCGCCACCCCCTTTATTTCGAAGTTCGCCTCCGCCCAGGGCGGGCTCGCGGGCAAGACGATCGGCTTCTCACAGTCGTATGTCACCACGAACTGGATCAAGGCGCAGCGCGAGGGCGTGATCCAGACGGCCAAGAAGTACGGCCTCGAGACCATCGTCACCGACGCCAACCACCAGCCGACCAAGCAGATCACCGACCTCGAAGATCTGGTGACCCGCCGCGTCGACGCGATCATCCTGTCAACCTACTATTCCGAGGCGATCTCCCCGGCGGTCCGGCACGTCAACGAGGCCGGCATCCCGCTCATCGTGCTGTCCTCTGCGCTGCAGCCGGGCGTCGACTATACCGTGCACCTTGGTACCGACACGCTCGCAACGGCGAAGGACGCCGGCGACTACTACGTCAAGAAGCTGAACGGGAAGGGCAAGGTCATCCAGATCCTCGGCTCACCGGGCTCCACGGTGAACCAGCACCGCGGCGAGGGCTGGCACTCGGTCATCGACAAGGTGCCGGAGATCGAGGTCATTGGCCAGGTGCAGGCCGACTATGACCGCGCCAAGGCGCTCCGCGGCATGGAGGACATGCTCCAGGCGCACGGCCACATCGACGCCGTCTACACCCACTCCGAGGACATGGCGATGGGCGCGCTCCAGGCCGTGAAGGAGGCCGGGCGGCTCGATGAGATGTTCATTACCGGCTATGACGGCGTCAGCCCGGAGATCCTGCAAGACATCATGGAAGGCGAGATCGAGGGCGTCTGGTACTACGCTCCGTTCGGCACGGAAGGCGTCGACGCCGCCGCTGCGGTGCTGCGCGGCGAGGCCGTCAAGAAGGACTACAAGTTCCCGTCGCCCTTCATCAGCAAGGCGAACGTGCTCGACTACTACGATCCCGACACGGGCAAGGCCAAGGTCGCCAGCTCGCGCTTCCAGCCGGGCGGCTGAGCCCAACCCACCACGATGATCGGCGGGCACTGAGCCCCGAGGGTCGCGCAGGTCGTCCCTGCGCGCCCCGCGCCCGCCGGCACGCCTGAGTTCCGGAGAACATCCTGTTGCGCGTCAAGCGGAAGTCGTTGGAGGAGGCGCTCGCCCCGATCTCGTCGGGGGCGAGCGTCGCGATCGGAGGGTCGCTGTTGCGGCGCCAGCCCAACGCGGCGGTGCGCAACCTCGTCGCCCGCGGCGTCTCCGATCTCACCGTGCTCTCTTGGGCCGCGACGACGGCGGTCGACTTCCTCGCCGCCGCCGGCGCGATCAGGCGCTGGGAAGGCATATATGTCGGCCTCTTCAAC
This sequence comes from Propylenella binzhouense, assembly GCF_009866965.1. Lineage (GTDB taxonomy): Bacteria > Pseudomonadota > Alphaproteobacteria > Rhizobiales > Afifellaceae > Propylenella > Propylenella binzhouense. The sequence goes on along the minus strand of NZ_SPKJ01000009.1, from coordinate 16,740 downwards.
CACGGCCTCGCGCCGAACTTCCGCCGCGGCGTGGAGGAGGGGCGCATCGTCGCCCGGGAGTTTTCCGAGACGGCGTGGGTCGCCCGGCTGCGCGCCGCGGCGCAGGGCGTCCCGTTCCTGCCAATCCGCGGCCTGTTCGGCTCCGACATCGCCGTGCGGAACCCCGACCAGATCAGGACCGTCACCTGCCCCTTCACCGGCGACCTCCTTCAGGCGGTTCCGCCCGCCGCGACGGACTTCACCCTCATCCACGGCTACATGGGCGACGAGTACGGCAACATCGTCTGGCCGGTCGTGCGCGACACCGACGACGTCGATCCGGTGTTCGCCGCCGCCGCTACGCGCCTCATCGTCACCGTCGAGCGCATCGTGCCGCACGAGCTGGTGAAGGCGCAGCCGACGCTCACCTACATCCCCGGCCAGTGGGTGGAGAGCGTCGTGGAGGTGCCATACGGCTCCCACCCCGCCGCCTGCGACGCCTTCTACGACGCAGACGAGGCGCATCTCGAAGCCTTCGCGCTGGCGTGCCGCAGCGGCGATGGGGCGGCTGAATATCTCGACCGGTACGTGCGCCACCGCGACCACGCCTCCTACCTCGCCGCGGTCGGCGGGATCGAGGCGCTCCGCGCGTTCGACGTGGCGAAGGGCTGAGCGATGGCCGCGTTCTCCATGAACGAGCTGATCGTCGCCTACCTCGCCCGCGAGATCGAGGACGGCGATCTCTGCTTCGTCGGCGTCGGCACCAACGGGCGCGCCTTCACGCTGGCCGTCGGCATCCCGCTCGCTGCCGTCCGCCTCGCGCAGATGCGCCACGCGCCGGGCGCCGCGGTCTACTGGGGCAACCTCCTGGAGCCGGACCTTTCCGCCTTCCCCGAGCGGCTGAACCAGGACGCGTTCACCCGCTGGCCGGGCGCCGCGGCGCCGACAGACACCGGCATCAAGTGCGACATGCTCTCGCGCGGCCGCTTCGACGTCTGCTTCAACAGCGCCGCGCAGATCGACCGGCACGGCAACATGAACATCACGGCGATCGGCGATCGCGACCGGCCGAAGGTCCGGCTCGTCGGGGCGCTCGCCCAGCCGGACCACGCCGCCTTCGTGCGCCGGCCGTACATCGTGATGGACCTCGACCGCCGCAGCTTCGTGGAGCGCGTCGATTTCGTCACCAGCGTCGGCCACCTCGATGGCGGCACCTCACGCGAGGCGGCCGGCCTCGCGCCGGGCGGCCCGCACCGCGTTGTCACCGACCTCGCGGTCTTCGATTTCACCCCCGAGACCCGCGAGATGAGGCTCGTCTCGCTCCACCCGGGCGTGGCGCTGGGCGACGTCACCGACCGCATGGGCTTCCGCCCTGCGGTGCCGGACAGCATCGCCGTCACCGATCCGCCGCGCGCCGATGACCTCGACGCGATCCGCCTCCGTATCGACCCCAACAACATTCTGCTGCGCGAATAGGCTAACCATGGCAGGTCCACTCTCCGGGCTGAAGGTCCTCGACCTCTCCCGCTTCATCGCCGGTCCCCACTGCGCGATGATCCTCGGCGATCTCGGCGCCGACGTCGTCAAGGTCGAGAAGACGATGACGGGCGAGGATTCCCGTCTCCTCGCCCCGTTCATCCAGGGCGAGAGCGTCTACTTCATGATGTTCAACCGCAACAAGCGGAGCCTGACGGTCGACTTCCGCCACAACAAGGCGCAGGAGCTCATCCGCCGTCTGGCCACCGAGGCGGACGTCCTCATCGAGAACTTCCGCCCCGGCACCATGGACAAGATGGGCTGCGGCTGGGAGACGCTGCACGAGCTGAACCCGCGCCTCGTGATGGCGAGCCTGTCGGGCTTCGGCCTCGGCAACCGCCTCACCTGTGAGCCGTGCTTCGACGCCATCGCGCAGGCGCTCTCCGGCATCATGGACCTCACCGGAGAGGTGGACGGGCGGCCGATGCTGGCCGGCACCTTCCTGGTCGACTACGCGACCGGCATGAACGCCGCCTGCGGCGTCCTCGGCGCCCTGATGCACCGGATGCAGTCCGGCGAAGGGCAGATGGTCGACGTCAGCCTGATGGGCAGCGCCTCCGCCATGCTGATGACGGCTATCCCCGAATACCTCGTGTTCGGCCGCGAGATGAGCCGCATGGGAAACCGCGACCGCTACGTGGCGCCCGCCAACACCTTCGAGACGAAGGACGGCCACTGGGTGCACATCATCGGGGGCAGCGACGCGCACTTCCCTCGGCTCGCCCGGATGATCGGCCAGCCCGAGCTGCTGCAGGACCCGCGCTTCGCCCGGCTCGAGGCGCGGCTGCAGAACGTCGACGCCGTGGAGGGCGTCGTCGCGCAATGGGCGAAGGCGCACACGGTGGACGAGGTGATGGCGGCGGTCTCCAAGGCCGAGCTGCCATCCGCGAAGGTCCGCACCGTCGGCGAGGCGCTGCGCGACCCCTATGCGCGGGACGCCGGCCACATCGTCGACATCGAGCACCCTGTGGCGGGCGTGGTGCCCTCGCCGGCGCCGGCGCAGCGGCTGTCGAGAACGCCGACGGCGGTGCACCGGCCGGCGCCGCCGCTCGGCCACGACACCGACGAGGTGCTGATGACCTGGCTCGGCATGTCGGCCGAGGAGATCGAGGGACTGCGGGCCGAAGCCGTCATCTGACGACCGCTCCGCCGCACCCACCCGAAAGGCTAGAAAACGATGACATCGAAGGCGATCGCAGAAGACCATCCCGACCGCGGCAACATCTCGGGCGCACACGTGTTCGCCGCGGCGCTCGCTCGCCACGGGGTCGACACGGTGTTCGGCCAGTCGATCCCGACGGCGCTGTTCCTCGCCGCGCCGCATCACGGCATCCGCCAGGTCGGCTACCGCACCGAGAACGCCGGCGCCGCGATGGCCGACGCTTACGCTCGCGTCTCGAACAAGGTCGCTGTGGTGACGGCGCAGAACGGCCCCGCCGCGACGCTCCTCGTGCCGGGCCTCGCGGAGGCCTACAAGGCGTCCGTTCCCGTGGTCGCGGTGGTGCAGGACGTGGCGCGGGCCTACGTGGAGAAGAACGCCTTCCAGGAGCTCGACCACCTGGAGCTCTTCAAGGGCGTCGCGAAGTGGATCAAGCGCATCCCCGACGCCGGCCGCATCGACGACTTCGTCGACATGGCCTTCGCCGCCGCCGCCTCCGGCCGCCCCGGCCCGGCGGTGCTGATGGCGCCGATGGACATCTTCACCGAGGCGCCGGACCGTCCGGCGGTGCTGCGCGGCGCCTCCCTGGGCGCGTTCCCGCTCGACCGCTGCGGGCCGCATCCGGCGCGCGTCGCGGAGGCGGCGGACCTGCTCGCCTCGGCGGAGCGGCCGCTCGTCATCGCCGGCGGAGGCGTGCACCTGTCGCAGGCGGCCGCGGAGCTTGCGGCGTTACAGGAGGCGGCGGGGCTGCCCATCGCGACCACGCTGATGGGCAAGGGCACGGTCGACGAGACGCATCCGCTCTCCGTCGGCGTCGTCGGCTACTTCATGGGCAAGCGCAGCCGCACCCGCCACCTGCGCGACCTCGTGACGGAGGCGGACGTCATCCTCCTCGTCGGCAACCGCACGAACCAGAACGGCACCGACTCCTGGTCGCTCTACCCGAAGGACGCGCGCTACATCCACCTGGACGTCGACGGCCAGGAGATCGGCCGCAACTACGAGGCGATGCGCCTCGTCGGCGACGCGAAGCTGGGCCTCGCCGCGCTGACGGAGGCGCTGAAGGCGCGCGACCTCGGCAAGCGCATGGCGGCCCGGCCGCAGCTCGAGGCGAAGATCGCGGCGGGGCTGAAGAAGGGCCGCGAGGACATGGAGGCCGAGGCGTCCTCGAACGCCACGCCGATCCGGCCCGAACGGATCATGCGCGCGCTGGACGAGGTGATGACGCCCGACACCATCGTCGTCACCGACGCGAGCTATTCCTCGATCTGGGTCGGCAACTTCCTCACCTCGCGTAAGGCCGGGCAGCGCTTCATCACCCCGCGCGGCCTCGCCGGGCTCGGCTGGGGACTGCCGTTCGCGCTCGGCGCCAAGGCGGCGCGGCCGGAGGCGCCGGTGTTCGCGCTGTGCGGCGACGGCGGCTTCGCCCACACCTGGTCCGAGCTTGAGACCGCGCGGCGCATGGGGCTGCCGGTCGTGGTCGCGATCCTCAACAACCAGATCCTCGGCTACCAGAAGCACGCCGAGAAGGTGACGTTCGGCGACTACAACGACGAGGCCTGCGACTTCACCGCCGTCGACCACGCCGCCATCGCCCGCGCCGTCGGCTGCGAGGGAGTCCGCGTGGAGCGCGCGGAAGACCTTGCCGACGTCTTCCGCAAGGCGCTCGCCGCGAACATCACGACGGTCGTCGACATCGTGACGGACGAGCACGCTTATCCGCCAATCACCGCGTTCGCCGACGACGTCTCGCTCTCCTACTGACGGACCAGCGCCATGAAGAAGCTCATCAACGCCCCCGGCAACTACGTCGACGAGATGCTGGACGGCCTGGTCGCGGCGCACCCGTACCTCGCGCGCGCCGGCGAGGAGGGCCGCGTCATCCGGCGTGCTTCGGCACCGCGGCGGGGGAAAGTCGGCATCGTGTCGGGCGGCGGTTCCGGCCATCTGCCGCTGTTCACGGGCTACGTCGCGGAGGGGATGCTCGACGCCTGCGCCATCGGCAACGTGTTCGAGGGGCCGACGGTCGGATCCTGCGTGGAGGCGATCCAGGCGGCCGACGGCGGGGCAGGCGTGCTGCGCCTCTACGGCAATTACGGCGGCGACCGCATGAACTTCGACATGGCCGGCGAGATCGCCGAGGCCGACGGCATCGAGTCCACCACCGTGCTCGGCATCGACGACGTGGCGAGCGCCGCGCCGGAGGAGGGGGCGAAGCGCCGCGGCGTCGCCGGCATCCTCTACGCCTACAAGGCGGCGGGCGCGATGGCCGACCGCGGCGCCTCGCTGGCCGAGGTGACGGCGACGGCGGCCGATGCCGTCGCCCGCACCCGCACGATCGGCGTCGCGCTGTCGCCCTGCCTTATCCCCGGCTCCGGCGCGCCGTCCTTCACGCTCGGCGAGAACGAGATCGAGATGGGGATGGGCATCCACGGCGAGCCCGGCATCTGGCGCGCGCCGCTGAGGCCGGCCGACGAGGTGGCGGACGAGATGCTCGACCGCCTCACCGCCGACGCGCCGCTCTCCGGCGCCCGCCAGGTCTCCGTCCTCGTCAACAGCCTCGGTGCGACGCCGCTGGAGGAGCTCTACATCCTCTACCGCCGCATCGCGCAGCGCCTCGCGGCGGACGGGCTCGAGGTCGTGATGCCCCTCGTCGGCCATTACGCGACGTCGATGGAGATGGCGGGCGTGTCGGTCTCGCTCTGCGTCGTCGACGGCGCCTTCATGGAGCTCCTCGCCGCGCCGACATCCTGCCCGTTCTGGCGGGGCGCCGCATGAGCCTTCGCGCCACCGACCTTGCCGACCTCGTCGCCAGGGCGAAGGCGGCGATGGCGACGCTCGAGAAGGAGCTGAATGCCGCCGATGCCCGCATCGGTGACGGCGACACGGGCACCATGCTCGCCCGCGTTGTCGACCGCATGGCGAAGGCGGACACGGCCGCTGCCGCCGACATGGGCGCGGCCTTCGCCGGCCTCGCCAAGGCCGCGGCGACGGCGACCGGCTCCAGCCTCGGCACGCTGCTCGCGACCGCGCTCCTCGCCATCTCGCGCGAGACGAAGGGGATGGAGGCGGTGGATCCGACCGAGTGGGCGGCGCTGGCAGTCCTCGCGCGCGATGCCGTCGTCAAGCGTGGCGGCGCCGCGCCCGGCGACAAGACGGTGGTCGACAGCCTCGACTGCGTCGCAGGCCGCCTCGCGGGGGATGCGCCCGGCGACCTCGGCGCGGCCGTCGCGAGTGCTGCCGAGGACGCCCTCGCCGGATTCCGCGAGAAGCCGAACCGCATCGGCCGCGCCCGCATGTTCGGCGACAAGACCGTGGGTCTGGACGACCCCGGCATGCTCGCGTTTGCACGCATCGCGCGGGCGCTCGTCGACCGCTGATCCTATTCGGCGGCGACCGGTGCGGCGGCCGCCCGCCGCCGGCGCCTCTTCGCCCGCGGCGCGGCGCACGAGGAGCGGATCACGAGATCGCCCGGGATGATGATCTCCTGCGGCGGCAGGTTCGGCCCCTGTTCGATCTTCCCGAGAAGCAGCTCCGCCGCGGCGGTGCCGATGCGTCGCTTCGGCATATGCGTGGTGGTGAGGTCGATCTGGCGAAGCCCCGCGAGCGAGATGTCGTCGCATCCGCACAGCGAAAGCTGGTCCGGGATCGACACGCCTAGCTCCAGCGCCGCGTCCTGCACGCCGAGCGCGCAGATGTCGTTGCTGGCGAGGATGGCCGTTGGCGGCTCGGGGAGGGACCACAGCCGGTGCATCCCCCGCCGCCCGGCGTCGAGATCGTAGTCGCCGTAGACGACGAGGTCTTCGTCGCGGTCGAACCCGAGATCGTCGACGCAGGCCCTGTACGCCGCGAGACGCTCCATCGCCGTGCTCGACGCGGTCGGACCGGTGATGATGCCGATGCGGCGATGTCCGAGCTCGTGGAGGTAGGTGAGGGCCTTCCGCGTCGAGGCGGCGTTGTCGCCGCCGACATAATCGTCGACGAAGTGCGGGCTGCGGCGCTGGATGAAGACGTAAGGGACGATCTTCAAGAGCTCGCGGACCTCCTTGCCCTCGGTATGCTGCGAGATCAGGACCATGCCGTCGACCTCGTGGTCGATCAGCGTCTTCATCTGGGCGACCTGCTTCTCGATGCGCTCGTCCGTGTTGCCGAGGAGGATCGTGAAGCCCTCACGCACCGCGACGTCGTCGACGCCGCGGACATAGTCGACGAGCGCGGGGTTGCTCACGTCCGACACCAGCACGCCCATGGTGAGGCTGCGCCCGCTGCGCAGCGAGCGGGCGAGGGCAGACGGGCGGTAGCCGAGGCGGACGGCGATGTCGACGACCTTGCGCCGCGTCTCCTCGCGCACGCAGTCCTTGCCCGCGAGCGCGTTCGACACGGTCGAAACCGCAAGGCCGGCCTCGAAGGCGACGTCCCGGATGGTCACTCGGCTGGCCCTCGGCAAGATCGCCCCTCCAACTGTCGCTCCTGGGAGCGAAATTTCGCGTGTATGCAATCGCTAGTCCATACCGCCAAACGACCACCCAGACGGCTTGACCGCCTCTAAAATCGTTTTTATCGTCGGATGCAGCAATCAAGATCGGTGCTGGTCCGCTGCGGCCGGACCTCGGCAGCTCTAGAGGAACGCCCTTGCCCAGTCGTGAAAAGGTCGTCTCGCTTCGGGACGCCGCCGCCCGCATTCCGCCCGGCGCCAGGGTCGCGTTCGGCGGCAACATCATGCGGCGCCAGGTGAACGCCTTCGCGCGCGAGTTGATCCGGCAGCGGATCGGCGACCTCACCATCTACTCCTTCGCCGGCGGCTTCGCTGTCGATATGCTCGCTGCCGCCGGCCTTCTGAAGCGTTACGAGGGCGTCTATGCGGGCCTCTTCTGGCACGGCCTCGCGCCGAGCTTCCGCCGCGGCGTCGAGGCGGGCGCGATCGAGGTGCGCGACTATTCCGAATCGGCGCAGGTCGCCCGCTTCCAGGCCGCCTGCAACGGCAACTCCTTCATGCCGATCCGCGCGCTCCTCGGCACCGACATGGCGAAGCAGGACCCCGAGATCACGGTGGAGATGACCTGCCCCTTCACCGGCAGGAGCTATACCGCGATGCGTGCCATCGAGCCGGACTTCACCGTCATCCACGGCTACACCGCCGACGCCTACGGCAATGTCCAGTGGCCGCTCGCGCGCGATGCGGACGATGTCGACCAGATCATCGCCCGCGGCTCCAACCGCCTCATCGTCACGGTGGAGCGGATCGTGCCGCATGAGGAGGTGAAGGCGAACCCGCACCTCACCTACATCCCGAGCCAGTGGGTCGAAGCGGTGGTGGAGGTGCCCTTCGGCGCCCACCCGCTCGCCTGCGACACGGTCCACGACGAGGATGAGGAGGCGATCCGCGCCTATGCCGCCGCCGGCAGGACGGCCGCGGGAGCGGCGGACTACCTCGACAAGTACGTCCACGTCGGCTCGCACGAGGCCTACCTCGACGCCTTCGGCGGCCTCGCGGCGCTGAAGGCCCGCCTCGGAGTCGGCCGATGAGCGCCTACACCACCAACGAACTGATGGCCGCTGCCATCGCGCGCGAGATCGAGGACGGCGACCTCATCTTCGTCGGCGTCGGCACCGCGGGCCGCGCCTTCACGCTGGCGGTGGGCCTGCCCGTCGTCGCGAGCCGCATCGCGCAGGCGAGCCATGCGCCGGACGCCTCCATCTACTGGGGCAACCTCCTCACTCCGGACCTGTCGCGCATGCCGGAGGCGTGGCTGCAGGACGCCTTCACGACCTGGCCCTGCGCCGCGCAACTGCAGGAGACCTCGCAGAAGATCGACATGCTGGGGAAGGCGCGGTTCGACATCTCGTTCGAATCCGCCGCGCAGGTGGACCGCTACGGCAACCTCAACATCACCCGCCTCGACAGGCCGGACGGCTCGCTCAAGACGCGCCTCGTCGGCTGCCTCGCGCAGCCCGAGCACCTCGCCTTCGTGAGGAAGCCCATCATCGTCATGGACCTCGACCCGCGCCGCTTTGTGCCGGACGTCGACTACGTGACGAGCTTCGGCTACCGCCGGGGCGGCACCCGCCGCGAGCAGTACGCGCTGCCGGGGCCGGGGCCGCAGCGCGTTGTCACCGACAAGGCGGTGTTCGACTTCGCCGGCGAGGACAACGTGATGCGCGTGCGCTCGCTGCACCCCGGCGTCACCCTGGACGAGGTGACCGCCGCGATGGGCTTCGCCCCCGCCGTCGCGCCGGATCTGGCCGAGACGCCGCCGCCGGCCGCCGAGACGGTGGAGCTGGTGCGCACCGTCATCGACCCCGACAAGAAGCTCCTGAGGGTCTGACGCCGATGGCCAGCGCCTCCTTCCTCCCTCCGCGCCGGACGATCCCGTTCCCGGACCGCAAGGTCGTCACCATGGCCGAGGCGGCGAGCCTCGTGCCGGACGGCGCACGGGTCGCCATCGGCGGCTTCGCCAATTACCAGCGGCCGATGGCCTTCGTGCGCGAGCTCGTGCGCCAGCGGCGGCGCGACCTCACCGTCGTCGGCACGGTCAGCGGCATCGAGGTCGACATGCTCGCCGGCGCCGGCGCGCTGAAGAAGGTCGAGACCTCATATGTCGGCCTCGAGAAGTACGGCCTCGCCCGCAACATTCGCCGGCGCAACGAGGCGGGGACGGTCGAGATCGTCGACTACCCCGAGGTCCTGTCGTTCGATCGGTTCCGGGCGAGCCGCGAGAACTTGACCTTCTGGCCCTCCGCCTATCTCGGCGGCACGGACATCCTCACCCACAACCCGGACATCAAGGCGTTCGACTGCCCGCTGACCGGCCGCAAGCTCTACGCCGTGCCGCCGGCGGACCCGGAGGTGGTGGTGATCCACGCCGGCGCCGCCGACGAGGCCGGCAACGTGCTGTGGCCGAGCCGCCGGCTGATGCCGCAGGAGCTCGACCTCGACACGGCGCAGAGCGCGGAGATGGTGATCGTGACGGTGGAGAAGATCGTCTCCAACCAGTTCGTCCGCCGCAACCCGACGCTCAACATGCTGCCCGCCTACCGCACCGCCGCCATCGTCGAGGCTCCCTGCGGCGCGCACCCAACGCCGACGCTCGGCCGCTTCGTCATCGACGACGCGCACATGCAGGCCTACGTCGCCGCCTCAGCCAGCGACGAAGCCTTCGATGCCTACCTCGACGAATGGGTGCGCGGGACGGCCGATCACGCGGCGTATCTCGAAAAGCTCGGCGCGGCTCATGTCATGCGCCTGCAGGAGATCGCCACGATATGAGCGCCGCGACCATCCCCGAGATCATCACCATCGCGCTCGCCAAGAGCTTCGCCGATCACGAGGTGGGCTTCACCGGCCTCGTCACCGGTGCGGCGGCCATGCTCTACGGCACCTCGATCCCGCTCGCGGCGATGATGTTCGCCAAGCTCACGCACGCGCCGAACCTCACGATCCTGCTCGCCGGCTGGTCGCACAATCCGGACCTCGCCTCGCTGGCGGCGCTGCCCGACCAGGAGTTCGATTCGACGCTCCTCGACCTTCCCTGCGAGGCGCAGACGGTCCGCTACCCGGGCCAGTTCTCCTTCAAGCGCGGCCACGTCGACTTCGGCTTCTCCTCCGGCGTGCAGCTCGATGTGACGGGGTCGCTGAATTCCGTGGTGATCGGCGACCACGCGCGGCCGAAGGTGCGCCTCGTCGGCCCGATCCTGCAGCCCGAGCACATGACGATCTTCCGCCGCGAATACGTGATGCTGCCGCATCACACCGCCCGCGTCCTCGTGGAGAAGGTCGACTACGTCTCGGGCGTCGGCTACCCCGGCGGCCTTGCGGGACGCGCGGCGCTCGGAATTCCCGAGGGCGGCCCGGAGTGGGTGGTGACGCCCGAGTGCATTTTCGACTTCGACAAGGAAGCCGGCCGCATCCGCCTCAGATCCATCCACCGCGAGGAGCGGCGCGGCGAGCTCGCCGGCGTCACCGGCTTCGCGCTGCCGGACCTCGAGGACGCGCCGGCGACGCCGGAGCCGACGGCCGAAGAGCTCGACCTCTTGCGCCGCGTGGTCGACCCGCGCGGCCTCCTCCTCGGCCGCGCGCCGGAGCACTGAACCGCCGGTCCCGGCGCGGGCCGGGGCCGCACAGATGAGACGCCGGCCACGACCGGCGCGGGAGAGAACGTCCATGCTGCAGACCGAGGCCCGCGACACCGCGGCCAGAACGGGCACCGCACCGTCCTTGCGTTGGGGCATCGTCGGCACCGGCGCCATTGCGCGGCAGTTCGCCGCCGCACTGGAGCGGGCGCGACACGGCACCCTCGTTGCCGTCGCGACGCGCGACCCCAGCGCGTTGACCGACAACCCGTTCGGTGGCGCGCGTATCCACAAGGGCCACGCCGCGCTGTTCGCGGACGGGGAGGTGGACGCCGTCTACATCGCCTCGCCTCATCCAGCCCACGCCGAGCAGGCGATCGCGGCGCTGGAAGCCGGCAAGCACGTCCTGTGCGAGAAGCCGCTCGCGATGAACGCGGCGGAGGCGAGCGCCGTCCTCGACGTCGCCGCCCGCTCGCCCGGCCTGCTGATGGAAGCGTTCATGTACCGCGGCCATCCGCAGACGCGGGCGATCGTGGACATCATCAGGAGCGGCGAGATCGGCGAGGTCACGATGATCGACGCCGTGTTCGGCTACAATACCGCCTTCGACGCCAGGAAGCGCCACTTCGATCCCGAGCTCGGCGGCGGCGCGATCCTCGACATCGGCTGCTACGTCACCTCCATGTGCCGCCTCGTCGCGGGCGTGGCGCGGGGCGAGCCCTTCGCCGACCCGATTGAGGTGAAGGGCACCGGCCATCTCGGGACCGCCGGTGCGGACGAGCGCGCGGCGATCGCGATGCGCTTCCCCGGCGGCATCCTCGCCCACGGCGCGGCGAGCATCACCACGGTGCAGGACGCCGCCGCCCGCATCCACGGCACCAGGGGCGCCATCGAGGTGACGAGCCCCTGGTTCTGCTCCGGCCGGCAGGGCGGCAGGAGCGAGATCGTCGTCGCCGTGCGGCCGGACCAGCGCCGCGTGGTGCCGATCGAGACGGAGGATTGGCTCTACGCGCTGGAGGCCGACCTCTTCGCCCGCAGCGTCGCTGCCGGCGAGATCGAGTGGCCGGCGCCGAGCCACGCCGACACGCTCGGCAACATGCGAACGCTGGATGCCTGGCGGCGCGAGATCGGCCTTGCCTATCCGGCCGAATCCTCCGCCCGCCGCGTCACCGTCGCGGGCCACCCGCTGCGGCGGCGTGAGGGCGCGCCGATGCCGACGGACGAGACCGTCGCCCCCGGCAAGGCCGCCTCGCGCCTTGCCATCGGCGGCATGCTCCTCAAGACCTTCCCCGACGCCGCAATCGTCTACGACTCCTTCTTCGAGGCTGGCGGCACCACTTTCGACAGCGCCTGGATCTACGGTCAGGGGCTGATGGACAAGCTCCTCGGCGAGTGGCTCCAAAGCCGCGGGGTGCGCGACCAGGCCGTGGTCATCGGCAAGGGCGCCCATTCTCCGCTGTGCCGGCCCGAGTTCATCGCGCCGCAGCTCGAGGAAACGCTGGAGCGTCTGCGCACGGACCACCTCGACCTCTACTTCATGCACCGCGACAATCCGGACGTGCCGGTCGGCGAGTTCGTCGACGTGCTCGACGCGCTGCGCCGCGCCGGCCGCATCGGCAAGTTCGGCGGCTCGAACTGGACGACGGCGCGCATCGACGAGGCGAACGCCTATGCGCAGCGCACCGGCAAGCACGGCTTCGAGCTCCTGTCCAACAACTACAGCCTGGCGGAGATGGTGGCCCCGATGTGGCCGGGCTGCATCTCCTCCTCCGGCCCGGACGATACGGCGTGGCTGAAGCGCACGCAGACGCCGATCTTCGCCTGGTCGAGCCAGGCCCGCGGCTTCTTCACCGACCGCGCCGGCCGCGACAAGCTCGGCGAGCCCACGCTGGTCGCGAGCTGGTACAGCGACACCAACTTCGAGCGGCGCGACCGCGTCCGCGCGCTCGCGGCCGCGCGGGGCGTGTCGCCGGCCCACATTGCGCTGGCCTACCTCTTCACCCTGCCGTTCCCGGTGTTCCCGATCATCGGCCCCGCCAGCCTCGCGGAGCTGCGCGACTCGCTCGGCGTCGTGAACGTCACCATCACGCCGGAGGAGGGGGAGTGGCTGAAGACAGGCGAAGGCGCGCCGGCCGGCGCCCTCCGGGAGGGGACGGCGTGATGGATATCGCGGCCCTGCCCGAACTCGCCGCCCTCAAGGTCGGCGACCACATCCGTCCGCCGGACTTCTCGGCCTACCCCATCCCGGAGAGGTTCGACCCGGCGCGCTATGATCCGACGGATGCCGCGATCAAGGCGTACTGCTACGCGATTGACTGCCAGGATCCCTGGTACTTCGGCGCCACCGACCGGTTCGGCGAGCGCATCGTGCCGAGCGCGATGGTGCTGAAGGAACTGATGTGGTTCTACCAGACGCGCTATGACCGCAGCCTCGTGCGCGGATTCCATCAGCGCGAGGTCGCCCGCTACCACCGGCCGGTGCCGTTCGGCATTCCGCTCGTCGTCACGGGGACGAACACCGCCAAGTACGTGAAGCGCGGGCGCGGCTACCTGATTCACGAGAGCGAGGCCCGCGGGCCCGACGGCACGCTCTACGTCAGCCAGATCAACACGGAGCTGATCGAGATGTCGCCGCCCGCCGGCATCGCCGAGAGCGACGGGCCGGCGGCCCCACGCCGGGTCGACGGTCCGTTCGAGGCACGGCGCGAGGGCGTCGCCTTCGCCGACGCCGCGAAGGGCACCGGGCTCGCCGATCTCGAGGTGTCGGCGGACCGGGCGCAGGCAGCCGTCTTCTCCGGCATCGCCGACGAGTTCGAGAACATCCACACCAACCCGCGCATCGCCGCCGAGATGGGTTATCCGCGCGTCATCGTGCAGGGGCTGATGAACGTGTGCTGGCTGTCCGAACTGCTGACCCGATGGGCCGGCCCCGCCTTCCTCTCGGGCGGCGAGATCACCGCGACCTTCCTGAAGCCGATCCTCGCGAACGACCGGGCCACCATCCGGACGCGCATCGCCCGGGTAGACGGGAGGGTGGAGATCGAGGGCGCCTCGATAGGGGCGGGTGCCGAGGCCCACGCCGTCTTCATCGCGAGCGTTCCGCGCGGCTGATGCGGCGGCTCGATCGCCGCGGACGCTCCGCTCCATCGCGAGCGCCGCGGCAGCATGCGCTCGTCCTCGCCGCTCTTCCCTGAGATGAGCAAACTGACGAGCGGATTCGTCAGCCTGCTCCTCCTGTCGCTGCGGGCACTGGGCTCCTGCCGCCCCAACAGCTTCGCGATCCTCCTGGAGGGGCGCCCGAGCGGTCCACGCAAATGGTCCACATCCGGGTCGTTCATGCCGGTCGGTCACTACGTTCGGAAGCGCGGAAAATCGCTGCCGATTCCGCGCCCGTTTGCCGAGCAGGCTGGCGACTTTCCTGGCTTCGGGCGAGCTTGCGGCACGATCGCCGTCGGTCGCAATTCGGCTCGTCAAGGTGAAGGGTTGAGGCTAAAAGCGGATGCCGATGCCGGTTGGCGACGTTCCCAGCCGGCCGCGAGCGGCATCCTGCGGGGTGGGCATGCAGACCGTTGATCTCTCGGCCATTCGCGAGGCGGACCTGTCTCACGAGCCGTACGACTTCCTCCTCGGGTCGGACTTTCTCCGCCGGGAGGCGATCGCCGAGCTCCGCGAGGATTTTCCGAACCTGACCAAGCCGGGCTATCTCACGGTCGGCGAAGCGGACGTCGGGGGCCTCTTCAGGCGCTTCATCGACGAGCTCGAGGGGCCCGAGCTCACCGAGGAACTGTCGCGCCGGTTCGACCTCGACCTGCATCCCTTTCCGCGGATCACGACGATCATGCGCCGCTCGCAGCCGCGCTACGGAGCGATCCACACCGACGGCCCCTCGAAGGTGATGACGATGCTCGTCTACATGAACGACGCGTGGTCGGCCGACGAAAGCGGCAGGCTTCGGGTGCTGCGCGATTCGAAATCCTTCGACGATTACGTGATCGAGGTTCCGCCGACCATGGGAACGGTCTTCGCGTTCCTGCGGTCCGACAAGTCCTGGCACGGGCACAAGCCGTTCTCCGGCGAACGCCGCGTCGTCCAGGTGGCCTGGGTCCGCAGCGCCGAGGATCTCGAGCGCAAGCAGCGCAGGAACAGGCTGGCGCAGGTGCTCAAGGGCGTGTTCGGGCGCTGATCCCCCGTCATCCGCCCGCGGGGCTGCGGGCGGCTCCGATCGTGTCTCACGGCATGGTGCAGCTGGCGCCGTCGATCGCCGTGCCGTCGGCGTGGCCGGGCCGAGACACAGGCACGAATGAGAATCGCCCGCGCCGAGCGCCCGGCCGCAAGCCCTTCATCGCCTTGATCGGTCAGGAGGGCGCTGTCCGATCGCGATCGTGAGCGCCCTCGACAATCTTCCAGTACGAATCCTTTCGCGTCACCTTGCCGTTCCGGAACGTGTAGAAATCGCACCCTCGGACTTCCAGGCGTCTTCCGTCGCCGGTCGTGCCCGTCAGCGTCCATTTCGAAATGCCGGTCTGTTGCGCCTCATCCACGAAGTGCGTTGGGTCTGCGTAATGGACGTCGGGAAGTCCTTCGAACCTCGAGGCGAGCCCCTGGCGAACTGCGTGCTTTCCTTCAAAGCGGGCACCCCAGGCATGCGGCCCCTTCGGCATCTCCAGGACGCACTCGTCGGCAAAGGCAGTCATGATCCGGTCGAGGTCGTGCGCATTGAAGGCCTCACACAACTCGCCGAGCATCTCCCGAATGTCGGTCATGTCGATGCTGTCCCACGGTGTGGCGGAGCTGGCGGCGTCGGCCGCCGTGCTCTCCGGCGTGGCCGGGCCGATCGGCGCGCCACGGCCGGCAGGCTGATGAAAGGATCATCGCTCAACTGGCCGACGCTTTCCAGCGCCATGTATCGGGCGCGCCGGACGGCGCATGCGTCTACCGGAAAGCCCCGATGACACCCCGCTACCCACCTGCACCACGGCGAGGGACGTCGCCGCTCTTCTCTGCAACCTGCGCATCCGTCCGGCTCGCCGCCGGCGGAAGCGCCGTAAGGCAGGGCGAACGCCGTTTCGGGAACGGCCTTGATGGCGGCGCGATTTTGCTCAGGCTCCCCGCTCCGCTGAGCACGCGCTGCCGCGATCGGAAGCGGGGCTCCCGCTAGACTGGGCGCTGCCGCGGGTCCGCATCCGGACCCGCCGAGGCGGATGCCATGCTCGAGAGAACCCGGCCGATTCCCAGCGATTTCGAGGTGACCCGCGTGGTCGCCGAAGGCCGCCCCCCGGCGCTCCGGATCGCCGCCATAGGCGGCCCGGAAGGCGACGGCTGGACGCTGTCGGCGGAGGCCGCCGTCGCGATGGCGGAGACGGGCGCCTGCCGCTTCTGGGCCCTCGTCGGAGGCCGGCGGATCCGGGTCGAGGTCGGGCGCGACGCATGCGGGGAGAAGCGGCTCGGGCCGGGCGAACTCGCGTCGCTTGCCGCGACGGTCCGGAATTCCGGCTGAGCGGACCCTTCGGTCACCCGCTCCGGCGCCGGGCGTGCCCGGCTCGCCCGCCTCAGCGCAGGCTGAAGCGGACGGGCACGGTGATCGTTCTCGAGACGCCGGGGGGCGGCGCCGGCACGGGGGAGGCGCGGCGGACCATGGCCACGACCTCCTGGTCGAGCTCGGGCACGCCGGAGGACCGGGCGAGGCTCGCGCCGAGCACGTTGCCGCTCGCGTCGATGGAAAAGCGCACCGAGGCCGTGCCTTCCGAGCCCCGCGCGCGCGCCGCCCCCGGATAGCGCTTCCGCCGCTCCAGATGGGCGAGCAGGCGGGCCTGCCACCTGGCGGGGGAAACGGTCGGCGCGGCGCCGCTGCTCGATTGCTGCGCGGCTGCGACGGGCGCCTTGGCGGCAGCCGGGGTGCTCGCTTTCGCGGCCGCGCGCGGCGGGGCGTTCCTCGCCGGCTCCGGCCTTTGCCGCTCCGTCCGCTCCCGCCGTTCCGGCACCGCCTGGGCGGGCTT
>NZ_SPKJ01000089.1 GCF_009866965.1 Propylenella binzhouense | reverse complement strand
CCCCTTCCGGGCGCGCCACCTCGCAGGCCTGGATCGCGATCCGGCGCGCGCGCCCGCGGCATAGCGGCTGCGGAGCGCGTCGTCGCCGAGAAGCCGGCCGAGCGCTGCCGCGAGCGCCGCCGGATCGTCCGGCGGCACCAGCATGCCGGCCGTCTCCGGGACCACGTCCGGCACCGCCCCGGCGCGGCATGCGACCACCGGGAGGCCCTGCGCGAGCGCCTCGGCGAACACCATGCCGTAGCCCTCGTACCGGCTCGGCAGCACGAAGATGTCGGATTGCGCCATCAGGCCGCGCGCATCCGCGCACGCGCCGAGAAGGGCGATGCGGCCGGAGAGGCCGAGCCGCCGCACCTCGGCCGCGAGCCCCCCGGCCCATTCCGGCGCGAGATGCGGGCTGCCGGCGATGCGGCAGGACCACGGAAGCGCACGGATCCGGTCGAGCGCGGCGATCAGCACGTCATGGCCCTTCCGCGGGACGAGCGACCCGACGGCGACGAGGCGCGGCGGGCGGTGGCCGCCCCGGGCGGGCGGGCCGGGATCCGTGCCCGGCACGGCGATTGCGATCTTCTCCGCCGGCACGCCGAAGTCGCGCGTGAGCGTCGCCGCCGTCGCGTGCGAGGTCGCGAGCACGGCCCGCGCCGCCGCGAGCGCCTGCCGCTCGGAACCGGCGAGACGCTCGCTCTCCCCGGGCGCGAGGCCGGTTTCGAGCGCGAGCGGGTGATGCACCAGCGCGACGAGAACGAGGCGGTCGCGCTCCGCCGCGGCGATCTCGGGCATCGCCCCGAAGGCGAGACCGTCGACGAGGACCGGCGCCCCGTCCGGCAGCGCGCGGAAGATCGCCGCCGCCGCACGCCGCTCGGCCTCGCCCGGGAAGGGATAGCCGTCCGGCAGCCGCACCGTCTCGACCGGGAGCCCCGCCTTCCTCAGCTCCGCCGCGACGCGGCGGTCATAGGCATAGCCGCCGGTCGGCTGCGCGGGATCGCCCGGTACCGCGAAGAAGACGGGCCCGTCCCTCAAAGATCGGCCTCGTACCAGCCGCGCGCGACATGGCTCTCGTGGAGCGTCACGCGGATCCGCCGGATCCGGCCGCCGCCCATTCCGAACCGGCCCGCGCCGATGGCGGCGGCGAGACGGTCGAAGACGTGCTTCGCCAGCATTTCGGTCGTGGTGACGCGGCCTTTCAGTTCCGGCACCTCGTCGAGATTGCTGTAGCGGAGCGGCGCAAGCGCCTCGCCGAGCGCCTCCGTCGCGAGCCCGATATCGACGGCGAGCCCGTCCTCGTCGAGCTCCGCGGCGAAGAAGGCCGCGTCGACGACGAAGGTCGCCCCGTGGAGCGCCTGGGCCGGACCGAAGACCGGGCGCGGCAGGCTGTGGGCGATCATCACGTGGTCGCGGACTTCGACGGCGAACATGGCGGTCCTTCCTGACGTTCGGCGGAGCGATCAATAGCGGATGCGATGGAGGAGCGTCCCCGGATCGGCAAGGATGCCGCGATAGGCGCCCGGCAGGTCGGCGAAGCCGGTCTCGCCCGTCACCAGCACCTCGAGCGCCTCGTCGGCGAGGAGCCCCATCGCGGCCTCGAGGCGGCGGCGGTTCGTCCAGCGCGCCCTCCGTGCCGGCGGCACGGCGCCGACCTGCGAGGCGACGAGCGACAGCCGGCGCGAATGGAAGGCTTCGCCGAGCGGCACCGCCGGCGCCCTGTCGCCGTACCAGCTCGCCTCGACGAGCCGCGCCTCGAAGCCGGCGGCGGCGAGCGCGGTGCGGAGCCCCTCCTCGCTCGCGCTCGCATGGATCACCACGTCGCAATCGGCCGGGACGTCGCCCGGAAGGGCGAAGGCCGCGCCGAGGCGCCCGGCCGGCCCGGCGCGGGCGGGATCGACATCGACCACCGTCACCGCGGTGCCGGGGATGCGGGCGGCGAGCCGGGCGGCGAGAAGCCCGACCAGCCCGCCGCCGACGATCGCGACGGAATCGCCCGGCCCGATCGCTGCGTCCCAGGCGATGTTGAGCGCAGTCTCCATGTTCGCGGCGAGCACCGCGCGCCCGGGCGGAACCGCCGGAGGAACGGGGATCGCCGCCGCCTCGGGCACCACGAAGCGGTCCTGGTGCGGATGCAGCGCGAAGACGTGGCGGCCGACGAGCTGCGCCGGCCCCTCGAGGACCCGCCCGACCGCGGCATAGCCGTACTTGACCGGTCCCGGAAAGTCGCCCGCCTGGAACGGCGCGCGCATCCGCCCGCGCTCGCTCTCCGGCACGCGGCCCTCGAAGACGAGCCGCTCGGTACCGCGGCTGACGCCCGAGGCGACCGTCTCCACGAGAACCTCGCCGGGGCGCGGCACCGACAGAGCCTCGGCGCGGATCTCCGCCGCCCCCGGCGCCGCGATCCAGAGCGCCCGCGCGACGGTCGATGGGGACGGCCCGCCGCTCACAGCATCCGGTAGAGCGTGCCGTCCCGGCGCAGGATGTGATGCTGGAGCACCCCGAGGAGGTGCAGCCCGATGAGGACGAGGATCGTGTAGGCGAGCGTCACGTGCACGGCCATGATGTAGGGCGCCGCGTCGCTCTTGCCGATCGGGCTCGGGATCGGAACGAGGTTGAACCATCTGAGCGGGAAGCCGAAGGCATTGGTCGCAAGGAACCCGGTGATCGGCATCAGGATGAGCGCGGCATAGAGCGCCCAGTGAACAGTGGCGGCGAGCCGGTGTTCCCAGGCAGGCATCGGGAGCGGCGGCGGCGGCTTCTTCACGAGCCGCACGGCGAGCCGGGCCAGCATGATCCACAGCACCAGGAATCCGAGCGATTCGTGGATCATGTAGAAGGTGAGCTTCACGTCCTCCTTCACGAACTTGATGACGGCGCCGAACGGCAGCACGACCAGGACGAACAGGACGACCAGCCAGTGCAGAACCCGTCCCGCCGCGGAATAACGCGGCGCGGCGTCCAGAGCGGAAGTCCGGTCCATGACGGGCGCCCCTCCCCTGCGACGGCGCAAACGGGCTGCGCCGATCCCGCCGAGGGTTCCGCGCGACGCCCCCTCCGTCAAGCCTCGTTCTCGTGAACGGGTGCTCCGGCGGCTCAGCGCAGCCAGCCCGCAAGCCGGTCCACGCCCTCGCGGATCGCCTCCTCCGTGCCGGCGAAGGAGAAGCGCACGTAGCGGTGCCCGCGCTCGCGGTCGAAATCCGGGCCGGGCGTCGCCGCGACGCCCGCCTCGTTCAGCATGCGCCTGGAGAAGTCGAGCGCGTCGTTCGTGAAGCGCGCCACCGAGGCATAGACGTAGAAGGCGCCGTCGACCGGCACGATCTCGTCGAAGCCGAGCGCCGGCAGCCGCTCGAGAAGATGCGCACGGTTGCGGGCATAGCCGGCCTTCACGGCCTCGAGCTCAGTGCGCGCGTCGAAGGCCGCGATCGCGGCGCGCTGCGAGAGCTCCGGAACCGAGATGAAGAAGGACTGCGCGAGCCGCTCGAACGGGCGGACGAGGTCCTCCGGCAGCACGAGCCAGCCCACGCGCCAGCCCGTCATGCAGTAATATTTTGAGAAGGAGTTCACGACGATCGGCTCGTCGCCGAAGGCGAGCGCCGTCTCCGCCCGTCCCTCGTAGACGAGGCCGTGATAGATCTCGTCGGAAATGAACCTGATGCCGAGCCGGGCGCAGGTCGAAACGAGCTCGCCGAGCGCCTCCGGCAGAGTGAGCGTGCCGGTCGGATTGGCCGGGCTCGCCACGAGGACCCCGTCGAGCGGAGCCTCGGCATGGGCGCGCTCGACGTCCTCCGCGGTCAGCACCCAGCGCGTGCGCGGGCCGACCGGGATCTCCACCGGCACCAGACCGAGCGCGATCAGGATGTTGCGGTATGCCGGATAGCCGGGCGCCGCCATCGCGATCCGCGCGCCGGGATCGAACGCGCCGAGGAAGATCAGGGTGAAGCCGCCGGAGGAGCCGGTCGTCACCATGACGCGGGAGGCCGGCACGTCGCGCCCGTATTCGTCCCGGTAATGGCGCGCGATGCGCTCGCGGAGCGGGCGGATGCCGAGCGCCTCGGTATAGCCGAGGCGGCCGTCTTCCAGCGTGCGGCGCGCCGCCTCCAGAACGGCGCCTGGAGCGGGCGCGCCGGGCTGCCCGACCTCCATGTGGACGACCGACCGTCCGGCCGCCTCGATCTCGGCCGCGGCGCTCAGCACGTCCATCGCCAGGAACGGCTCGATCCGGCTGCGCCGGGACGCCGCCAGTCGTCCGCTCATCTTCGATCCTTCCAGTGAAGCCGGGCGCGCCGCGCCTGCGCGCCCGATTTGACCCGGCCGGAGGGGCGCCGCTAAGGTCCGCGCGACCCGAACGGGACCGCGCCATGACACGACGAGCCGCCCTCCTCGCCCGCCTGCCTAGCAGCTTGCTCCCGCGCCCGCCACAGGGCGTCGCACGCCGCGCGGCCGCGGCCGCGCTCGCCGGGACGATCGCGCTTGCTCCCGCCGCGGCCCCGGCCCAGCAGAGACCCCTTCCCGTGATTCGCGACGCGGAGATCGAGCAGCTGCTGCGCGACTACGCGGCGCCGATCTTCAAGGCGGCCGGAATCGGCTCGCGCGGGGCGGAGATCGTCATTCTGAAGGATCCCGACTTCAACGCCTTCGTGGCGAGCGGAAGCCGGATCTTCATCAACACGGGGACGCTGCTCCAGGCGAAGACCCCGAACGAGGTGATCGGCGTGCTGGCGCACGAGACCGGCCACCTCGCCGGCGGCCATCTCCAGAACCTGCGCGACGAGATGGCGCATGCGGCCACGATCGGCATGCTCGGCGCGCTGCTCGGGGCGGGCGCCATGGTCGCTGGCGCCGGTGCCGGCTCGACCGAGGGCGCCCAGATGGGTGCGGCCGCCGCGATGATCGCGCCCTCCATCGTCGAGCGCTCCGTCCTGAGCTATCGGCGCGCCCAGGAGATCGCGGCCGACCGCGCCGCCCTCTCCTATCTCGACGCGACGGGACAATCCGCCCGCGGCATGATCGACACGTTCCGCACCTTCGCCGACCAGCAGCTGTTCGCGAAGCAATACGCCGATCCCTATGCGCAGAGCCATCCGATGGCCTCCGACCGGATCGCGCAGCTCGAAACCGCGGCGGGCAAGAGCCGGTACTGGAACGCCTCGGACCCACCCGCCCTCCTCGCGCGGCACGCGATGATGCGGGCGAAGCTTTCCGGCTTCATCGAGAGCCCGGGCATGGTCGCCCGCCGGTATCCCCGTTCGGACACCAGCCTCGCGGCCGAGTATGCGCGCGCCATCCTCGCCTACCGGACCGGCAGCCCGGCCAAGGCCGTCAAGCAGATCGACGCGCTCATCGCGCGGGCGCCGTCCGACCCCTATTTCCACGAGCTGAAGGGGCAGGCGCTCCTGGAATCCGGCCGGGCGCGGGAGGCGATCGCCCCGCTGCGCCAGGCGGCCTCGCTTGCGCCGAAGCCCGGCCTCATCCGCATCATGCTCGGCCACGCGCTGCTCCAGACCGGCGATCCTGCCCTTCTCGACCAGGCGGTCGGCTCGCTCCAGGCGGGGCTGCGGGACGAGCCGCTCGCTTCCGAGGGCTACCGCCATCTCGCCACCGCGCTCGCCAAGGAGGGACGGATCGCGGAAGCCGAGCTTGCGACCGCGCGCGGCCTCCTGATCGAGGGATCGGTCTCGAGCGCCCAGGCCTATGCCAAGCGCGCTCAAGCGAAATTGAAGCGGGGCACGCCGGCCTGGCTGCAGGCCGACGACATCCTGGCATACAAAAACCCGAAATCCCGATAAGGAGTGGCGTCCGCCCCCGGCCGGGCGCGACCCCAGGAGATACCCAGATGCGCCGCATCGCCGTCCTCGCTCTCGTCCTCTCCCTCTTCGGCGCGGCGACGGCGCCCGCGCGCGCCGAGATGGCGCCCGACCAGAAGCGCGAGATCGAGCGGATCGTCAGGGACTACATCCTCGCCAACCCGGAGGTGGTGGAGAAGGCGCTGATGGCGCTCGACGCCAAGCGGCAGCAGGAGCAGGCGGCGGCGCAGGCGAGGGCCGTGCACGAGATGCGCGACACGATCCTCAACTCCGCGCATCAGGCGGTCGTCGGCAATCCCGAAGGCAAGGTCACGCTCGTCGAGTTCTTCGATTACAATTGCGGCTACTGCAAGCGGGCGCTGCCGGACCTGATGGCGCTCATCCAGTCGAATCCCGACCTGCGCGTCGTCATGAAGGAATTCCCGATCCTCTCCGAGGGCTCCGTCGAGGCGGCGCGGATTTCGGTCGCCGTCAAGGAGCAGACGCCGAAGCGCTACCTCGAATTCCACCGCGAGCTGCTCGGCCGCCCCGGCCAGGCCGACCGCGCCAAGGCGCTCCAGGTGGCGCGCGACCTCGGTCTCGACGCGAAGGCGCTCGAGCGGGCCGCGAAGGACAAGGCGGTCGACGAGAACCTCATCGAGGTGCAGCAGCTCGCGCATGCGCTCGGCATCGGCGGCACGCCGTCCTACGTGGTCGGCGACGAGCTCGTCTTCGGCGCGGTCGGCTTCGACCAGCTGCAGGAGAAGATCGCGGCCGAGCGGAAGGCCTGCGCCGGCGAGACCGCGTGCTGAGCGCGCCGCGCTTTCCTTCCCGCGCCGGCCGCGCTATCCCCTCCCCGTCTCAGCGGAGCCGGCGATGAAAGAAATCCTGCTTCAGATCTTCACCTGGTGGAACGGCCAGACCATCGGCACGCGCGTCTGGACGTGGCGGTTCGGCCAGTTCGTCGGTGAGGACCAGTACGGCAACCGCTATTATCGCGACGCGACCGGAAAGCGCCGCTGGGTCATCTATAACGGCGAGGCGGAGGCCTCGCGCATCCCGGTCGGCTGGCACGGCTGGATGCATCACCGCACCGACATCCCGCCGACCGAGGACACCTACCAGCCTCGCGAGTGGGAGAAGCCGCACCAGCCGAACCTCACCGGAACGCCGGCCGCCTACCGCCCGAAGGGCTCGCTCCTGCGGCCGGAGCAGCGGCCCGAGGTGACCGGCGACTACGAGCCCTGGACGCCGTGAGGAAGCCGGCCCCGACGGGCCACAGCACGGCCCGATTCCGCCGCTAACGCCGGACGGATCACGCCCCCGAACCGGATCCCATGCTTCGCCCGCGCGCCCTCCTCCTCGCCTCCTCCCTCGCCCTCCTCCTCGCCGGTCCAGCCGCGGCCGAGCCGATCGCCAATCCCGTCGCGACCTTCTCGGGCCTCGACAAGATCACCGGCCGGATCATCCAGTTCGACGCGAAGATCGACGAGACCGTGCAGTTCGGCGCGCTGCAGGTCACGCCGCGCGCGTGCCATACCCGGCCGCCGACCGAGCCGGCCCAGACCACCGCCTTCGTCGAGGTCGACGAGATCACGCTGGAGAACGAGATCCGCCGCATCTTCACGGGCTGGATGTTCGCGGCGAGCCCCGGCCTCCACGGCGTCGAGCACCCGATCTACGATGTCTGGCTGGTCGATTGCCGCCAGGACGTGCGCACGCAGGAACAGATCCGGAAGGAGGAGCAGGCGACGCCCGAGCTGGAGGCTCCGGGCGGCGGCGAGCAGCCGCAGCCCTCGCCCGACCAGCCGCCGCCGGAGGATTGAGGCGGAGATGCCGACCGCGCCCGCCCTCAGGCCGTGCGAGCCGGGCGACGTCGCGGCGATCGCCGCGATCTACCGCGACGCCGTGCTCCACGGCACGGCCTCCTTCGAGATCGACCCGCCCGAGCCGGCGGAGATGGCGCGCCGGCGCGCCGCGCTGGTGGAGGCGGGCTATCCCTATCTCGCCGCGGTGGCGGGCGGCGAGATCGTCGGCTATGCCTATGCGGGTCCCTACCGGCCGCGCCCGGCCTATCGGGGCACGGTGGAGAACTCGGTCTATGTCCGCGGCGACAGCCATGGCCGCGGGGTCGGCCGCCTGCTGCTCTCGGCCGTCATCGACGCCGCCGCGGAACGCGGCTTCCGCCAGATGGTGGCCGTGATCGGCGATTCGGCGAACACCGCCTCGATCCGCCTCCACGCCGCGCTCGGCTTCCGCCATGTCGGGACGCTCGCCGCGGTCGGCTGGAAGCACGGGCGCTGGCTCGACACGGTGCTGATGCAGCGCGCGCTCGGTGTCGGCGACGGCGGCCCGCCGGACGCGCGCTAAAGGGAGACCCGCTCAGACGCGGCCGCTCAGGTGCCTCGCCTGCCGCAGCGCCGGGAACATGCGCGCCCAGAGCGCCGCCACCGCGACGGTGCCGAGCCCGCCGAAGGCGACCGCCGCCTTGGTACCGATCAGCGCCGCCATCATGCCGGCGCGGAACTCGCCGAGCTCGTTCGACGCGCCGATGAAGACCATGTTCACCGCGTTCACCCGGCCACGCACCGAATCGGGCGTCCAGAGCTGGATCAGCGTCTCGCGGATATAGACGCTGACCATGTCGCAGGCGCCCATCAGGAGAAGCGCCAGGATGGAGATCGCCGGCACGGTCGAGAAGCCGAACGCGGTCACGCAGACGCCGAACAGGCCGACGAAGACGAACATCAGCAGGCCGGCATGGTCGCGCACCGGATGGATCGCGAGCCAGACCGCGGTCAGCAGCGCCCCCGCCCCCGGCGCCCCGCGCAGGAGCCCGAGCCCCCACGGGCCGAGCTCGAGGATGTCGCGCGCATAGACCGGCAGGAGCGCCGTGGCGCCTCCGAGAAGGACGGCGAAGAGATCGAGCGAGACCGCGCCGAGCACGACCTTCTCGTGCCAGATGTACTGGAAGCCGGCGACGATGGTGTGCCAGTTGGCCGGCTCCGGCGCGATGCGCTGCGCCGGGCGCGGAATGATCATGGTGAGGAGGCCGGCCCCGACGAAGAGCGCGAGCCCCGTGCCGAACGCCACCTCCGCCGCCACGCCGTAGAGGAGCCCGCCCACCACCGGCCCGAGGATGTTGGCGACCTGCCAGGACGAGGAGTTCCAGGCGACCGCGTTTGCGAGATGCTCGGGCGCGACGAGGTTCGGCAGCAGGGACTGCACCGCCGGCGCGTAGAAGGCCCGCGCGATCCCGAAGATCGCGAGCACCACGAAGATCGGCCAGACCTCGGGGAGGCCCGTGACGACGAAGGCGAGGAGCGTCGCCGAGCAGATCCCCTCCACGATGAGGCAGATGCCCATGATGGTGCGCCGGCGGTAGCGGTCCGCCACCGTGCCGGTGACGAGCACCAGGAGCAGCGAGGGGAGGAACTGGACGAGGCCGACGAGGCCGAGATGGAAGGGATCGCGCGTCAGGTCGTAGACGTACCAGCCGACCGCCACGCTCTGGAGCTGGACGGCGAAGGTCGCGGCGAAGCGGGAGACCCAGTAGCGGACGAAGCTCACGTTGCGGAACGCGGCCCAGCGCTCGTCGGGTGCCTCGGCGGGTGATGACATCAAGGAACCTCGATCGGCGCGGGACAGCCGGGGAAGCGCCTATAGCACGGAGGCGGCGGCGGGGAATCGCGGCCGGCGCATGGCTGGTTCACCGCTCGGTCCCGAGCGCGGCGAGGACAACCTCCCCCGGCACCGCGCGGCCGGCCCGGTCCTGCGGAAAGGCGCGGAATTCCGCTTTCCGCTCCAGGGCGTCGGCGAGCCGGAGAAGATATTCGTCGCGCGGAATCGCCTCGGCGCCGAACTGCCCGAGATGCTCCGTCACGAACTGCGTGTCGAGGAGGGTGAACCCGCCGCGGACGAGCCGCGCGGCAAGATGGACGAGCGCCACCTTGGAGGCGTCGCGCTCGAGGGAGAACATGCTCTCGCCGAAGAAGGCGGCGCCGAGCTTCACTCCGTAGAGGCCGCCGACGAGGCGACCCTCGCGCCAGGCCTCGACGGTATGGACGTGACCGGCATCGAAGAGCTGCCCGTAGAGCCTGCGGATCGGCCGGTTGATCCAGGTCGTGCGCCGGCCCGGATGCGGCGCCGCGCAGGCCGCGATCACGGCGTCGAAATCGGTGTCGATCCGGACCGTGAAGCGGTCCGCGCGGACCGTGCGCGCGAGCCGCTTCGGGACATGGAAGGCCTCGAGCGGCAGGATGCCCCGCTCGGCCGGCTCGACCCAGTAGAGATCCGGGTCCTCGGCGGAATCCGCCATCGGAAAGATGCCGCAGGCATAGGCCCTCAGCACGATCTCCGGCGTGATCTCGAGTGGGAGCGCCCCGCTCGCCACGCCGTCACCGCCCGCCGTCCGCCTCGCGGCGATCGGCCAGATAGCGCTCGAGCCAGCGGATGTCGTAGTTGCCGGCGATGATATCAGGCTCCTTGGCGAGATCGCGGAAGAGCGGGATCGTCGACTGGATGCCGTCGACAACGAACTCGTCGAGCGTGCGCCGGAGCCGCATCAGGCATTCCGCGCGGTTCCGGCCGTGCACGATGAGCTTGCCGATCAGGCTGTCATAGTAGGGCGGGATGACGTAGCCCTGATAGACACCCGAATCGACCCGGACGCCGAGCCCGCCGGGCGGATGATAATAGGTGATGCGGCCGGGCGACGGTGCGAAGGTGAGCGGGTTCTCCGCGTTGATCCGGCACTCGATCGCATGGCCGGAGAAGGTCACATCCTCCTGGCGCACCGAGAGACGCGAGCCCGAGGCGACGCGGAGCTGCTCCACGACGAGGTCGATCCCGGTGATCGCCTCCGTGACCGGGTGCTCCACCTGCAGGCGCGTGTTCATCTCGATGAAGTAGAACTCGTCGTTCTCGTAGAGGAACTCGACGGTGCCGGCGCCCGAATAGCCGAGCTCGGCCATCGCCTCCGCGACGACCCGGCCGATCCGGCCGCGCTGGCCGTCGTCGAGCGCCGGCGACGGCGCCTCCTCCCACACCTTCTGATGACGGCGCTGGAGCGAGCAGTCGCGCTCCCCGAGATGGACGGCATTGCCCTGACCGTCGCCCATCACCTGGACCTCGATATGGCGCGGCCGGCCGAGATATTTCTCGATATAGACGGAATCGTCGCCGAAGGCGGAGCGCGCCTCCGCCCGGGCGGTCTGCAGGGCCCGCGCGAGGTCGGCCTCCGTCTCGGCCACCTTCATGCCGCGCCCGCCGCCGCCGGCCGAAGCCTTGATGAGCACGGGATAGCCGATCTCGGCCGCGAGCCGCCGGGCGTCCGCCTCGTCCCGCACCGCGCCCTGGGAGCCCGGCACGACGGGAATTCCGAGCCGGACGGCCGTCTCCTTGGCCTGGATCTTGTCCCCCATGATGCGGATATGCTCCGCGGAGGGGCCGATGAAGCGGATGCCGTGCGCCTCGAGGATCTCCGCGAAGCGCGCGTTCTCGGAGAGGAAGCCGTAGCCCGGATGGACGGCGTCGGCGCCGGTGATCTCGCAGGCCGACACGATCCGCGGAATGTTGAGATAGCTTTCGGAGGCGGCCGGCGGGCCGATGCAGACGCTCTCGTCGGCAAGGCGCACATGCATGGCGTCGGCATCGGCGGTCGAATGGACCGCGACGGTCTGGATTCCGAGCTCCTTGCAGGCCCTGAGGACCCGCAATGCGATCTCGCCGCGATTGGCGATGAGGACTTTCGAGAACATGGCCGGGTCGCGCCGCGCCTACTCGACGATCATGAGGGGCTCACCGTACTCGACCGGCTGGCCGTCCTCGACCAGGATCGCGACGACCTTGCCCGCCTTCGTCGCCACCACCTCGTTCATGTGCTTCATCGCCTCGACGATAAGGATGGTCTCGCCCACCGCGACCGTGTCGCCCACCTCCACGAAGGGCTTCGCGTCCGGCGCGGGCGCGCGGTAGGCGGTGCCGACCATCGGCGACGCCACCACCCCAGGGTGCTTGCTGAGATCGGCCGGCTCGAGCGCGGCCGCCGCTTCCATCTTGGTCTCCGACGGCAGGCGGCCGGCAGGCGCCGGGGCCTGGATGAAGGTGGCAGGCACCTGCGGGGCCCCGCGCGAGACCCGGATCCGGAAATCGTCCTGCTCGATCTCGATCTCGGCGAGATCGGTCTCCTTCAGGAGGGCAGCGAGATCGCGGATCAGGTCCTTGTCGATGCCGTGCTTGGATTGAGACATTCCGTTAGCGCTCCTCAGGCCGGCTGCAGCGCGCGAAGCGCGTCGACGGCCAACAGATAGGATTGAACGCCGAAGCCGCAGATCACGCCGCGCGCGGCGGGCGAGATGTACGAATGATGGCGGAAGGCTTCGCGCGCGAAGACGTTCGAGATGTGGACCTCGACGACGGGCGCCGAGATCGCCCTGATGGCGTCCTGCAGCGCGATCGAGGTGTGGGTGTAGGCGCCGGCATTGAGGATGACCCCGGCCGAATCGTCCGCGGCGTGCAGCCAGTCGACGAGATCGCCCTCGTGATTCGTCTGCCGGCAGATCGCGTCGAACCCGCGCTCCGCGGCATGCCCCGTCACCAGCGCCTCGACGTCCTTCAGCGTGTGCGCACCGTAGATCCCCGGCTCGCGGAGGCCGAGACGGTTGAGGTTCGGACCGTTGAGGACGTGGATGATCGGCGCCATGGATTCGTTGCGAGAGCTGCGGCCGGCGGCGCGGCGATGGCCTTATAGGGCCCTTTGCCGCGGGGCGCAAAGCGTTGTGCGCCGGCAACAGGGGGACGAA
Organism: Propylenella binzhouense; assembly: GCF_009866965.1. Classification (GTDB taxonomy): domain Bacteria; phylum Pseudomonadota; class Alphaproteobacteria; order Rhizobiales; family Afifellaceae; genus Propylenella; species Propylenella binzhouense. The sequence continues at coordinate 3,924 of NZ_SPKJ01000089.1, read as the reverse complement.
ATCGCGACCGCGGCACCGCCGACCCTCCGCGCCCTCCCGGTCCCCGGCACGGAACTTTTCCCCGCTATACCCGCCCTTCTGCCCAGTTCCGCCAGGCGCGACGCGAGCGTTGACCGAATCTCCCGGGCACGCTTAGCGTTGTCCTGCGGCGCCGTCGGAGGCTAGGCGGCGGCGCATCCTCGATCCACCCTTCAGGACTGCCCGGGCGCAGGCCTTCGCGGCTGCGCATGGTAAATCCTTTGTTCACAGTCTCGCTATATCTTGTGGATCGACGAAATGTGAGGCACCATATGAAGCGATCAGGACTATCCTGACCGCATCGAACCAACGGATCCGGCCGGTTGCCCGAGAGCGGGCGAGCGGCGGGCGGCGGACCTGACAACCCTCCCGGGCGGATGTCCGGGGCTGCGGCCGGGCGACCGGCCGGCAAGACCAAAGCGGGGCAGAGCATGCGGATTTCGCGCCATTACACAGAAGCCGGCCGGTCGCCCTACGAGGCGATCGAATTCCGCAGCGCGACGAGCGAGATCCGCAATCCGGACGGCTCGGTCGTGTTCCGGCTCGACGATGCGCTCGTGCCGGCGGCCTGGAGCCAGGTCGCCGTCGACGTGCTCGCCCAGAAATATTTCCGCAAGGCCGGCGTGCCGGCGCGGCTCGCCCGGTTCGAGGAGCCGTCCGTGCCGTCCTGGCTCTGGCGCTCCGTCCCCGACGAGGCCGCCCTCGCCGATCTGCCGGCCGCGGAGCGGAACGGCTCGGAGACCGATGCCCGCCAGGTGTTCGACCGGCTCGCCGGCACCTGGACCTACTGGGGCTGGAAGGGCGGCTATTTCGACGCGGAGGAGGACGCGCAGGCCTTCTTCGACGAGCTCCGCTACATGCTCGCGGCGCAGAAATGCGCGCCCAATTCCCCGCAATGGTTCAACACGGGGCTGCACTGGGCCTACGGCATAGACGGGCCGAGCCAGGGCCATTTCTATGTCGACTTCGAGACCGGCAAGCTGACGAAGTCGAAGACGGCCTACGAGCACCCGCAGCCACACGCCTGCTTCATCCAGTCGGTCTCCGACGACCTCGTCAACGAGGGCGGCATCATGGACCTGTGGGTGCGCGAGGCGCGCCTCTTCAAATACGGCTCGGGCACCGGCTCCAACTTCTCGCGGCTGCGCGGCGAGGGCGAGAAGCTTTCGGGCGGCGGCAAGTCGTCCGGCCTGATGTCGTTCCTGAAGATCGGCGACCGCGCCGCCGGCGCCATCAAGTCGGGCGGCACGACCCGCCGCGCGGCGAAGATGGTCGTGGTCGACATCGACCATCCCGACATCGAGGACTACATCGACTGGAAGGTGCGGGAGGAGCAGAAGGTCGCCGCCCTCGTCACCGGTTCCAAGATCATGGCGAAGCACCTGAACCTGGTGCTGAAGGCCTGCGTGAACTGCGACGGCCCGGGCGAGGACTGCTTCGACCCCGAGAAGAACCCGGCGCTGAAGCGCGAGATCCGCGCGGCGAAGAAGGCCGCAGTGCCGGAGAACTTCATCCGCCGCGTCATCCAGTTCGCCCGGCAGGGCTACACGAAGATCGAGTTCCCGATCTACGACACGGACTGGGATTCGGAGGCGTATCTCACCGTTTCCGGCCAGAACTCGAACAATTCGATCCGGGTCGCCGACGATTTCCTGCGCCGCGTCGAGGCGGACGGCGAATGGCAGCTCACGCGCCGCACCGACGGCAAGGTCTCGAAGACGCTGAAGGCGCGCGAGCTCTGGGATCGCGTCGGCTACGCCGCCTGGGCATCGGCCGATCCGGGCATCCAGTACCACACCACCATCAACGACTGGCACACCTGCCTCGCCGACGGCGAGATCCGGGCCTCCAATCCGTGCTCGGAATACATGTTCCTGGACGACACGGCCTGCAATCTCGCCTCGCTCAACCTCCTGCAGTTCCGCCGGGAGGACGGCCGCTTCGACACCGCCGCCTTCGAGCATGCGGTGCGGCTCTGGACGGTCGTGCTCGAGATCTCGATCCTGATGGCGCAGTTCCCGTCGAAGGAGATCGCGCGGCTCTCCTACGAATACCGCACGCTCGGCCTCGGCTACGCCAACATTGGCGGGCTGCTGATGACCTCCGGCATCCCCTACGATTCGCCCGAGGGCCGCGCGATCTGCGGCGCGATCACGGCGCTGATGACGGGGACGGCCTATGCGACGAGCGCCGAGATGGCCGAATCGCTCGGGGCGTTCAAGCATTTCGCCAGGAACCGCGAGATCATGCTGAAGGTGATCCGCAACCACCGCCGCGCGGCGCAGGGCCTGTCGCAGGGCTATGAGGGGCTGAACACCAACCCGGTCCCGCTCGACCACGCCGCCTGCCCGGACGGCAACCTCGTCGAGCGCGCGGTCGCGGCCTGGGACCGGGCGCTCGAGCTCGGCGAGTGGCACGGCTACCGCAACGCCCAGGCGACCGTCATCGCGCCGACCGGCACGATCGGCCTGGTGATGGATTGCGACACGACCGGCATCGAGCCCGATTTCGCGCTCGTGAAGTTCAAGAAGCTCGCCGGCGGCGGCTATTTCAAGATCATCAACCAGGCGGTGCCGAAGGCGCTCGCCACGCTCGGCTACGACCGGGCGGCGGTCGAGGCGATCGTCACCTATGCGGTCGGCCGCGGCACGCTCGCCGGGGCCCCGGGGGTGAACCACGAGACGCTCGCCGCGAAGGGCTTCACGCCGGAGAAGATCGCCGCCGTCGAGGCGGGGCTGAAATCGGCCTTCGACATCAAGTTCGCCTTCAACAAGTGGACGCTCGGCGAGGCCTTCTGCCGCGACGCGCTCGGCATCGCGCAGGAGAGCCTCGACGACCTCTCCTTCGATCTCCTCGCCGCGCTCGGCTTCACCAGGCGCGAGATCGAGGCCGCCAACATCCATTGCTGCGGGGCGATGACGCTCGAGGGGGCGCCGGGCCTGAAGCCGGAGCACCTGCCCGTCTTCGACTGCGCCAATCCCTGCGGCCGGCTCGGCAGGCGCTATCTCTCGGTCGACAGCCACATCCGCATGATGGCGGCGGCGCAGCCCTTCATCTCGGGCGCGATCTCCAAGACCATCAACATGCCGAACGCGGCGACGGTGGCGGACTGCAAGGCGGCCTACATGCTGTCCTGGAAGCTCGCGCTCAAGGCGAACGCGCTCTACCGCGACGGCTCCAAGCTCTCGCAGCCGCTCAATTCCTCGCTGATCTCCGACGGCGAGGAGGACGAGGAGGAGGCCGCCGAGGCGCTCGCCCAGGCGCCGGCGCCGGCGAAGGCGGCGGTCGCTGCCGAGCGCATCGTGGAGCGGATCGTCGAGCGCGTCATGCGCGAGCGCGAGAAGCTGCCGGACCGGCGCAAGGGCTACACCCAGAAGGCGATCATCGGCGGCCACAAGGTCTATCTCCGGACCGGCGAATACGATGACGGCCGCCTCGGCGAGATCTTCATCGACATGCACAAGGAGGGCGCCGCCTTCCGCGCGATGATGAACAATTTCGCCATCGCCATCTCGCTCGGCCTGCAATACGGCGTGCCGCTCGACGAATATGTCGAGGCCTTCACCTTCACGCGCTTCGAGCCGGCGGGCATGGTCCAGGGCAACGAGGCGATCAAGAACGCGACCTCGATCCTCGACTACGTCTTCCGCGAGCTCGCGATCTCCTATCTCGAGCGGCACGACCTCGCCCACGTCAACCCGGACGATCTCGGCGCGACCACGATCGGCCGCGGCGTGGAGGCGGAGAAGCCGCAGCCCGCGGTGCCCGTGAGCCACGGGCTCGTGCGCGGCCAGACGCAGAAGTTCCGCGTGCTGCCCGGCGAGCCGAAGGGGCAGGCGGGCGGACAGGCCCGCGCCTCGGCGGGCGCCGGCACCGCGATCGCCGCCGCCCGCGCGGGCTCCGGCG
>NZ_SPKJ01000088.1 GCF_009866965.1 Propylenella binzhouense | reverse complement strand
GGCCGCGGCAGGCGCGCCGCCGTGCTGGGCGGCGCGGCGCTTGCCGCCGTGCTCGCGCTCCTCCTGGCGACGGACGTCAAGCGCGGCTTCGTGGCGCCCGCCGACCCGGCGCTGGTCGCGGCGATCCGCGCGCTCCCGAAGGACGCGGTCGTCGCCGGCTTCTCGGACGACCTCAACTTCTCGCCGCTCCTGACGAACCGCTCGACGCTCTTCAACAGGGAACTCGCGGTCGGCTACCATGCCGGCTATTTCAGGCCGCTGATGGCCCGCGTGAACGACCTCCGCGACGCGGTTCTGACCCACGATCCGGCCGTGCTCGCCGGCATCCTCGAGCGGTACCGCATCGATCTCCTCGTCGTGCCGCGCGCGATGCTCGCCGATCCGCGCATCCCGAGGTTCTATCGCGGGCTGTTCGGTCCGGATCTCGCCGCGCGCGAGGCGGCGGCCGCTTCCGGCGGGCCGACCGCGCTCGCCCGCTTCGCGTCGGAGTGCATGGCCGGCAGCTATTCCTACGACGTCGCCCTCCAGGCCGGCTGCCTCATCGGTGCGGCGCGCGCGGCTCCGCGCTAGCCCTCGCCGCTTCTCCCTTCCGCGGACATTCATGTTGCGTCGCCGCCCCGCGGGCAGTATCTACCGCGCGGCGATGCGGGGGATGCGCGAGCGGCTCCGGCTCGTCCGACTGGCGAAGGGGTGTAGCTCAGCTGGTAGAGCACCGGTCTCCAAAACCGGTGGTCGGGGGTTCGAGTCCCTCCGCCCCTGCCAAATTCCTGCGCCGCGCGGGCGACGGCCTTGCGCTCGGCAGCGAAGACGCATAGATAGGAGGTTCGAAGGCGCGCGATTGCGAAGTCGCGCGCTTTCCAGTTCGGCGGCATGGCGAAAACAAATCCGTTCCAATTCGTTCAGCAGGTTCGCTCCGAGGCTGCGAAGGTCACTTGGCCGACGCGTCGCGAGACGGCGATCACGACCGTCATGGTGTTCGTGATGGTCCTGCTGGCTGCGGTCTTTTTCTTCGTCGCCGATCAGGTTCTGGGCTGGGGCGTCGGGCTGCTGCTCGGCACGCTGGGCTGACGAGACTGGATCGGGAAGCGATGGCGAAGCGCTGGTACATCGTACACGCATACTCGAATTTCGAGCGCAAGGTCGCCGACTCCATCAGGGAGAAGGCGGCGAGCGCCGGTCTCGATCACCTGATCGACGAGATCATGGTCCCGACCGAGAAGGTCGTCGAGGTGCGGCGCGGCCGCAAGGTCGATTCGGAGCGGAAGTTCTTTCCGGGCTATGTCCTGGTCAGGATGGAGATGACCGACCAGGGCTACCATCTGATCAAGAACATCCCGAAGGTCACCGGGTTCCTCGGCACCGACAACAAGCCGATGCCGATCCCGGACGCCGAGGCCGCGCGCATCATCTCGCAGATCCAGGAAGGCGTCGAGCGTCCGAAGCCCTCCGTGAGTTTCGAGATCGGCGAGCGCATCCGCGTCGCCGATGGTCCGTTCGCCTCCTTCGAGGGCAATGTCGAAGAGGTGGACGAGGAGCGGGCGCGGCTCAAGGTGGCCGTGTCGATCTTCGGTCGGCCGACTCCCGTCGAGCTCGAATACGGGCAGGTGGAGAAGGTCTGATCGTAGGCCGGACCCCGGGGGTCCGGCGCGTGGCAGGCCCGCGGCGCGAGCCATCGTGCAGCAGAGGGCCATACCACGAAACTTCCAAGATCCGGCGCGAGGCCGGGAAACGGAGTTCTGAATGGCAAAGAAGATTACCGGCTCTCTGAAGCTTCAGGTGGCCGCGGGTTCGGCGACCCCGTCGCCGCCGATCGGGCCTGCGCTCGGCCAGCGCGGTCTCAACATCATGCAGTTCTGCAAGGAGTTCAACGCGGCGTCCGCCGACATGGAGAAGGGCTCGCCGGTTCCGGTGGTCATCACCATCTTTGCGGACCGCTCCTTCACCTTCGAGATGAAGACGCCGCCGGTCAGCTACTTCCTGAAGAAGGCGGCCGGCGTCCAGAAGGGCGGGGCGGCGCCCGGCCGCACGTCGAGCGGGCGGGTGACGCGCGCGCAGGTGCGCGGCATCGCCGAGCAGAAGATGAAGGACCTCAACGCGCAGGACGTCGAGGCGGCGATGCGCATGGTCGAGGGTTCCGCCCGGTCGATGGGCCTGGAAGTGGTGGAGTAGGGCCATGGCGAAGGTCGGAAAGCGCATGCGGAAGCTCGTCGACGGCGTCGACCGCAACAGGCTCTACCCGCTCGACGAAGCGGTCAGGCTGGTGAAGGAGCGTGCCGTCGCCAAGTTCGACGAGACGGTCGAGGTGGCGCTCAATCTCGGCGTCGATCCGCGCCATGCGGACCAGATGGTGCGCGGCGTGGTGAACCTGCCGAACGGCTCCGGCCGCACGGTGCGCGTGGCGGTGTTCGCGCGCGGCGACAAGGCGGACCAGGCGAAGGCGGCGGGTGCCGATGTCGTGGGCGCGGAGGACCTCGTCGAGCAGGTTCAGCGCGGCGAGATCAATTTCGACCGCTGCATCGCGACGCCGGACATGATGCCGCTGGTCGGCCGGCTCGGCAAGATTCTCGGCCCGCGCGGCATGATGCCGAACCCGAAGGTCGGGACGGTGACGCCGGACGTGGCGCAGGCGGTCAAGGACGCCAAGGGCGGCGCCGTCGAGTTCCGCGTCGAGAAGGCGGGCATCGTGCAGGCCGGCATCGGCAAGGCCTCCTTCACGAACGAGGCGCTTCTCGAGAACATCCGCGCCTTCGCGGACGCGGTGAACCGGGCGAAGCCGTCCGGCGCCAAGGGCACCTACATGAAGCGGATCGCGCTGACCTCCACCCAGGGTCCGGGCGTCCGCGTCGATCCGGCATCGCTCGCCGCCGCGGGCTGAGCCGGAACGCATAGATCGCCGGGCTGCGGCCCTGGCGACAGAATTCGTCCGGGGCGACCCGGGCGAAGATGGCCGGCGGGGTGACCCGTCCGGCCATGTCCTGTCCGAGACTGCAGGTGAGCGTCAGCTCTTAAGCCCTTCGGGGGCCTGCATGAGATGGGGTTCCGGAATTCGAGCGGCCGTTTCGGCGGTCCGTTCGGTTCGAACCTGATCGTCCTCCGATTCCGGCCGGAAGCGGAGGCCCGTGCTCCGGAAGGGGCCGGGGGACAGGCGTCACCGTCGCCCGTTCTCCGGCAGGGGACGGGCGGATATGGCGAAACGGTCCGGCGGCCGGAAGGCCGGCGGGCCAGATGAGGACAGAGGCAGTGGATAGAGCGCAGAAGAGCGAGTCGGTGGCTCAGCTCCACGACGTGTTTTCGAACACGGGCGTGGTGGTGGTCGCCCACTATTCCGGCCTGACCGTCGCCCAGATGACAACCCTCCGGTTGCGCATGCGGGAAGCGGGGGCCAGCCTCAAGGTCGCCAAGAACCGCCTCGCCAAGCTCGCCCTGAAGGACACGGACGCCGAGGGAATCAGCGGCCTGTTCCAGGGACCCACGGTGATTGCCTATTCGGCAGATCCCGTCGCCGCTCCGAAGGTGGCCACCGATTTCGCGAAGGCGAACGACAAGTTCGTCATTCTCGGCGGTGCCATGGGGCGGACGAGCCTGGACGCGGGCGGCGTCGAAGCGCTGGCGAAGTTGCCGTCGCTGGACGAGCTGCGCGCTCGCCTGGTCGGCATGATCAACACGCCGGCGACCCGCATCGCGGGGGTCCTGCAGGCTCCGGGGGCGCAGCTCGCGCGCGTGCTCTCGGCCTACGCCACGAAGGACGAGGCGGCCTGAGGCCGATCTTGAATCAATGCCCTTACGGGTTCGAACCGACAGAAAGTGACTGAAATGGCTGATCTTGCGAAGATTGTTGACGACCTCTCCAGCTTGACCGTGCTTGAGGCGGCCGAGCTCTCGAAGCTCCTCGAGGAGAAGTGGGGCGTGTCGGCCGCGGCTCCGGTCGCGATGGCGGCGGCTCCGGGCGCCGGCGGCGCGGCCGCCGAGCCGGTCGAGGAGAAGACCGAGTTCGACGTCGTCCTGACGGCGGCCGGCGACAAGAAGATCAACGTCATCAAGGAAGTGCGCGCGATCACGGGACTCGGCCTGAAGGAGGCCAAGGATCTCGTCGAAGGCGCGCCGAAGACGGTGAAGGAAGCTGTCGCCAAGGCCGAGGCCGAGGACATCAAGAAGAAGCTCGAGGAAGCCGGCGCGAAGGTCGAGCTGAAGTAGGGCTTCTCACGAAACCGGGCGCGGGCTCCGGCCCGCGTCCACCTTTGCGGCCCGCGGGCCGCAGGCTGCCCCGATGGATGCACGACGGCGTGCCGCCCTCCGGACAGCCGTCCGCAACAAGACTTGCGAGGATTTCTCATGGCGAACTCGATCACAGGCGTCAAGCAGGTGAGCTTCTCGGGCCGGCGGCGCATCCGCAAGTTTTTCGGCCACATCAAGGAAGCGGCCGAGATGCCGAACCTCATCGAGGTTCAGAAGTCGTCCTACGACCAGTTCCTGATGGTGGAGGAGCCGAAGGGCGGGCGGCCCGACGACGGGCTCCAGGCCGTCTTCAAGTCGGTGTTCCCGATCACCGATTTCGCCGGGACCGCCATGCTCGAATTCGTGCGCTACGAGTTCGACCAGCCGAAATATGACGTCGACGAGTGCCGGCAGCGCGACATGACCTTCGCAGCGCCGCTCAAGGTGACGCTGCGCCTCATCGTGTTCGACGTCGACGCCGACACCGGCGCGAAGTCCGTGAAGGACATCAAGGAGCAGGACGTCTACATGGGCGACATCCCGCTCATGACGGACAACGGCACCTTCATCGTGAACGGCACCGAGCGCGTCATCGTCTCGCAGATGCACCGCTCGCCGGGCGTGTTCTTCGACCACGACAAGGGCAAGACGCATTCCTCGGGCAAGCTGCTCTTCGCCGCCCGCATCATCCCCTATCGCGGCTCCTGGCTCGACATCGAGTTCGACGCCAAGGACATCGTGCACGCGCGCATCGACCGCCGCCGCAAGATCCCCGTGACGTCGCTGCTGATGGCGCTCGGCATGGACGGCGAGGAGATCCTCGCGACCTTCTACGACCACGTCACCGCGACGCGGGACGGCGATTCCTGGCGGCTGCCGTTCGATCCGGAGAAGCTTCGCGGCGCCAAGCCGAACGAGGACCTCGTGGACGCGGCGTCCGGCGAGGTGATCGTCGAGGCCGGCAAGAAGGTCACGGCGCGGATGGCGCGCCAGATCAAGGAGAAGGGCGTCACTGCGCTCCGCATCTCCCCCGATGCGCTCGTCGGCCGCTATCTCGCCGAGGACATCGTCAACTACCAGACCGGCGAGATCTATGCCGAGGCGGGCGACGAGATCAACGAGAAGACGCTCGCAAAGTTCGACGAGATCGGCCAGATCGAGCTGCCGCTCCTCGAGATCGACCACGTGAACGTGGGCGGCTACATCCGCAACACGCTCGCCGCCGACAAGAACGAGAACCGCGAGGACGCGCTCTTCGACATCTACCGGGTCATGCGCCCGGGCGAGCCGCCGACGATCGAGACGGCGGAGGCGATGTTCCATTCGCTGTTCTTCGATCCGGAGCGCTACGACCTCTCGGCGGTCGGCCGCGTGAAGATGAACATGCGGCTCGACCTCGACGCCGCCGACACGGTCCGGATCCTGCGGAAGGAGGACATCCTCTCCGTCATCCGGACGCTTGTGGACCTGCGCGACGGCCGCGGCGAGATCGACGACATCGACAATCTCGGCAACCGGCGCGTGCGCTCGGTCGGCGAGCTGATGGAGAACCAGTACCGCGTCGGGCTGCTCCGGATGGAGCGCGCGATCAAGGAGCGCATGTCCTCCGTCGAGATCGACACGGTCATGCCGCAGGACCTGATCAACGCGAAGCCGGCCGCCGCCGCGGTCCGCGAGTTCTTCGGATCCTCGCAGCTCTCGCAGTTCATGGACCAGACCAACCCGCTGTCGGAGATCACGCACAAGCGGCGCCTCTCCGCGCTCGGTCCGGGCGGTCTCACGCGCGAGCGCGCGGGCTTCGAGGTCCGTGACGTGCATCCGACCCATTACGGCCGGATCTGCCCGATCGAGACCCCGGAAGGCCCGAATATCGGCCTCATCAACTCGCTGGCGACCTTCGCGCGCGTCAACAAATACGGCTTCATCGAGAGCCCGTACCGCAGGATCGTGGACGGTCGGGTAACCGACGAAGTCGTCTATCTCTCCGCGATGGAGGAGGCGAAGTACACGGTCGCCCAGGCGAACGCTCCGCTCGACGGCGAGGGCCGCTTCATCAACGAGCTCGTCACCTGCCGGCACAGCGGCGACGTCTCGATGGTGACGCGCGAGAAGGTCGACCTGATGGACGTGTCGCCGAAGCAGCTCGTCTCCGTCGCCGCGGCGCTCATCCCGTTCCTCGAGAACGACGACGCCAACCGCGCGCTCATGGGTTCGAACATGCAGCGTCAGGCCGTGCCGCTGGTGCGTGCCGAGGCGCCGTTCGTCGGCACCGGCATGGAACCGATCGTGGCGCGCGATTCCGGCGCGGCGATCGCCGCGCGCCGCACGGGCGTGGTCGACCAGGTCGACGCCACCCGCATCGTGGTGCGCGCGACCGAGGATGTCGACGCCGCCCAGTCGGGCGTCGACATCTACCGGCTGCAGAAGTTCCAGCGCTCGAACCAGTCGACCTGCATCACGCAGCGCCCGCTTGTGAGCGTCGGCGACCGCGTTCGCAAGGGCGAGGTCATCGCCGACGGACCCTCGACGGAGCTCGGGGATCTCGCGCTCGGCCGCAACGTGCTCGTCGCGTTCATGCCGTGGAACGGCTACAACTTCGAGGATTCGATCTTGCTCTCCGAGCGGATCGTCCGCGACGACGTGTTCACGTCCATCCACATCGAGGAATTCGAGGTGATGGCGCGGGATACGAAGCTCGGGCCGGAGGAGATCACGCGCGACATCCCGAACGTCTCGGAGGAGGCGCTGAAGAACCTCGACGAGGCGGGCATCGTCTATGTCGGCGCCGAGGTCAATCCGGGCGACATCCTCGTCGGCAAGATCACGCCGAAGGGCGAGAGCCCGATGACGCCGGAGGAGAAGCTCCTCCGCGCGATCTTCGGCGAGAAGGCCTCCGACGTCCGCGACACGTCGCTCAGGATGCCCCCCGGCACCTACGGCACGGTGGTCGAGGTGCGCGTCTTCAACCGCCACGGCGTGGAGAAGGACGAGCGCGCCATGGCGATCGAGCGCGAGGAGATTCAGCGGCTGGCCAAGGACCGCGATGACGAGCAGTCGATCCTCGACCGCAACATCTACGGGCGTCTCGCCGAGCTCCTGAAGGGGCAGGTCGGGATGTCGGGTCCGAAGGGCTTCAAGAAGGGCGTCGAGATCACCGACGAGGTGCTCGCCGAGCATCCGCGTTCGCAATGGTGGCAGTTCGCGGTCGCCGACGACCAGCTGATGACGACGGTCGAGGCGCTCAAGGCACAGTACGACGAGAGCCGCAAGCGCCTGGAGACCCGCTTCATCGACAAGGTGGAGAAGCTCCAGCGCGGCGACGAGCTGCCCCCCGGCGTGATGAAGATGGTCAAGGTCTTCGTCGCGGTGAAGCGCAAGATCCAGCCCGGCGACAAGATGGCCGGCCGCCACGGCAACAAGGGTGTCGTGTCGCGGATCGTGCCGATCGAGGACATGCCGTTCCTGGAGGACGGCACGCATGTCGACATCGTGCTGAACCCGCTCGGCGTGCCGAGCCGCATGAATGTCGGGCAGATCCTCGAGACGCATCTCGGCTGGGCATGCGCCGGCCTCGGGCAGAGGATCGGCGACCTTGCGGAGGAGTACGGCCGCACGGGCGGAATGCAGGCGCTGCGCGGGATGCTGTCGGATCTCTACGACGACAACGCGAAGAACGAGCCGGTCTCGAGCTTCGACGACGAATCCGTGCTCCGGCTCGCCGGCCAGCTGAAGAAGGGCGTCCCGATCGCGACGCCGGTCTTCGACGGCGCGAAGGAGGAGGACATCGTCCGCCTGCTGGAGAAGGCGGGGCTCAACCGCTCCGGCCAGAGCCGTCTCTATGACGGGCGGACGGGCGACGTCTTCGATCGCAACGTGACGGTCGGCTACATCTACATGCTGAAGCTGCACCATCTCGTGGACGACAAGATCCACGCCCGTTCGATCGGCCCGTACAGCCTCGTCACCCAGCAGCCGCTCGGCGGCAAGGCGCAGTTCGGCGGCCAGCGCTTCGGCGAGATGGAGGTCTGGGCCCTGGAAGCCTACGGCGCGGCCTATACCTTGCAGGAGATGCTGACCGTGAAGTCGGACGACGTCGCGGGCCGCACCAAGGTCTACGAGGCGATCGTGCGCGGCGACGACACGTTCGAGGCCGGCATCCCGGAGAGCTTCAACGTGCTCGTGAAGGAGATGCGCTCGCTCGGCCTCAACGTCGAGCTGCAGGATACGGCCAACCGGCCGCAGCTGCCCGACGACTACAGCCAGCGCGACGCCGCGGAGTGAGACGAGAGATGCGGGACGCCCGGCGCGGGCGTCCCGGCCGAATTCGTGAAATCAGCGCTGCGCCGATCTGCGCGCGGCGACCCGCCCTCCGCACGAGGGCATGCCGAAAGGGCTAAGGAGTGACCGCATGAACCAAGAGGTCATGAACATCTTCAACCCGCAGGTCCAGGCGCAGACCTTCGATCAGATCCGCATCTCGATCGCAAGTCCCGAGAAGATCCTGTCCTGGTCCTACGGCGAGATCAAGAAGCCGGAGACGATCAACTACCGTACGTTCAAGCCGGAGCGCGACGGCCTGTTCTGCGCGCGGATCTTCGGCCCGATCAAGGATTACGAGTGCTTGTGCGGCAAGTACAAGCGCATGAAGTACAAGGGCATCATCTGCGAGAAGTGCGGCGTCGAGGTCACGCTCGCGCGCGTCCGCCGCGAGCGCATGGGCCATATCGAGCTCGCCGCGCCGGTCGCCCACATCTGGTTCCTGAAGTCGCTGCCGTCCCGCATCGGCCTCATGCTCGACATGACGCTGAAGGACATCGAGCGCGTGCTCTATTTCGAGCACTACATCGTCGTCGAGCCCGGCATCACGCCGCTCAAGGAGAAGCAGCTCCTCTCCGAGGACGAGTATCTCGAGGCGCAGGACCAGTACGGCGCGGACAGCTTCACCGCCATGATCGGCGCGGAGGCGATCCGCGAGCTCCTGATGCAGCTCGACCTCGAGAAGGAGATCGGCCGGCTCCGCCAGGAGATCGCGGAATCGAAATCCGAGCTGAAGCCGAAGAAGCTCGCCAAGCGGCTGAAGCTGATCGAGGCCTTCGTCCAGTCCGGCAACCGCCCGGAATGGATGATCATGACCGTCGTTCCGGTGATCCCGCCGGACCTGCGGCCGCTCGTGCCGCTCGACGGCGGCCGCTTCGCGACCTCGGACCTGAACGACCTCTACCGCCGCGTCATCAACCGGAACAACCGCCTCAAGCGGCTGATCGAGCTGAGGGCGCCCGACATCATCATCCGCAACGAGAAGCGGATGCTGCAGGAGGCCGTCGACGCGCTCTTCGACAACGGCAGGCGCGGGCGCGTCATCACGGGCACCAACAAGCGGCCGCTGAAGTCGCTCTCCGACATGCTGAAGGGCAAGCAGGGCCGGTTCCGCCAGAACCTGCTCGGCAAGCGCGTCGACTATTCCGGCCGGTCGGTCATCGTGGTCGGCCCGGAGCTCAAGCTGCACCAGTGCGGCCTGCCGAAGAAGATGGCGCTCGAGCTCTTCAAGCCGTTCATCTATGCGCGGCTCGACGCGAAGGGCTACTCGTCGACGGTGAAGCAGGCGAAGAAGCTCGTCGAGAAGGAGAAGCCGGAGGTCTGGGACATCCTGGACGAGGTCATCCGCGAGCATCCGGTGCTCCTGAACCGGGCCCCGACGCTCCACCGCCTCGGCATCCAGGCCTTCGAGCCGACGCTCATCGAGGGCAAGGCGATCCAGCTCCACCCGCTCGTCTGCGCGGCCTTCAACGCCGACTTTGACGGCGACCAGATGGCGGTCCACGTGCCGCTGTCGCTGGAGGCGCAGCTCGAGGCGCGCGTCCTGATGATGTCGACGAACAACATCCTGCACCCGGCCAACGGGCAGCCGATCATCGTGCCGTCGCAGGATATCGTCCTCGGGCTCTACTACCTGTCGATCATGCAGGAGAACGAGCCCGGGCAGGGCATGGCGTTCGGCTCCATGGGCGAGCTTCTGCATGCGCTCGAGACCGGCGCCGTGACGCTCCACGCCAAGATCCGCGGCCGCTACAAGTCGGTCGATGCGGAGGGCAGGGAGACCTCGCAGATCTACGAGACCACGCCCGGCCGCATGATGATCGGCGAGCTCCTGCCGAAGCATCCGAACGTGCCCTTCGACGTCTGCAACAAGCTGATGACGAAGAAGGAGATCAGCCGGATGATCGATTCGGTCTACCGGCACACGGGCCAGAAGGAGACCGTGATCTTCTGCGACCGGATCATGCAGCTTGGCTTCACCCAGGCCTGCAAGGCCGGCATCTCGTTCGGCAAGGACGACATGGTGATCCCGGAGACGAAGGCGAATCTCGTCGAGGAGACGCGCCGCCTCGCGACCGAGTACGAGCAGCAGTACAATGACGGCCTGATCACGCAGGGCGAGAAGTACAACAAGGTCGTCGACGCCTGGGCCAAGTGCACCGACAAGGTCGCCGACGAGATGATGAAGCGCATCCAGGCGGTCGAGTTCGATCCGGAGACCAAGCGTCAGAAGCCGATCAACTCGATCTACATGATGTCGCATTCGGGCGCCCGCGGCTCGCCGGCGCAGATGAAGCAGCTCGCCGGCATGCGCGGCCTCATGGCCAAGCCGTCGGGCGAGATCATCGAGAGCCCGATCATCTCGAACTTCAAGGAAGGCCTGTCGGTGCTGGAGTACTTCAACTCCACGCACGGTGCCCGCAAGGGCCTCGCCGACACCGCCCTGAAGACGGCCAACTCCGGCTACCTGACCCGCCGTCTCGTCGACGTCGCGCAGGACTGCATCATCACGGCCGAGGATTGCGGCACAGAGCGGGGCCTGACGATGCAGGCCATCGTCGATGCCGGCCAGGTGATCGCGTCGCTCGGGCAGCGGGTGCTCGGCCGCACCGCGGCGGAGGACGTCAGCGATCCGAGGACCGGCGAGGTGATCGTGCCGTTCAACGAGATGATCGAGGAGCGGCACATCGAGGCCATCGAGGCGGCCGGCGTCCAGGCGATCAAGATCCGTTCGGTGCTGACCTGCGAGACGAAGTACGGCGTCTGCGGCCGCTGCTACGGGCGCGACCTCGCCCGCGGCACGCCCGTCAACATGGGCGAGGCGGTCGGCGTCATCGCGGCGCAGTCGATCGGCGAGCCTGGCACCCAGCTCACCATGCGCACCTTCCACATCGGCGGAACGGCGCAGGTGGTGGACCAGTCCTTCATCGAATCGAGCTTCGACGGCCGGGTGACGATCCGCAACCGTGCCGTGGTGCGCGATTCCGAGGGACGTCTCGTGGTGATGGGCCGCAACATGCAGGTCATCATCCTCGACGAGGGGGGCGAGGAGCGGGCGAGCCACCGCGTCAGCTACGGCGCGCGCCTCTTCGTCGACGAGGGCGACACGATCCGGCGCGGCCAGCGCATCGCGGAATGGGATCCCTATACCCGGCCGGTGCTCACGGAAGTGGGCGGCGTGGTCGAGTACGAGGATCTGCTCGAGGGCGTGTCGGTGATCGAGTCGGCCGACGAATCGACGGGCATCACCAAGCGGCAGGTCGTCGACTGGCGCGCGCATCCGCGTGGCGCCGGCCTTCGCCCGGCAATGGTGATCCGCACCGCCGAGGGCGACGTGATCAAGCTCGAGCGGGGCGGCGAGGCGCGCTACCAGCTCTCCGTCGACGCGATCCTGTCGGTCGATCCGGGCGCCAAGGTCAATCCGGGCGACGTGCTCGCACGTATCCCGCTCGAGAGCGCCAAGACGCGCGACATCACCGGCGGTCTGCCGCGGGTGGCGGAGCTCTTCGAGGCGCGGCGGCCGAAGGACCACGCCATCATCTCCGAGATCGCCGGCACGGTCCGGTTCGGGCGCGACTACAAGAACAAGCGCCGGATCGTGATCGAGCCGCTCGAAGAGGGCGCGGAGCCGATCGAATACCTGATCCCGAAGGGTCGCCCGTTCCACCTCCAGGAGGGGGACACGATCGAGAAGGGCGACTACATCCTGGACGGCCTGCCGGCCCCGCACGACATCCTGGCGATCAAGGGCGTCGAGGAGCTCGCGGCCTACCTCGTCAACGAGGTGCAGGAGGTGTACCGGCTGCAGGGCGTGCTCATCAACGACAAGCACATCGAGGTGATCGTCCGCCAGATGCTGCAGAAGGTCGAGATCGAGAACGCCGGCGACAGCGAGTACATCGCGGGCGAGCAGGTCGACCGGATCGAGCTCGACGAGGTCAACGAGAAGCTGCTCGAGGACGGCAAGGAGCCGGCGACCGGTACCCCCGTGCTGCTCGGCATCACCAAGGCCAGCCTGCAGACGCGGTCCTTCATCTCCGCCGCGTCCTTCCAGGAGACGACGCGCGTCCTCACCGATGCCGCCGTCAACGGCAAGGTCGATACGCTCGAGGGCCTGAAGGAGAACGTGATCGTCGGCCGCCTCATCCCGGCGGGGACCGGCGGCATGATGAACCGCCTGCGGCAGATCGCGGGCCGCCGCGACGAGCTCATCCTCGAGGAGGAGAAGAAGGGGGCGGCCGTGCAGCCCGCGCTCGAGGATCTCACGGCCTCGCCGGCCGAGTGATCCGCCCTCCGTGTGAAGCCAAGGGGGCCGCCTTCGGGCGGCCCCTCCTTCTTTCGAAGGCGCTCTTGTTGCGCCGGGGCAACGGCGTCCGACAACCAAATGGAAACCAGATTCGGGTGATTGTGGAGGCGACCATCGTTCCTCTAGAAACCCGCGACCTTGATCGATCTCCCCGCCTGCGACGTCACCGGAACCCGGCCTCGGAACGGCTTTGGGTCGCGTCCGTCCGGCGCTCGACGATCGTAGCGCTTCGGACCTGGTGACATGCGTATCGGCATCTTCTGGCGTACCATCCTGTTCCTCTCCCTCACTGCGGGCTATGCCGCGCTGGCGGCCGTCCCGTACCTTCTCTGAGGGCCTCCCGGCCGGCGCGGGCGGAATTTTGCCGGCCCCGAGGGTTGACGTTCCGTCTGTCAGCGTCTAGATGGGGCCCACCACTGGGCAGGCGGTAGGCCGAACCATCGATTCCTTGCGTCCAAAGCGGGGGATCAAGTCGGCTTAGACGCTGCTTTGGTCCGACACGAAACATGCGATGCATGATCGCGGGTTCGCCTGTGATCCTCTGTCTTGCTGCACCGCCGCGTCACCGCGGTCGGTGTTGTTTTCTTCGTTTATCAGCGGGCTTTTGCCCACGAGGCCGGAACGATAGATGCCGACGATCAACCAGCTGATCCGCAAGCCGCGGAACGACAAGCCGCGGCGCAACAAGGTCCCAGCGCTCGACGCGAATCCGCAGAAGCGGGGCGTCTGCACGCGCGTCTACACCACGACCCCGAAGAAGCCGAACTCGGCGCTGCGGAAGGTCGCGAAGGTGCGCCTGACCAACGGCTACGAAGTGATCGGCTACATTCCGGGCGAGGGGCATAACCTCCAGGAGCACTCGGTGGTGATGATCCGCGGCGGACGCGTGAAGGACCTTCCGGGTGTCCGCTATCACATCCTCCGCGGCGTGCTCGATACGCAGGGCGTCAAGGATCGCCGGCAGCGCCGGTCGAAATACGGCGCGAAGCGGCCGAAGTGAGCGGTCGAGTGGCGCGGGCGTCGGCTTGCCTGCTGCCGGGTTGAGGTTTCGAAGGTTCAAGGAAGTCGTTCATGTCGCGACGTCACCGCGCCGAAAAGCGCGAGATCATCCCGGACCCGAAATACGGGGACATCGTGATCTCGAAATTCATGAACTCGGTCATGCATGCGGGCAAGAAGTCCGCGGCCGAGGCGATCGTCTACGGCGCCCTGACCGAGATCGAGCGCAAGACGCGCCAGGACCCGGTCGGCGCGTTCCATCAGGCGCTCGAGAATGTCATGCCGCAGATCGAGGTGCGTTCGCGCCGCGTCGGCGGCGCCACCTACCAGGTCCCGGTCGAGGTCCGGACCGAGCGCCGGCAGGCGCTCGCGATCCGCTGGCTGATCTCCGCCGCGCGTGCCCGCAACGAGCGTACGATGGTCGACCGTCTTTCCGGCGAGCTGCTCGACGCCGCCAACAATCGCGGCAATGCCGTGAAGAAGCGCGAAGACACGCATCGCATGGCCGATGCGAACCGCGCCTTCTCGCATTACCGCTGGTAACTCCGAACAAGGGTCGATGACGATGGCTCGCGACTACAAGATCGAGGACTACCGCAATTTCGGCATCATGGCGCACATCGATGCCGGAAAGACGACGACCACGGAGCGGGTCCTCTACTATACCGGCAAGAGCCATAAGATGGGCGAGGTCCATGAGGGCGCCGCCACCATGGACTGGATGGAGCAGGAGCAGGAGCGCGGCATAACGATCACGTCGGCCGCGACCACCACCTTCTGGCAGGGGCGCGACGGCAAGAAGCGGCGCCTCAACATCATCGACACGCCCGGGCACGTCGACTTCACCATCGAGGTGGAGCGGTCGCTGCGCGTCCTCGACGGCGCGATCGCGCTTCTCGACGCCAATGCGGGCGTCGAGCCGCAGACCGAGACGGTGTGGCGGCAGGCCGACAAATACCACGTGCCGCGCATGATCTTTGTCAACAAGATGGACAAGATCGGGGCCGACTTCTACCGCTGCGTCGACATGATCCGCGACCGCCTGGGCGCGACGCCGGTCGTCATGCAGCTGCCGATCGGCGCGGAGAGCGAGTTCAAGGGCGTCGTCGACCTCGTCGACATGAAGGCGCTCATCTGGAAGGACGAGACGCTCGGCGCCGAGTGGGAGATCCGCGACGTTCCGGCCGACATGCTCGACCGCGCCAAGGAGTGGCGCGAGAAGCTGGTCGAGGCCGCGGTCGAGATCGACGAGGCCGCCACCGAGGCCTATCTCGAGGGCAACGAGCCCGACGAGGAGGGGCTGCGCGCGCTCGTCCGCCGCGGCACCTGCGATGTGGCCTTCTATCCGGTGTTCTGCGGCTCGGCCTTCAAGAACAAGGGCGTGCAGCCGCTTCTCGACGCGGTCGTTGACTACCTGCCGAGCCCGGTCGACGTGCCGGCGATCCGCGGCATCGATCCGAAGACCGGCGACGAGGTGAAGCGGGTGTCCTCGGACAGCGAGCCGCTCTCGATGCTCGCCTTCAAGATCATGAACGATCCCTTCGTCGGCTCGCTCACCTTCTGCCGCATCTATTCGGGCCAGCTCCAGTCCGGCGCGATGCTGATGAACACGGTGAAGGAGAAGCGGGAGCGCATCGGCCGCATGCTGCTGATGCACTCCAACCAGCGCGAGGAGATCAAGGAGGCCTATGCCGGCGACATCGTCGCCGTGGTCGGCCTCAAGGAGACGACGACGGGCGACACGCTCTGCGATCCGACCAAGCCGGTCATCCTGGAGCGGATGGAGTTCCCCGAGCCGGTCATCGAGATCGCGATCGAGCCGAATTCGAAGGCCGACCAGGAGAAGATGGGCATCGCGCTGAACCGTCTGGCGCAGGAGGATCCGTCCTTCCGCGTGAAGACCGACGAGGAGTCCGGGCAGACGATCATCGCCGGGATGGGCGAACTCCATCTCGACATCATCGTCGACCGCATGAAGCGCGAGTTCAAGGTGGACGCGACCGTCGGCCAGCCGCAGGTCGCCTACCGCGAGACGCTCACGCAGGTGGCGGAGATCGACTACACGCACAAGAAGCAGACCGGCGGTTCGGGCCAGTTCGCGCGCGTCAAGATCCGCTTCGAGCCGCAGGAGCCGGGTGCCGGCTTCGCCTTCGACAGCAAGGTCGTGGGTGGCTCGGTCCCGAAGGAATACGTGCCCGGCGTCCAGAAGGGCATCGAGAGCGTGATGAACAACGGCGTGATCGCCGGCTTCCCGATGGTCGACATCAAGGCGACCCTCCTCGACGGTGCGTATCACGAGGTCGATTCCTCGGTGCTCGCCTTCGAGATCGCCTCCCGCGCGGCCTTCCGCGAGGGGGCGCAGAAGGGCCGCCCGGTCCTGCTCGAGCCGATCATGAAGGTCGAGGTGGTGACGCCGGAGGAATATACCGGCTCCGTCATCGGCGACCTCAACTCCCGGCGCGGGCAGGTGCAGGGCCAGGAGATGCGCGGCAACGCGGTCGTCGTGAACGCGATGGTGCCGCTCGCCAACATGTTCGGCTACGTCAACACGCTGCGCTCGATGAGCCAGGGTCGCGCGCAGTACACGATGCAGTTCGACCACTACTCGCAGGTGCCGAGCCAGGTGGCGCAGGAAATTCAGTCGAAATATGCCTGAGCTGAGGCTTAGGTCGAAGAATCGCATGGAGTAAGCTGATGGCTAAGGAAAAATTTGCGCGCACGAAGCCGCATGTGAACATCGGCACGATCGGTCATGTCGATCACGGCAAGACGACGCTGACG
>NZ_SPKJ01000087.1 GCF_009866965.1 Propylenella binzhouense | reverse complement strand
CGGCCGGGGCGGCCGGCCCCGCGCTGCCGGGCGCCGCTCCCGGTGCCGCTCCCGGTGCCGCTCCGGGTGCCGGCGCGGTTCCCGCCGCCGGCTGTCCGGCCTCGTTCTGGGCTGTCGCCGAGGGCGAAGGCTCCGCAGCCTTCTGCTGCTGCTCCGCGACCTCGCGCTGCCGCTGGGCCTCCATCTTGGGCCCGGCGACGAAATACTGCCACGCGAGCAGCACCGCGATCGACAAGGCGATCGCGATCATGGTGTTGCGGTTGCTGTTCATCGGATCGGTCTCCGCCCGTCCTTCCGTCGCGCCGGTCCGGTGGCTTCCTGGAGCGCGCTCTGAAGATCCGCTCTCAAAGCGGCAAAATCGGCGTCGAGCACCGCGCGGCGACCGACGAGCACATGGTCGAAGCCCCGCCCCGCCGCCTCCGCCGGTGCGAGGCGGACGGCCTCCTTGAGGCGGCGGCGAATGCGATTGCGTTCGACCGCCTTCTTCGCGGTGCGCTTGGAGACGGTGAAGCCGAAGCGCACCGGTCCGCCGTCGCCGCGATCGCGCGTCTCCATAACGAAAGCGCGCCGCGCGGTCCTGCGACCTTTCGCGGCGGCAAGGAAATCACGCCTCTTCTTCAGGCGCTCCATCGGCGCCCGGTCCGGCTCACGCCGACAGGCGCTTCCGGCCCTTGGCGCGCCGGCGGGCCAGCACCTTCCGGCCGTTCTGGGTCGCCATGCGGGCGCGGAAGCCGTGGCGGCGCTTCCGGACCAGCCGGCTCGGTTGATAGGTTCGCTTCATCTCGTCTGCCGCCGCGGGGGCGACCCTTCGTTCGGGGACGCGGCCGCGCTCCGCCCGGGAGCCGCCGCATCGATGTTCGGGAACAGGCCGGAGGCGACGCTGACGCCGCGCCCGATGAGCCGAGCGCGATATAGGGTGAAAGGGGCGGCCAAGTCAACGCGAGGCTGGCGGCTCGCGGATCACCGCGTCGCGACCTCGCCGATGCCGTCGGCGAGGAGCTCGGCCCCGATCGCGCCGAAGGCGAGCCCGAACAGCGCCTCGATCGCGCGGGCGAAGCGGGCATAGGCGCGTTTCGCCAGCCCGCTCGAGAACAGCGTGCCGTAGCTGCCGTAGACGATGAGCGCCGAGAGGCAGCCGAGCGGCGCGAAGGCGAGCACGGCCGGCGCGGAAAGGCCGGACCCGTAGAGGAAGGTGGCGAGCGCCGTCCAGGCGAGTGCCGATTTCGGGTTGGTGAGGTTGACGAGGATGCCGCGCCGCCAGGCCTGCGCGCGGGTCCATGTTGCCCGCTCGGCGCCGAGGCGCGGGGGGAGACCGATCCAGGCGGCGCGGAACGCCCTCAGCGCGACGAAGCAGAGATAGCCGCCGCCGAGGAGCTTCATCGCCGTGAGGAGCCCGGGATGGATGGCGAGGAGCGCGGCGAGCCCGAACGTGGCGAGGCTCATCCAGACCAGGATCGCGCTCGCGATGCCGAGCGCCACGAAGAACGCGATGCGCCGGCCCTGGCCGAGCGCGGCCCCGGCGACCGCCATGAGGTTCGGGCCCGGCGCGATCTGGGCGAGGAACAGGCCGCCGAGGGCGAGAAGGTAGGCGTTGAGCATCGCCGCGCTTCTACAGCCGCCGGCCGGGTCTGGCTACGCCGCTCCGCGTCCGGCGCGAGGGGGTCCGCGGAATCCTCCCCGGCTTGTTGCAGCGCGGCCGGACTTGGGCGAGGAAGGGCGGGCGGATCAGGCGGAGGGCTTGGGGCAGTGGGCAGGAAAGCGGCGGTATTCCCGAAAGGATGGCAGAGGTGACGGCGTTCGGGGTGGGAAGCCCGGTGCGCCGCATCGAGGACGATCGCTTCGTGCGCGGCCGCGGGCACTACACCGACGATCTGCGCTTCGCCGGCGAATGCTTCATGGCGGTCGTCCGTTCGCCCCATGCGAGCGCGGCGATCGGGCGGATCGACGCCGCGGAGGCGCTCGCCGCCCCGGGCGTCGTCGCGGTCCTCACCGGCCGCGACGCGGAGGCCGACGGCATAGGCGGCCTGGTGACGGCTGTCCGCCGCAGGCGGCGGGACGGCTCGCCCATGGCGGAGCCGCCCTATCGCGCACTTGCCGTCGACCGCGCGCGCTTCGTCGGCGATGCCGTCGCGATCGTGCTGGCCGAGACGGCCGAGGCGGCCCGCGACGCGGCCGAGCGGGTCGCCGTCGAATACGAGGAGCTTCCCGCGGTGACCGACGCCGCCGAGGCGCTTGCGCCGGGGGCCCCCGCCGTCTGGCCGGATCTCGTGCCCGACAACGAGGCCTTCGTGTTCGAGCAGGGCGACCGCGGCGCGGTCGACCGCGCGCTCGCCGCCGCCGCTCATGTCGCGCGGCTCGATTTCCGGATCTCCCGGGTCTCCGCGAACACCCTCGAGCCGCGGAACGCGATCGGCCTCTTCGATCCCGGCACCGGCCGCTACACGCTGCATTCCGGGACGCAGAGCCCGCACCGGCTGCGGCTCGAGCTCGCCGAGCACGCGCTCTTCGTGCCGCAATCCCGGATCCGGGTCGTCGCCCCGGATATCGGCGGCGCCTTCGGCATGAAGGGCAGCATCTATCCGGAGCAGATCCTCGTGCTCTGGGCGGCGCGCCGCGTCGGGCGTCCGGTCCGCTGGCAGGCCGACCGGAGCGAATCCTTCCTCAGCGACCATCACGCCCGCGACAACCTCACCTCCGTCGAGCTGGGTCTCGACGGAGACGGCCGCTTCCTGGCGCTCAGGGTGCGCACGATCGCCAATCTCGGCGCCTATCTGGCGATGAACACGCCGCACTCGCCGACCAACAATCTCGGCGGGCTGGCCGGCACCTACCGGACCCCGGCGATCCATGCCGAGGTGATCGGCGTCCACACGAACACCCAGCCGACCGCCCCCTATCGCGGCGCCGGCCGCCCCGAGGCGACCTATGCGATAGAGCGGATCATCGACGTGGCGGCCGCCGAGTTCGGCTTCGACCGGATCGAGCTCCGGCGGCGCAACATGATCCGCCCGTCGGAGATGCCCTATCGGACGGGGCTCGTCTTTACCTACGATTGCGGCGATTTCCCCGCCAACATGGAGCGCGCGCTGGCGCTCGCCGATTTCGACGGCTTCGCCGAGCGCCGGCGCGCGGCCGCGGAGAGGGGCAGGCTGCTCGGGCTCGGCATCGCGAACCCGATCGAGATCGCCGGCGGCCCCGAGCAGAATCCGGGCGAGGAGGCGTGCGAGATCCGGTTCGATCCGTCGGGCGGGGCGACCATCCTGCTCGGGACCCACAATCACGGCCAGGGTCACGAGACCGCCTTCCGCCAGGTCGCGCACGAGCTGCTCGGCCTCGCCCCGGACCGCGTGGAGATCCTTTACGGCGATACGGACGCCGTGCCGCACGGCAAGGGGACGTTCGGCTCCCGCTCGATCGCAGCCGGGGGAACCGCGCTCGCCCGCGCCGCCGGCAAGATCGTCGCCCGCGGCCGGGAGATCGCCGCCCGTCTCCTCGAGGCGGACCCGGGCGACATCGAGTTCGCCGAGGGCCGCTTCCGGATCGCCGGGACCGACCGCTCGCTCGCGCTCGAGGAGGTGGCGCGCGCGAGCTTCGAGCCGGGCAGGCTGCCGCCCTCGAGCGAGCTCGGCCTGATCGAGAAGGCGATCGTCTCCGCGCGCGGCGCAACCTTCCCGAACGGCTGCCATGTCTGCGAGGCGGAGGTGGACCCCGAAAGCGGCGAATGGCTTCTGACGCGCTACACCGTCGTCGAGGACGTGGGCCGCGTCGTCAATCCGCTGCTCGTGAAGGGGCAGGTCCATGGCGGCGTCGCCCAGGGCTTCGGGCAGGTGGCGGGCGAGGCGATCCGCTACGACGCCGAGACCGGCCAGCTGGTCACGGCCTCGTTCCAGGACTATCGGATGCCGCGCGCGATCGACTTTCCGGACTTCGCGCTCGAAAGCAACGAGGTGCCGACGGCGCAGAACGCCCTCGGCGTGAAGGGTGCGGGCGAGGCCGGGGCGGTCGGCGCGCTCTCCGCCGTGACGAACGCCGTCCTCGATGCGCTCGCCCCGCTCGGCATCCGTCACCTCGACATGCCGCTCACGCCGGAGCAGGTATGGCGGGCGATCCGGGCTGCGGAGGAAGCGGGTTCCGCGCCGCAGCCGGAGGCGGTTCCGGCAAGGCCGTAGCGGCCCGGCCGGGCGAGGCGGCAGGGGACGGGAGGGTTCGTGCGGAAAGGCTTCCGTTCAGGCGCAAGCGTGCCGCTGCGGCTCGAGGATTTTCTGGAGCCGGGCCGCGTCGCGCTTCTTCTCTGGGACATGCAGAAGGGCCTCGCCGGCCGCGCTCCGGAGATTGCGCGGATCCGGGACAATGCCCTTCGGCTCGTCGAGGCCGCCGACGCGGCCGGCATCCCCGTCGCATGGAGCCGCCATGTCCTGCCGCCGCTCGCGCTGACGGCCGGGCCGTTCCTCCTCTTCCTGATGAAGAAGCAGAAGGTCGATCGCCCGGACGACCTCGCCCCGACGATGCAGCGCGGCATGGAGGAGACCGAGTTCGTCGACGGGATGGCGCCGGCGCCGCATCATCTCGTCATCGAGAAGAGCCAGCCCTCGATCTTCGTCGATACGCCCTTCGATCTCCGGCTGAGGACGATGGGCGTCGACACGCTGGTGGTGGCCGGCGTCGCGACCGACATCGGCGTGGAGTTCACGTGCCGGCACGCGGCGGCGCTCGGCTACTACACCGTCGTCGCCGCCGATGCCTGCGGCTCCTACAGCCGGGAAGCGCACGAGCGCAGCCTTGCCTTTCTGCGAGGCTGGACGAGCCCTGTCGTCCCGACGAGCGCGATCTGTGGAATTTGGCGCGGCGACGGGCCTTGACGGCCGGTGCGGGCGGCGGGGTCGTTCGGATCCGGCCCGCATGGCCCGCTTCGTTTTAGAATACTTGAAGCGCGCCTTCGTAATTCCCCTGTAAAATGCTTTCTTCGGCAAGCGATGTTCGCGTAATTCCTCTTACATCATGTGCGGAAGCGCCATCACGACGGTCGATGCAGTCGTGAGCGCGATAAAGGCGATCATGCGGGTCAGGAAATACCGGATCATTGTGGTGCTCCTCGGCTGAGCAGGTGTTCCGGGCCTGTAAATGCGCCGGAAGTACGTTGGTTGCATTCAAAATTCGAAAGCGAAGCCGGGGTGCCGCGGAGCGGCGGCTGTGGCCCTTGTACCGGAGGGGGCTCATGCGACGGGCCGGCCCAGGATGGGCCGGCCCGCATAGAGGCGCCCTGCGCCGATCAGAACAGGGCCGATCCGGTCGCGAAGATCAGGATGATCGCCAGGACGAACAGGACCAGGAAGAGGAAGAACAGGAACTTGGCGATCGAGGCGGCGCCCCGCGCGATCCCCGAGAAGCCCAGCGCGCCCGCCACGAGCGAGATCACCAGGAAGATGAGAGCCCATTTCAGCATGTCCGCCTCGGTTTCTTGCCTTCGGCCTGAGCAACTCGCGTCCGCCGCATCGGTTCCGTAGCCGGCTTGTCACCGCCCCCGGCGCCGAGATGCCGCCGCCCGTCGCCGCGCCTATATTGACCGCCATGGAACGCTTCGCCGCCTTGCTCGACCGCCTCGTGCTCACGCCGCAGCGGAACGGCAAGATCAGGCTCCTCGTCGATCATTTCGGGACCACCCCGGACCCCGACCGCGGCTATGCGCTGGCGGCGCTCACCGGCGATCTCTCCATCGCGAGCGTGAAGCCGGCCATGCTCCGCGCGCTCGTCACCGAGCGGATGGACGAGGTCCTGTTCGGCTATTCGTACGATTATGTCGGCGATCTCGCGGAGACGATCGCGCTCGTCTGGCCGGAGCGGCCGGGACCGGCCGCGGACTTGTCGCTCGCGGACGTGGTCGAGGCGCTCGGCGCGGCCTCGCGTCTCGACGGGCCGCGGATCGTGGAGCGCTGCCTCGACGGCCTCGATGCGTCCGGGCGCTACGCGCTCCTGAAGCTCGTCACCGGCGAGCTCCGCGTCGGGGTCACCGCCCGGCTCGCCAAGCAGGCGCTCGCCCGGCTTGGCGGGAAGGACGTGATCGAGATCGAGGAGATCTGGCACGGACTGGCGCCCCCCTACGAGGCGCTGTTCGCGTGGCTCGAGGGCCGCGGCCCGCGCCCGGTGAGCGAGGCGCTCGCGCCGTTCCGCCCGGTGATGCTCGCGCAGGCGCTCGACGAGGCCGAGCTGCCGGGCCTCGATCCCGCCGCGTATGCGGCGGAGTGGAAATGGGACGGCATCCGCGTCCAGGCGGTCTCGGAGAAGGGGGTCCGCAGGCTCTATTCCCGCACCGGCGACGACATTTCGGGCGCCTTCCCGGACATGCTCGAGGAGCTCGCCTTCGAGGGCGCGATCGACGGCGAGCTGCTCGTCGGCCGCGAGAGCGGCACCGGCATCGCCGTCGCGCCCTTCGGCGACCTGCAGCAGCGCCTCAACCGCAAGACGGTCACGCCGCGCCTCATGAAGAGCCATCCGGCCTTCATCCGCGCCTACGATCTGCTGCAGGACGGCACCGAGGATCTGCGCCCGCTCGGCTTCGCGGAGCGCCGGCGGCGGCTGGAGGCGTTCGTCGCGCGCGCCGGCTCGCCCCGGATCGACCTCTCCCCGATCGTGGCGTTCGACGACTGGGACGCGCTCGCCAGGCTGAGGGCCGAGCCGCCGAAGGACGACCGCCTCGACGAGGTCGCCGAGGGCCTGATGCTGAAGCGCTGGGATTCCGCCTATGTGCCCGGCCGGCCGAAGGGCCCCTGGTTCAAGTGGAAGCGGGATCCCTACACGGTCGATGCGGTGCTGATGTACGCCCAGCGTGGCCATGGCAGGCGCTCGTCCTTCTATTCGGACTACACGTTCGGCGTCTGGGCCGGGCCGGAGGAGGCGCCGGAGCTGGTGCCGGTCGGCAAGGCCTATTTCGGCTTCACGGACGAGGAGCTGCGCGAGCTCGACCGTTTCGTGCGCAACAACACCACCGAGCGGTTCGGCCCGGTCCGGGCGGTACGCGCGGAGCCCGCCCACGGCCTCGTCCTCGAAGTCGCGTTCGAGGGGCTCAACCGCTCCACGCGGCATCGCTCCGGCATCGCCATGCGTTTTCCGCGCATCAACCGCCTGCGCTGGGACAAGCCGCCGGGCGAGGCCGACCGCATCGAGACCCTTCGCAGGCTGCTGCCGTCGGAAGGCTGAGCCGCTTGTGCGCTCCGGCGGACTTTCCTACCTAGCCCCGGCAAGCACGGAGCGCGGGATGAACCGGTTGAGCCAATTCCTGGGGGACAGCCCGATCCGGGTCTTCTTCCGCCTGCTGGTGCTCTCCTTCGTGGTCGGACTGGTGCTCGCCACGCTCAACATCCACCCCGTCCAGCTCTATTACTGGGCCGAGCGCATCGTGTGGCGCATCTGGAACATGGGCTTCGCCTTCTTCGACCAGGCGCTGACCTATCTCGCCATGGGCGCCGTCGTGGTCGTGCCGATCTTCGTGCTGATGCGTCTCTTCAGGTTCGGCTCCCGCCGCGCCGACTGAACAGGGATGCGGGCCGGTCGCATCGCGGGCGTCGACGGCCTGTGGCGCTCCGCCCGGAGACTGCGCTAAGCAGCCGGTCTGGCGGCGGGGTGGGCGCATGGCAGCCGAGGAGACGGATCCGATCGCGGGGCCTGCGCGGCCCTTCGCCGTGACGCATGCCGGCGTGCTCCGGCTCGCCATCCCGATGACCTTCGCCTATCTCTCCACGCCGCTCGTCGGCGTGGCCGACACGGCGGTCATCGGCCAGTTCGGCGATGCCGCGCTGATCGGCGGCATCGCGGTCGCGGCGATCATCTTCGACATCTTCTTCACCACCTTCAACTTCCTGCGCGGCGGCACCACGGGCCTGACGGCGCAGGCGGTCGGCGCGAGCGACCTCGTGGAGGAGCAGGCGGTGCTCCTGCGCGCGCTCGGGGTCGCGGCCGTCGCCGGGCTGCTGATGGTCCTCCTGAAGCTGCCCTTCGCCGCGCTCGGCTTCGGCGCGATGGGCGCGGAGGGCGCGGTGCTTGCCGCGGGCCGGATCTATTTCGACGTGCGCGTCCTCTCCGCGCCCTTCGCCCTCGTCAATTACGTGGTGCTCGGCTGGATGCTCGGCCGCGGCCGCTCGGGGATGGGGCTCCTGCTGCAGACGCTCCTCAACGGCGTCAATATCGGGCTGAACGTGCTCTTCGTGCTGGGGCTCGGCTGGGGCGTCGCAGGCGTCGCCTGGGCGACGGTCGCGGCCGAGGTCGCGACCGCGCTCGTCGGGCTCTTCCTCGCCTGGCGGAGCGTGCTCGCGAGCGGCCGTCCGCCGCTCGCCCGGGTGTTCGACGCGGAGCGGCTGAAGCGTACGGCCGGCCTCAACACCGACATGATGGTGCGCTCGTTCTCGCTCCTCTTCGCCTTCGCCTTCTTCACGCGCCAGGGCACGACGTTCGGGCCGGTCGTGCTCGCCGCGAACGCCATCCTGATGCACTTCTTCATGACCGGCTCCTATTTCCTCGACGGTCTCGCCGCCGCCGCGGAGCATCTCGCCGGCCGCGCGGTCGGCGCGCGCTACCGGCCAGCCTTCGAGCGGACCGTGAAGCTCACGATCGGCTGGGGCCTCGCGGTCTCCACCCCCGTCGCGCTGGTCTACGGCCTTGCCGGCGGCGCGCTGATCGATCTCATGACGACTGCGCCGGAGGTGCGGGAGACCGCCCGGGTCTATCTGCCCTGGGCGGCGCTCACGCCGGTCGCCGCCGTCGTCGCGTTCCAGATGGACGGCATCTTCATCGGGGCGACCTGGTCGCGCGACATGCGCAACATGATGCTGCTTTCCGTGGCCGTCTATCTCGTCGCCTGGGCCGTGCTGGTGCCGGTCTGGGGCAATCACGGCCTCTGGGCGGCACTCCTCGTCTTCCTCGGCGCGCGCTCCCTCACCTTCCGCTGGCGGATGCGCCGGCTGCTGCCGCGCACCTTCCCCGTCTAGAGCTAGGGCCCCCTCCGGCGGAGGCGAAGGCCGCCGCCTTCCTCAGCCGCGGACGCGCTCGATCTCGGCGCCGCAGGCCGAAAGCTTCTGCTCCAGCCGCTCGAAGCCGCGGTCGAGATGGTAGACGCGGTTGACCGTCGTCTCGCCGTCGGCGGTGAGGCCAGCGATCACGAGCGAGACGGAGGCGCGGAGATCCGTCGCCATGACATGCGCGCCCTTCAGGCTCTTCACGCCGCGCACCGTGGCCGTCTGGCCGTTGAGGCGGATGTCGGCGCCGAGCCGGGCGAGCTCCTGGACGTGCATGAAGCGGTTCTCGAAGATTGTCTCCGTGATCGACGAGCTGCCCTCCGCGCGGGTCGCGAGCGCCATCAGCTGCGCCTGGAGATCGGTCGGGAAGCCGGGGAAGGGCTCGGTCGTGACCGAAACCGGGGCGAGCCCCGCGCCGTTGCGCACGATCCGGATCCCGTCCGCGGCCGGCGACACCGAGGCCCCCGCCGTGCCGAGCACGTCGAGCGCGGACTGCAGGAGCTCCGGATGCGCGCCCTTGAGCACAACGTCGCCGCCCGCGGCCGCCACCGCCATCGCATAGGTGCCGGTCTCGATCCGGTCCGGCAGCACCCGGTGCACCGCGCCCCTGAGCCCCGCGACGCCTTCGACATGGATCGTGCCGGTGCCGGCGCCCTCGATCCGCGCGCCCATCTTCGTGAGGCACTCGGCAAGATCGCCGACCTCCGGCTCGCGCGCGGCGTTCTCGATCACCGTCTCGCCGGCGGCGAGCGTCGCGGCCATCATGATCGTGTGCGTCGCGCCGACGGAGACGTTCGGAAAGCGGACCCGCCCGCCCTTGAGGCCGCCCGGGGCGCGCGCAACCACGTAGCCGCGGTCGAGCTCGATCTCGGCCCCGAGATCCCTGAGGCCCATGAGGAAGAAGTCGACCGGGCGCGTGCCGATCGCGCAGCCCCCCGGCAGCGAGACGCGCGCCTCGTGCATCCGGGCGAGCAGCGGCCCGATCACCCAGAAGCTCGCGCGCATCCGCGACACCAGCTCGTAGGGCGCCGTCGTGTCGACGATCTCGGCCGCCGTCAGCCCGAGCGTCTGGCCGGCATTCGGCAGGTCGCCCGGCCTCTTGCCGGCGACGCTGTAATCGACGCCGTGATTGGCGAGGATGCGCTTCAGGAGCCCGACATCCGCCAGGTCGGGCACGTTTTCGAGCGTCAGCGTCTCCGGCGTGAGCAGGCTTGCGATCATGAGCGGCAGCGCGGCGTTCTTCGCGCCCGAGATCGGGATCGCGCCCTTGAGCGGATTGCCGCCGACAATGCGGATACTGTCCATGAATGTCTCCGGCTCGCGGGCTGTGTGCCGCGCGGCGTTCAGGATTGGTGCGAGGAATCCTCCTCGCCACGGACGGGCCCCTCCCGGTCCCGGCCTTGCGTCTTGCGGCGCTTCAGGTTCTCGCGGAGGGCCCGCGCCAGCCGCGCCTTGCGCTCGTCGCGCCGGTTCCCGCCGGCCTCCGAATTTCCGTTCTTCATCCTGCATGGATAGCCGACCGGCGCTCTTCTGCAAAGCAACGCGGGCAAGCCGTGCAGAAATCCCGGCGCCTGCGGCAGTTGCCGCCAGGTTTTGCCGGTTCGCGGCGAAAGCCTTCGCCGGCTTAGCGCGCCGATTCGCGTGCGAAGGCGGAACGCGGGAAATCGAAGACGCTCAGGTCCGCAGCTGGCCCCCCGTCGCCTTCTCGACCGCCGTCACGATGCTGCGCGCCACCTTGTCGATCTCCTCGTCCGTGAGCGTCCGCTCGCGAGGCTGCAGCACGACTTCGAGGGCGATGGATTTCCGGCCCTCGCCGACCGAGGGCCCGGTGAAGACGTCGAAGACGTTCACGTTCTGCACGAGCGCCTTGTCGGCCCCGCGCGCCGCGCGCACCAGTCGCTCGGCCGCCACGTCCGCGTCCACCAGGAAGGCGAAGTCGCGCCGGACCGCCTGGAGGTCGGACGCGGCGAGCGCGGGGCGGGTGGTGCGGGCCGATTTCGGCAGCGGAACCGCATCGAGATCCACCTCGAAGCCGACGAGCGGGCCGGGCACGTCCATCGCGTCGAGGACGCGGGGATGCAGCTCGCCGAAGCTCGCCAGCCGGTTCTTCGGTCCGAGCATGAACGACCCGGCCCGGCCCGGATGGTACCAGGACGGCCCCTCGGCGACGACCTGCAGCCTGTCGATGGGCGCGCCGGCCGCCGCGAGCACGGCGAGCGCGTCGGCCTTGGCGTCGAAGACGTCGACGGGGCGCGGCGGCGCCGACCAGTGCCGCGGTCCGGACATGCCGCGCCTGACCCCGGTGACGTTGAGGTGCTCGTCCTCGGGCCGGTCGCCGCCATAGACCTGGCCTGCCTCGAACAGCATGACGTCCGCGAAGCCGCGGGCGAAGTTCCGCCCCGCCGCGGCGACGAGGTTCGGCAGGAGCGACGGCCGCATGTCGGAAAGCTCCGTCGAGATCGGGTTGGCGAGCACGAGGGAAGGCTGTCCGCCGCCGAAGAGCTCGGCCTGCGTCCTGGGCAGAAAGGACCAGGTCACCGCCTCGTTGAAGCCGCGCGCCGCGAGCGCCCGCGCGGCGAGGAAGCGCCGGCGCTGCGCGACCGTGATCCGCCGGCCGGTCACGGCTTCGAGCCGAGGCAGCGGCACGTTCTCGATCGCGTTGAGCCCATAGATGCGGACGATCTCCTCGACGAGATCCGCCTCGCCGTCGATGTCCGGCCGCCAGGTCGGCACCTCCGCGACGATCTCGGCATCCGTGCCTGCCACCGTGAAGCCGAGCGCCTCGAGGATGCCGATCTGGTCCTCCACGGGGATGTCGATGCCCGCGAGCGTTCTCACGCGGTCCATCCTGAGCGGATAGGACCGGCTCCGGATCGGCGGGGCGCCGGCGACGGCGAGGTCGGACGCCTCGCCGCCGCACAGGTCGAGAATGAGGCGCGTCGCGATCTCGGCGCCGGGCTTGACGAAGGCCGGGTCCACGCCCCGCTCGAAGCGGTAGCGGGCATCCGAATTGATGCCGAGCTTGCGGCCGGTCGTGGCGGTGCGGATCGGGTCGAAATAGGCGGATTCCAGGAAGACGCTGGTCGTCGCCTCGGTGCAGCCGGTGCGCTCTCCGCCCATGATGCCGGCGATGCTTTCCGGCCCGTGATCGTCGGCGATCACGGTCATCGTGCCGTCGAGCGCATAGACCCGCCCGTCGAGCGCCGCGATCGTCTCGCCGTCCCGGGCGAGCCGGGCATGGATCGTTCCCGTCACCTTGTCGGCGTCGAAGACGTGGAGGGGCCGGCCATAGCCGTGCGTGACGTAGTTCGTGATGTCGACGAGCGCGGAGATCGGGCGGAGGCCGATCGCGCGCAGCCGGCGCTGCATCCAGGCCGGCGACGGTCCGTTCCGGACACCGCGTATGGTGCGGCCGACGAAGAGCGGGCAGGGCGTGCTGGCCGGGTCCTCGAAGCGGAGATCGACCGGAATCGGGCTCGGGAAGGCGCCTGCCACCGGCATCGCCTCGACCGGCTTCAGCCGTCCGATCCCCTTCGCCGCGAGGTCGCGCGCGATGCCGTAGACTCCGAGCGCGTCCGGGCGGTTCGGCGTCACCGCGACGTCGATCACCGGATCGTCGAGGCCCATCCAGCGCGCATAGGGCTGGCCGACGGGCGCGTCCGCGGGCAGGTCGATGATGCCCTCGTGCTCGTCGGAGAGCTGCAGCTCGCGCTCGGAGACCAGCATGCCGTTCGATTCGACGCCGCGGATGGTGCCGACCTTGAGCTCGATGCCGGTGCCGGGAACCCAGCTTCCCGGCGGCGCGAAGACGCCGGTCATCCCGGTGCGCGCATTCGGTGCGCCGCAGACGACCTGCACCGGGCTGCCCGAGCCCGGATCGACCAGGCAGACGCGGAGCCTGTCGGCGTTCGGATGCTGGCGCGCCTCGATCACCCGGGCGATGACGAACGGCCGCAGCGTGTCGGCCGGATTGGAGAGACTCTCGAGCTCGAGCCCGAGATGGGTCAGGGCCTCGGCGATCTCCTCGGCGCTCGCGTCGGTCTCGAGATGGTCCTTGAGCCAGGACAGCGTGAACTTCATGGCACCGTTCTGCCGGAGGGGATAAAGGAGCCCGTTCCCTAGCGGGGTGGTGAAAGCGAGGCAAGGCGGACACATATAGGCGCTGCGCGACGAAGCGGAGGAGACACGGCTTGAACGAGAACGCATCCGCCGCGGGAGCGCCGGCGCCGGCCGGGGCGGCCGTGCGAGGGTCCGGCAATCCGCTGCTCGGGGACTGGGCCACGCCGTTCGGCCTGCCGCCTTTCGCGGAAATCGGGCCGCAGCACTTCCGCCCGGCCTTCGAGGCTGCACTCGCGGAGCAGCGCGCCGAGATCGACGCGATCGCGGCCGATCCCGGCGAGCCGACCTTCGCGAATACGATCGCCGCGCTGGAGGCGAGCGGCCGGGCGCTCCGCCGGGTCTCCGCCACCTTCTTCAACCTCGCCGGCGCCGACACCAACGAGCAGCTGCAGGCGGTGGAGCGCGAAATGGCGCCCGTGCTCGCGCGGCACCGGACGGCGACGTTCCAGAACCAAGCGCTCTTCCGGCGGATCGCGGATCTCCACGCCCGGATGGATGCGCTCGGGCTCGGCGCCGAGGAGGCGCGCGTCCTCGACCGCTACCACACGATCTTCATGCGGAACGGCGGCGGGCTCGGGGCGGCGGAGAAGGCCCGCCTCGCCGCGATCGACGAACGCCTGTCGGTGCTCGGCACGCAGTTCGCGCAGAACGTCCTCGCCGACGAGAAGGCGTTCGCGCTGGTGCTCGAGGGCGAGGCGGACCTTGCCGGGCTCCCGGCCTTCCTGCGCGCCGCCGCGGCGCGGGCCGCCGCCGACCGGGGGCTTCCCGGCAAGCACGTCATCACCCTCGCGCGCTCCTCGATCGAGCCCTTCCTGCAGTTCTCGGCGCGGCGCGACCTCCGCGAGCAGGCGTTCAAGGGCTGGATGGCGCGCGGCGAGGGCGGCGGCGCCACCGACAACCGCGCCATCGCGGCGGAGATGGTGCGCCTGCGGGCCGAGCGCGCGCGGCTCCTCGGCTTCGACAGCTTCGCCTCCTACCGTCTCGCCGACACGATGGCCGGCTCGCCGGAGGCGGCCTACGCGCTGCTGCGCTCGGTCTGGGGGCCGGCGCGCGAGCAGGCGCTCCGCGAAGAGGCCGCGCTCCAGGAGCTGGTGCGGGCGGAAGGCGGGAACTTCGCCATCGCGCCGTGGGACTGGCGCTTCTACGCCGAGCGCCGGCGGAAGCGCGCCTTCGATTTCGACGAAGGCGAGGTGAAGCCCTACTTCCAGCTCGACCGGCTGATCGAGGCGGCCTTCGACACCGCCGGCCGGCTCTTCGGCCTGAGCTTCCGCGAGCGGCACGACCTTCCGCTCTACCATCCGGACGTGCGCGCCTTCGAAGTGACCGATGCGGGCGGCCGGTTCGTCGGCCTGTTCCTCGGCGATTATTTCGCGCGCGCCTCGAAGCGGAGCGGGGCCTGGATGAGCTCCTTCCGCGTCCAGGAGAAGCTCGCCGGCGACATCCGCCCGATCGTCGTCAATGTGACGAACTTCTCGAAGGCCGGCGAAGGCGAGCCGACGCTCCTTTCCTTCGACGATGCGCGTACGCTCTTCCACGAATTCGGCCACGGCCTCCACGGGCTCCTGTCCGACGTCACCTATCCGCTCATCGCCGGCACCAACGTCTCGCGCGATTTCGTCGAGTTTCCCTCGCAGCTCTTCGAGCACTGGCTGGAGCAGCCGGAGGTCCTGCGACGCTTCGCGCGCCACGCGGCGACCGGCGAGCCGATGCCGGAGGCGCTGCTTGCCAAGCTCCTCGCCGCGCGGAACTTCAACCAGGGCTTCGCGACGGTGGAATATGTCGCGTCCGCGCTCGTCGATCTCGATCTCCACGCGAGCCCGGAGCCGGAGGCGGTGGAGATCGGCGCCTTCGAGCGCGCGGCGCTTGCGCGCCTCGGCATGCCGGCCGGGATCGTGATGCGGCACCGTCCGCCGCACTTCGCCCACATCTTCGCCGGCGACGGCTATTCGGCCGCCTATTATTCCTACCTCTGGTCGGAGGTGCTCGACGCCGACGGCTTCGAGGCCTTCGAGGAGGCGGGCGACGCGTTCGAGCCGGCGGCCGCGGCGCGGCTCAGGGAATTCGTCTATTCCGCCGGCTATCGGCGCGATCCGAAGGAGGCCTACCGCCTCTTCCGCGGGCGCGATCCGGACCCTGCAGCGCTCCTGAAGAAGCGCGGGCTGGTCGCCGCGCCGGTCGCCGCCGGCGAGCTCTGAGCGGGCGGGCGCCGCCGCTCAGCACGCGCAGGCGAGGGCGGCGAGGCGCGTGCGGTCCCGGATCGTGAGCTGTCCCCGCCGCGCGATGATGGCGCGCTCGCCCTCCAGCACGTGCAGCGCGCAGGTGACGCTCGCGCGCCTGACCCCGAGGAGCGAGGCGAGGAAATCGTGGGTCAGCTCGACGGAATCGCGTCCCAGCCGGTCCGACACGTCGAGAATCCAGCGCGCCACGCGCTGTTCCAGGCTGTGCCGCGCGATGCATGCGGCGGAGCGCGTGGACTGGCGGAACTGGTTGCGGAGCTGGCCGAGCACCAGCGTGCGAAGCGTCGGGCATTCGGCGGCGAGCTGGCGAAGCCGGTCCGCCGGAATCACGCTTGTCGTGCACCGCGTCTGCGTGACGGCCCGGACAGGCGATTGTTCGCTCGCGAGCGCGGCCGGAGCGCCGACCAGCCCGTCCGCTCCGAGCATGCCGACCTGGACGGGCTTCCTGTCCCCCGTGAAGGCGATGAGCGCGACGAGGCCGCTCTCGATGAAGTGGCAGGACTCCACCGCCCGGTCCTGCTCGATGAGGGTCTCTCCGGCCCGGATTTCCGTCTCGACGAGAAAGGGCAGCAGGAGGCGGATCTCGGGCATGGGAAGCGCGCCGAGAAGCGCGTTCCGCCAGGCCGACGCCGACCGGTCCGGCAGCGGCTCCCGCGTGCGGCCGGGGAGCGGCGCGGTCCCGTTGAGCGCGGTGGCCGGGATCGCTATCGATGCCATGAGCGCGCCTCTTCCCCGGCATGCGCGGCGCGCTCCGGCCTGCGGCCGGAGGGCCGGCCCGCGGCGTCGCGTTTCGGGTTGGCGATCCTGGCGGCGTCCGGGCCGCGATCCCCGATCACGAGTGGGACGCCCTGTGCTGCGGCGGTCAGGACGAGCGCGTGTTCGATCTGGCTCTGGTCGAGCGAGATGCCGGGCGCCGCGTTCAGTATGTCCTCGACGATCTCGCGCGTGTAGAGGATGCGACCCTCGCGCGCTGCGGCGGCAACCGCGGCATGGATCCTCAGGTAGGCACCGTAAGGCCGGCTCGGCCAGGTGGCGAACGGGCGATCCCGCATTGCCGCTCCTCCTGTCTGCTTGCGCGTCCCGGATTGAACGTGGACCAATCGCGCGGCGCGGGCCTTAACGTGTGATAAGGGTGAGGCCCGGAGCGCGGATCGAGGATGCCTCGCCGGATCGTGAACGGACGGGCTGGCGAGCGTCACGCCGCCATCATCGAATCGGATTAGAGCGTTACCCGACCTAATTGAATCGGGATTCCCAAATCAGCGCTGAGATGATTCAAGCTGTCTGCCGGATTGGAGGCCGGCGGAC